>CAUJJN010000001.1 GCA_963204905.1 Pseudomonadota bacterium
TGACGGCTTTTTACCGAACCGACATCGAATGTTCACGCCGTTTGATCCCTGCCCCACTGGAAGTCACCAGTGATCTTGTCATCGTTCATGTCTATCACATGAATGACTCGGACTGGTTTGGCAATTACTATGAGTCAGCCGTGCAAATTCCGGTACGACTTCCGGGAACGGATATTGTCGGTGCAGAATCTGAAAATGGCGCCGATGGTCAAGAACAACTCGTTGTCGATCTTCACGGGTCAGATCACCGGCGTGTTCGGTCTGGTCGGCGCCGGGCGCACCGAAACATTCAAAATCGTCGCTGGCGTGCTCAAGCGCGACTTCTTCTATGGCGGCGAGGTGTTGTTGAAAGGCAAGCCAGTCCGCTACCGGGTCCCTGCGCCGGCGGTGGCGGATGGCGTCGCCTATGTCACCGAAGATCGTAAAGTCGAGGGTTTCTTCGAGACCATGTCGATCGCCCGGAATGTCTATCTGGGGTTGCTTTCAAAGTTTCCCGGTGGCCGCTTTCTGCTGTCGCGGCGGGAAGCGGATCAAACCGGCGATGACTGGATCTCCAGGCTGAAAGTACGTGCCATCAGTCCAAAAGCCAAGGTGGTTGAACTGTCGGGCGGCAATCAGCAGAAAGTTGTGATCGCCAAATCACTGGTCCAGGAACCAGATCTGATTATCTTCGACGAGCCGACGCGCGGCGTCGACGTTGGCGCGATCGTTGAAATCCATGAGTTGATTAACAGGCTCGCGGATGACGGCAAGGCGGTCGTCGTCATCTCGTCTTATCTGCCGGAGATCCTCGCACTCTCGGATCGCATTCTGGTCAGCCGGCAGGGCAAGGTCGTCGAGGAGTTTTCTGCCGTTGATGCGACCGAAGAGAAAATCATGTACGCCGCGATTCACTAGCGCGGCGTGATTGATCGCAAAGGGGCCAGCCGTTGTTCCCTCGTGTGCGCCAATGAGAACCGCTCCGAGGCGTTGCCGCTCAAGCGGTTTCTCCTGGTGTGATGAAATTATTTCTTCACCAGTGCGCACGCCGGATCTGGCGGACCGAAGGCCTCCTCGCCGGAAATCTTGGTCAGGATCTTGTAATAATCCCAAGGATATTTTGACTCTTCCGGCTTCTTGACCTGCACCAGCCAGAGGTCGTGCACCATCAGGTTGTCCTCACGCAGCCTGCCGTTTCGCGAGAAAAAATCCTCGATCGGCTTTTCACGCATTTTCGCGGCGACCTTCAGCGGATCGTCGGTACCTGTTTCCTTGACGGCGTTGAGATAGTTCATGACTGACGAATAAACGCCGGCCTGCCACATGGTGGGCATCCGGTTCACCTTGGCGAAATAACGCTTCGACCATTCGCGAGTTTTGTCGTCCATGTCCCAGTAGAACGACGTCGTCAGCAGCAGGCCTTGCGCCACCGGCAATCCCAATCCGTGGACGTCAGTGATGAGCGCGAGGAGTGCCGCCATCTGCTGGCCGCCTTTGAAGATGCCGAATTCACCACCTGTTTTGATCGCGGTCGTGTTGTTCGGTGGTCCGCCGGCGATACCGATGATTTTCGCCTTGGAGGCTTGAGCCTGCAGCACGAACGAAGAGAGATCAGGCGTTGCGAAGGGCGGCCGAACCGAACCGACCACCTTGCCGCCGTTCTTCGCAATGACCGCGGAGGCGTCACGTTCGAGGGAGTGCCCGAAGGCATAGTCGTCGGTAATAAAGAACCAGCTGTCGCCTCCGCGCTTCAGAACCTCCTGTGCGGTTCCGACCGCCAGTGCCCGCGTATCGAACACCCATTGAATGGCGTAGGGCGAACAGAATTTTCCGTGGAAATCGGCCGAGCCGGTCGAATGCGTGATGAACAACTTATGACGATCGTTGGCGACGCTCTGCACGGCCAGTCCGACCGCAGACACCGGAACGTCTACGATCAAATCGACTTGCTCGGCGTCGTACCAGCGACGTGCGATGCCCGAGCCGATATCCGGTTTCAATTGGTGATCGCCAACGATCACGGAAATCGGCTTGCCGAGAACATTGCCGCCGAAATCGTCCACTGCCATTTGCGCTGCGGTGACAGAACCCTGGCCGCTCGGTGTTGAGGCCGGTCCCGACATGTCCGTCAGGACGCCGATTTTGACGATGTCGTCTGAGACTTGAGCGTGCCCGGCAGACGATGACAGCAGAATCGCCGCCATGGCTGCGGGGATGGATAGACGTCGCGCCTTCATGACAAAGAGCCTCCCCTTGGTTCCGGCCTGTTAGCCGTTATTTTAAGCCTTAACTTTTAGAGCGTTTTTCCCCAGCTTGGCAATGTTTCTGCCGCGCGCCCTGGTCTTTGGGGAATCTCGCGTATCAATCCAGCGCTGTTGTTATGCGGTCAGCTTGCGGACGTCGATCATGCGAGACGCGGCCTGCACCGTGATCTCGTAATGGTCAGTTTGCAGGATGTCGGTGATGTTGCGCGGCCGGTGCGCGACGATGCTTGTGCCGCCGATGAAGCGCACGCTATCGTAGATCACACCTGCGCCCCCGCTGCTTCGAACCTGCTCGCCGAACGGCTGCGATGCAGTATAGCTTTCGCTTGCATAAATTTCCGGACGTGCCGCCTGCTGCCCTCGGATGTCGAGATAGTCGCCAAGCAATGTGGCGGCGTAGGCGCGATAACGTCGCCTCATGGCGGCCACGCCACGGGCAACTGTTTCGCGCCGCAAATGATGACCGACTTCAGCTGCGGCGGTGCGGATACCGTCGGCGGCATACCATGCGCCAAGATCGGGGCCGTTGAAGCGCATACCGCCCGGCGCGACGTGTAGAAAAGCCGCCATGACAATGCTCGCATTGGGGGAACCGTAGACCCACTCGCCACGCGGCAGCCGGTTGATACGCTCCGCCACCAAGCGGTCGTTGGTCCAGCCGACCAGCTCCATCACGGCCGACAGATCAGCAGGGGTCGCAACCGTATCGAACAGACCGATCGGCGGAAATTGTGATGGGATCAGGCGATGAGCCGGTTGCGGCGCGATGGCGAAAGTATCGGTCACCGCATCACGATCTCTGATTGATTGTAGGGCGTGAATGCCTCGTCGACTGCGTTCGGCGCCATGTAGAAACCGCCCCGCGCGCCATCAAGAAAGCGGCGTACCGTGAGCAAACCATCCTGCGTTCCGGAAGTCGCGACGGCGAGTGGAGACTGCCCGCCGAAAACAGCGGCGTGGTGTGGCGTTCGCAGCCAATCGATCCCTTGCCGTTCCTCAACAAAAAGAATGCCGAGCGCTTGATGGATGCCCAGCACCGCTGAGATGCGTATAAGGACGTCGACGTCGAGCGTGAACGCGCCGTGCTCTCGCGCCTGCTTGCACCAGTTATGATAGGTCGAGCGCGACGGATAGCCGAGCATCAGGCGGCGCTGCTCCTCCGTCAGTCCCCACAGGTCGGCGATTGCCAGAAACGTCCGTAATGCCGGGGCACTCAGACGACGTCGATTGGCGGGCGCGAATCTTGATTGATCGATCCGGCGGAGGTTTTCGACCGCGTTAGTCGGTTGGGGCGCTTGGTCCGGACGCATTTTAAACCTTTCTCGATATGGATATAGTCCATATTTGGACGTTCTACAATAGATATCCCGGGTCAACATGGGACTTGAAAATGCCATGAGATCAGGGCCTATTCGCCGCCGATGGTCGGGAACGGACGCAGCGCGGCAGGACAGAAATGGGGCGGACGGCTGAGCCGGCTGCCGCTGGTTTTGTTGTTGGCCGTTGGCATGCTGCTTTCGCTGATGCATTGCGCCGAATGCGGACCGCAATTTGCTGATACCGGGGGCATCCCGGTGGCGACCGGCAACAGCGATCACGGTCCGGCCCCGGATCATCCAGCAGGGCCCGCGCTCTGCCACAGCGGCCATTGCCTCTCCCACGTTACGGCCACTCCTGCGGCAGCCATCAATGATCCGGCGACGGTCATTCCGTTCACGCCGCGTGATGGCAAAACTCAAGTGCTGATCTCCTTCGCGGATCTCGGCCTGTTCAAACCCCCTCGAGCCTGATCCTTGCGCGTCCCGGCGGGACGCGTGCGTTTCCGTTGTTGCTTCGGGATTGCACGAGCTTTGTCGTGCGCCCTCACAGCTTGACGAACTGACGGGGGGACGACACCCGTCCTGGAACAGGTATCATGATCAGACCGAGACTCCTCGCGGCCACGCTGTGGCTTGCCGCTGCTCTTCCTGCTTTCGCGTCGGATGCATCGACCGACGAACATCCGCAAGAAGTCAAACTGAGCGACCGTCAGATCGAGTCGGGTGGCTTTGCTGTTGTTCCGGTCGGTGGCGGCAAGATCGGCCGCCACATCACCGTGCCGGGCACGATCATGCCGAACGGCGACCGAATCGCGCGGGTCGCGGTCAGGTTGCTGGGAACGGTGACCGAACTACGCAAGCGCGTCGGTGACCCGGTCGAGGCCGGTGAAGTGATTGCCGTGATCGAAAGTCGAGAAGTGGCTGACGCCAAGAGCGACTATCTCGGTGCGCGGCTCTTGTTCGAGTTGCAGCAGAAACTGTTCAACCGTTCCAGAACGCTGTTTGAAGGCAAGGTCGTCAGCGAGAACGAGTATCTCCGGGCCGAAGTCACCTTTCAGGACGCTCGCGTCAAGTACGAGGCAGCCCGACAGAAACTGTTCGCGCTGAGTTTGACTGCGCAGCAGATCGACGCGCTGCCGCAACAACCCGGCGAAACATTGCGCTTACAGGATTTGCGGGCGCCGATCTCCGGTCGGATCGCCGAACGACGCGTTGAGATCGGCTCCCTGGTTGGCCGCGAAGGCCAGGAGAGCGAGCTGTTCGTCATTATCGATCAAAGTGAGATGTGGGGCGATCTCGCAATTCTGCCGACAGATCTGCCAAAGGTCAGAGTTGGTCAACAGATCACGATCGTGGCCGAGAAAAGCGGCGAGACATCGCCGGCGACGGTCTTATCGATCAGCCCTCTGCTGGAGAAAGAGACGCGCGCGGCCCGCGCGGTGGTCTCGATCAACAATTCAACGGGACATTGGCGGCCTGGCGCTTTCATGACAGCTCAGATTCCGTTCGATCTTACAGAGGCGGCGGTTGTCATTCCTGCTTCCGCCCTTCAAACGCTGGAGGGGCAACCTTCGGTTTTTGTCCGCATTCCCGAGGGGTTTTCGGCGCGGACAGTGTCGATCGGGCGGCAGGACGATGGACGTGTGGAAATCACCTCAGGCCTCGCTGCCGGAGATCGCATCGCAACCAAAAATACTTTTGTTCTCAAGGCTGATCTCGGCAAGTCCGCGGTCGAACACCAGCACTGAGGCAGATGATCATGATTGGTTCTGTTGTCGCACTTTCGATCCGTTATCGATGGGTCGTCGTTGTCCTCACATTGATCGCGGTTGGGTTGGGCTGGTGGTCTCTATTGCGACTGCCGATCGATGCCGTACCCGATATCACCAATAGGCAAGTGCAGGTCAATACAACAGCGTTCGCATTGTCGCCGGTTGAGATCGAGAAGCAAGTTACGGCGCGAATAGAAATGGCGTTGGCGGGGATCCCGGGAATGGATCATACCCGTTCGCTGTCGCGCAACGGCTTCTCGCAAGTCACCGCGATTTTCACGGATGCCACTGATATCTACTTCGCACGTCAGCAAGTGATGGAGCGGCTTCTTGAACTGCGGTCAAACCTGCCGCCCGGCGTCGATCCGCGGCTTGGACCGGTCTCGACCGGCCTCGGGGAAATCTACATCTGGTCCGTGGGATTCTCGGAAGCCAGCATGAAGGCGGGCGCCTATGTGACGCCCGATGGTCAGGTGCTGTCGTCGCCCGTCGAGCGCGCCGCCTATCTGCGCACTGTTCAGGATTGGATCGTTCGCCCGCAAATCAAGAGTGTCATCGGCGTCGCGGGTGTCGATTCGATCGGCGGCGAAGTAAAGCAGTTTCATGTGCAGCCTTTGCCCGCGCGATTGACCGGGTTCGGCATAACGTTTGCGGATATTGTCAAGGCGATCGAAGCAAACAATGTCAGTCGCGGCGCCAGTGTCATCGAACGGAACGGAGAAGGAATAGCGGTACGTTCCGGCGGACGGCTGGAGAGTCTGCATGACATTGGTGATGTCGTCGTCAGCACGCGCGGAGGAGTCCCTGTTCGGGTGCGTGACGTCGCGGATCTTGGCATAGGCGGCGAAATACGTTCGGGTAGTGCCAGCCTTAATGGCCAAGAAGCCGTGATCGGAACCGCCCTTATGCTTGTCGGCAGCAACAGTCGGACTGTCGCGGCGGCGGTAGATGCGAAGATCCACGACATCCAGCGCCTGTTGCCCACGGGAATCGAGATCACAACCTTGCTCAATCGCACCGAACTGGTCGATGCCACCATCGCGACGGTGGCGACCAATCTGGGCGAGGGCGCCTTGTTGGTGATCGTGATTCTATTTCTGTTGCTGGGCAATATCCGTGCGGCGTTGATCGCTGCGCTGGTCATTCCGATCACGATGCTGATGACCGCTGCCGGCATGCTGCGATGGGGCATCAGCGCAAACCTGATGAGTCTCGGGGCGCTGGACTTCGGTCTGATCGTCGATGGCGCGATCATCCTCTGCGAGAATGCGATGCGTCGCTTGGCCGAGAGGCAGAGCGAAACAGGGAAGACCCTCCCGCTCGCAGAGCGGCTGCAAACAATTCAGGAATCAGCCAGGGAAATGATCGCGCCCACCGTTTACGGACAGGCCATCGTTATTCTGGTCTATCTGCCGCTGCTGTCGTTCACAGGCATCGAAGGCAAGATTTTCGAGCCGATGGCCTTGACTGTTTCATTGGCGCTGGTCTGTGCCTTCATACTGTCGCTGACTTTCGTTCCGGCAATGATTTCGATCCTTTTGACCGGGATGATCCGTGAGGGTGACAGTGTCGCGATTCGATGGTTGAAGGCGGCCTATGCACCAATACTGGTGGCGGTGCTGAAGCGTCCCCTTACCGTGATAGCTGGAACGGGTATGCTGATTGCCATAGCCACTGTGCTGTTTTTGCGGCTTGGCCAGGATTTCATTCCCCGCCTCGATGAAAACAACCTTGCGATGCACGCCCTGCGGATTCCCAGCACCGGCTTGAATCAGTCGCAAGCCATGCAATTGAATGTCGAGCGAGCCGTAGTCAAGCTGCCGCAGGTCGCACGGGTATTTTCCAAGACCGGAACCGCAGAAGTCGCTTCCGATCCGATGCCGCCTAACGCATCGGATACGTTCATCATCCTGAAACCTCGCGTGCAGTGGCCTGATCCGAAGTTGGACAAGGCGGAATTGCTGTCGCAGAGCGAGGCCGTCGTGAACGAGTTGCCCGGTAATCAATACGAGTTTACTCAGCCGATCGAAATGCGCTTCAACGAGCTGATCGCAGGGGTGAGGGGAGACATCGCAATTAAGTTGTTTGGCGATGATATGGATGTATTGCGTACGCTGGCGGAGCGGATTGCGGAACTTGCGCATGGAGTGAAAGGTGCCACCGATGTCAAGGTTGAGCAGGTTTCCGGACTTTCGGTTCTCGAAATCGATGTCGATAAAACCGCGATCGGGCGGCGCGGTCTGACATTAGCCACGGTTCAGGACACCATCGGTACGGCGATCGGCGGCCGCAATGCCGGACTCATTTTCGAGGGGGACCGCAGCTTCGAGATCGTCGTCAAACTTCCGGAATCTGTTCGTAACGATCCGGAGGTGTTGCGACGCATCCCCGTCGCGCTGCCCTCAACAGGGGCGACGGCGGTGACCGTTCCGCTCGATGAGCTGACGACATTCCGTTTCAGTGATCAACCGAGTCAGATCAGCCGAGAGAACGGCAAGAGACGGATCGTTGTCAGCGCCAATGTCCGGGATCGCGATCTTGCGTCAGTGGTCGGTGATATTCGTTCGCGAATTGACGCTGAGGTCAAATTGCCACCGGGCTATTGGCTAACCTGGGGTGGACAGTTCGAGAACTTGGCCAAGGCGAGAGAGCGGTTGATGATCGTCGTACCAGTCTGTTTCGCGATCATTCTTCTTCTCCTCGTCAGCGCGTTGGGAACATTCCGCGATGCGCTGTTGGTCTTCAGCGTCGTGCCACTTGCCCTGACGGGAGGCGTCGCTGCGCTTTGGTTGCGCGGGCTGCCGTTCTCCATCTCTGCCGCCGTCGGCTTCATTGCACTTTCCGGTGTTGCCGTTCTCAACGGGCTGGTGATGCTGACCTTCATCAAGCAACTAATCGCGAAAGGGCAGAATCGTCGTGACGCCGTTGTGAACGGAGCCATTACTCGCCTGCGTCCTGTCATCATGACGGCGCTAGTGGCGTCGTTCGGTTTTGTGCCGATGGCGTTGGCCACGGGGACGGGCGCTGAAGTTCAGCGTCCCATCGCCACAGTCGTTGTCGGGGGGCTGATCAGTGCGACGTTGCTGACCTTGCTTGTATTGCCGACGCTCTACCTGATTTTTGGCAAAGCGCAAACAGCTGAGGCTGATAAAGCCTCGCTTCCTGAATCCAATGAAGGACGCGCAAGGTCCTGACAGCTGGCCGCTCGAGTCTGCGTGGAGCGGACTCGGTCTAGATTTTGCCGAGCAGCAGCAAGATTAGCAGGATCACGATCACCAGACCAAGGCCACCACCACCGTAGTAGCCAGTGCCATAAAATGGGCCGCCACCGATGCCACTGAAGCCGCCCAGCAAGGCGATGACCAAGATGATTAGAATGATGGTGCCGATCGACATGGTAGGTTCTCCTCAACCCGCTGCGCCAAAACAATCTCAAAAAGGAAACTATGTCGCGATCATTCGGTTCCCATCTTTAGATACGGCTTTGAACAGCTGCACTTTGTCACTATGGAATGAGCTCAGGAGATTTTATTGGTGATTGAGCAGGGAGGCATTATGCCGGCGCCGTTGATCGTTTCGATTCCGCATCAGTTGGGCCGCGTAGAGGCACGCCGAAGGTTGCAGTCGGGGTTGACTCGTGCGGCGGCGCACGTTCCGGCTCTGAGCATCGACGAAGAGCGTTGGGACGGTGACTGTATGAGCTTTCGGGTGCGTGCACTGGGGCAGGCAGCGTCCGGGCTTGTCGATGTGTCGGAAGACTCTGTCCGGATCGAGGTGACGCTGCCGTGGCTCCTTCAGCGATTTGCTGATGCGGTCCAGAAAGCGATCCATCGAAATGGGCGTCTATTGCTTGAGAAACGGTCGTAAATCATCGACCCATTGTGCTTGTGAAAAGCGGGCGCGCGCAGGTTGTCAGCAGGGAATCCTGGGCCGTATGATTTGACCGCGGGGGGAGGGAACCGAACTATCGATTCGGCACGACATCCGCGAGGCCGCCCGGCCAGCGTTGATCCCGGGCGGCCTTTTCATGTGTGAAGGGTCGCTGGGACAAAGGCTACTCCATGCCCATGAAGGCAAGTACCGATCTTGCCGTTGCAGTGGCCTCGCTACCAGACGCCAGCTCAGCGAGCGGGGTCGCGTTTTCGTCCGTGTTCAGAATTGACCGCCAGGCCTTGTATTCAGGGAGCCGCGGCAGATGGAACTGGATGTTGTCTGGCGCCGCGTTGAGCACAATAAAAATTGGGGCGGAGCCTCGCTGGGCCGGCCCCAACAGATATGCAAGAAACCGGCTTTCAGGAAAATTCCAATCCTCGGGGGTCATCTCGTTAGCCTGCGGTGTCAGCCATAGCACACCGTAGCTGCCGTCAGCGCGGCGGCCGTCGACCCACTCCTGTGATCGGAGTTGTGCGAAGTCGCGGCGGATCGAGGTGAGGCGGCCGACAAACTCCGTCAAATCATCGCCGTCGCGGCCAAGGCCGCTCCAATCCGTCCATCCGATTTCGTTGTCCTGGCAATATGCGTTGTTGTTTCCAGCTTGCGAGTTTGCGACCTCGTCGCCGGCGAGAATCAGCGGAACGCCCTGTGCCAAGAGGAGGCAGGCGAGTTGATTCTTGCGGAGCCTCCGACGCAACGCAACGATCGTCGCGTCATCGGTCGGGCCTTCGTAGCCGCAATTGTTGCTGTGGTTGTCACTGGATCCGTCGCGATTGTCTTCGCCGTTCGCTTCATTGTGCTTTTCGTTGTAGCTGAACAAGTCTTGCAGCGTGAATCCATCGTGGACGGTGATGTGATTGATTCCAGCGCGGGTCTTGCGCCCGTCATGGTTGAAGCTGTCCGATGATCCCGTCATGCGTTTGCTGACATCCCCGATCAAGCCAGCCTCGCCCGACCAGAACCGACGCAGTGTGCTGCGATACTTGTCGTTCCATTCGGACCATTGCGAGGGGAATGCGCCGACCTGATAGCCGCCGAGACCGACGTCCCATGGTTCCGCAATGAGTTTCACCGATGCTAGAACAGGATCTTGCCGAAGGGCTGTGAAGAAGCCGCTGTTGCGATCGAACCCGTCGATGCGGCGGGCCAGCGTGGTGGCAAGATCAAAGCGGAAACCGTCCACGTGACAGACTTCGACCCAATAGCGCAGCGAATCCATCACCATCTGCAGGACGCGCGGATGCGTTAAGTTAAGTGAGTTTCCGGTGCCCGTGAAATCATCGCAGAAGCGGGGATTGTCCGGTGCCAGCCAGTAATATGACGTATTGTCGATGCCGCGAAACGACAGCGTCGGCCCGAGATGGTTGCCCTCTGCGGTGTGATTGTAAACGACATCCAGCAGGACCTCGATGCCTGCATCGTGCAGCCGTGCTACGGTGGTGCGAAAGGCATCTATTGGGTTGTCCGGTCCATAGCGCCCCTCCGGCGCGAAGAACGAGAGCGAGTTGTAGCCCCAATAGTTGGTGAGTTTCATTTCGACCAGTCGCCGATCATCGACGAAGCCATGGATTGGAAGAAGCTCGACAGCCGTTACACCCATCCGTTTGAGATGCTGGATCATGCTTGGCGCAGCCAGACCGCGATACGTGCCGCGGAGACCCGGTGAAATATCCTCGCGGGTTTGCGTCAGTCCCTTGATATGCGCTTCATAAATAATGGTGTCTTCCCAGGGGACATGCGGGCGAAATTCTCTGCCGCCCCAATTGAAGCCCTCGTCAACGACGACAGCTTTGGGAACGCCGCGCGCATTGTCCCGGCGATCGAACGAAAGGTCTTCGCGCGGGCTGCCGGCGCGATAAGCGAAATGGGCATCGCTCCACACCAGCCGACCGGAAAGCCGGCGCGCATATGGGTCTCGGAGCAATTTATGCGGATTGAACCGGAAGCCATGCTCGGGGTCGTAGCGCCCATGAACGCGGTAGCCGTAAAGCTGGCCTGGCGAAATGTCGTTGAGATAACCATGCCAGACGTCTTCGGTGCGTTCTGGCAAAGCGATTCGTTCCAGCTCACGGCGTCCCTGACTATCGAAGAGACACAATTCAACCTTCTCGGCGTTGGCGGAGAACAGCGCGAAATTGGTTCCGCGTCCATCCCAGGTCGCGCCAAGTGGATGAGACGTCCCGGCGCTCAGTCGCATGTCGGTCTTTCGGGTATGAGGTAGATGGCAGCAAGCGGCGGGATTGACAGTGTCAATTCCGGTACCAATGTATCGGATGTGCGTACCAGGCCGGTATTGCCGACGTTACTGCCGCCATAAAAAGCGGAATCGGAATTGAAAACTTCACGCCATTCACCGGGGAAGGGAACTCGGATTCGATAGTCACGATAAACATTCGGGGAGAAGTTGACGACCACAAGACATTGCTGGCGCGCATCATAGGCTTTGCGGAGCCACACGAAGATGTTGCGTGCGGCATCGTCCGTCACCAGCCACTCGAATCCGTCGGCGTCGCAATCGCGTTCATGAAGTGCGGGTGTGTCGCGGTAGATTCGATTGAGATCACGAATTAAGGCTTGAATTCCGGCGTGCGGAGATTTCTCAAGCAGTTCCCAATCCAGCGAACGATCATGGTTCCACTCGCGTTCCTGGCCGAGCTCGGCCCCCATGAACAGAAGTTTTTTACCGGGGTGAGCGAACATGAAGGCGTAGTAAGCACGCAGATTGGCGAACCGTTGCCAGTCGTCGCCCGGCATTCGACCCAGCAGAGACCGTTTGCCATGGACCACCTCGTCATGCGAGAGCGGCAAGATGAAATTCTCGGAGAACGCATATTGCAGTCCGAACAGAATATCGCCGTGATGATGCCGCCGATGAACAGGATCCTTGCCGATGTAATTCAGCGTATCGTGCATCCACCCCATGTTCCATTTATAGCCAAAGCCCAACCCGCCGAATTCCACTGGCCGTGACACTTGCGGCCATGCCGTGGATTCCTCAGCCGCTGTTGTGGCATCAGGAAACTGTGCGAAAATTTCCGTATTGAAGCGGCGGAAAAACGCGATGGCCTCGAGATTTTCGCGGCCGCCATACTTGTTGGGAATCCAGCCGCCGGCTGGACGGCTGTAATCGAGATAGAGCATGGAGGCGACGGCATCGACGCGCAGGCCGTCGACGCCGTAGAGCTCAAGCCAGAACCTGGCATTGGAGACCAGAAAGTTGACGACTTCAGTACGGCCGTAATTATAGATTAACGTCCCCCAATCGAGATGACGGCCTTGTAACGGGTTGGCATGTTCGTAGAGCGCTGTGCCGTCGAATTGGCCGAGCCCATGCGGATCATCCGGAAAATGCCCGGGCACCCAGTCGAGCCAAACGCCCAATCCCTCGCGATGGCAGGCATCGATCAGGAAAGCGAAGTCGTTTGGGCTGCCGAACCGACTGGTCGGTGCGAACAAGCCGGTTGGTTGATAGCCCCATGAACCATCGAACGGATGCTCGTTGATCGGTAGAAATTCGACATGCGTGAAATTCATGTCACGGACGTAACGCGGCAGGACCTCAGCCAGTTCTCGATAAGAGAGCCATTGACCATCTCCCGTCCGTCGCCACGAACCGAGATGGACCTCGTAAATTGAGATCGGACTGCTGACGCGATTGATCTGTTTGGCGACGGGTGCGGTATGCGGAAGACGTGTGACATCAATGACAATAGAAGCAGTATTCGGGCGCACCTCCGCGGCAAACGCCATCGGATCGGATTTCAAGGGAAGTTGCTGTCCCTGAGGCCCGATGACATCAAATTTATAACGGTCGCCGACGGTCGCATTGGGAATGAATATTTCCCAATAGCCGCTCCCGCGTAGGCGCATGGGATGGCGCCGTGGTTCCCAAAAATTGAAATCACCGACCACGCTAACTCGCCGTGCATTCGGCGCGAATACGACGAATGCCACGCCTGCCACGCCGTCCAATGTCATTGGATGCGCGCCAAGTTTGTCGTACAGGCGCTGATGCGTGCCTTCGCCCAGCAGATACAAATCGAAATCCGACAGGATCGGTGGAAACCGATACGGGTCTTGCAACTCAACGATGGTGTCGCCGAAACGGGCCCGCAGTTGATAGCGGGTGGTATTGTGCGGCAAGGGGCCGGCGAACAGACCCGCGTCGTGCAAGCGGGCCAAGGAGTTGGTATGACCACGCTCATCGATTGCCTCAACGTCTGACGCTTCCGGCAAAAAGGCGCGCACCACCGCTTGATCGTTCTCGACATGCGGCCCGAGATAGCGGAACGGATCGGAATGACGTCCTTCGATGATGGCGAAGGCATCGGCGGAGAGTTGGCTCATGCCGTCACCTCGTTGGCCTTGGACATGATGCGTAACACTCCGGCTAGCGGCACGCTAACCCAATCCGGTCGATAGGCGATCTCATACTCGACTTCGTAAAATGCTTTCTCCAGCAGGAAGATATCGAGCAATTGATCCGCCGCGTGGCGGTCGCGCGGCCACAGGCGTGGATCGCTCATATGCTCGTGATAGGCATCGATGAATGTCGCGATGGCTCGTTCTCGCCACGATTGTATTGCTGCGGCAGTCTTTCCGTTCTCGTCGGGAGCGATCTTGAGAGCTCGCTCCAGGGCCGCTGTTGTCGAATAGTCAATCGAACGCACGATCCCGGCGACATCGCGCGCGGCGGGCGCCTTACGGCGACGTTCGGCGAGGGGGCGACGTGGTTCTCCCTCGAAATCGATGATGAAGATGTCGTCTTTTACGATCAACATCTGCCCAAGGTGAAGGTCGCCATGGTGGCGGATTTTCACCGTGTCGGCCATATCGCGTCCGAGTCTCTCGAGATGGGAGCGAATGGCATGGCGCTTGGCCAGAAATTCCTCCACGAGGTCCCACTCCGCTGGCTTACTGACTGTCCGATTGTTCTTCAGGTGATTGATGACATTGTCGGCAAAGGTCGCAATGCCGTCGATCCATGAGGAAATATCTTCGGCTTTCACCGGCTCGGGGCGAAATTCCGCGATGTCATCCCGGCTGGCCAGAGCGATGTGCATCTCGGCAATGCGACGGCCCATCTGGGCGACATAACGCAGGTAAGATGTCTGATCCTCGCTCTCGGATATGCCCCCAACTTCCGTCAAAAGACGGGACTGCTCGACAAATCGGTCAAGATAGGCGGATGTAACCGTCCATGCGTCACCCTGATTTTGCAGATAGGAATGAACGATTCCGACCGCGCTGCGGCGCTCGCCCTCGATCAGTTCGACGCTGCCTAGCAGCTGTGGAGAATTGGAGAACCGCGCGGTTTCAGTCAGGAAACGGCCGACCTCGATCTCGGGATTGATACCGGGTTCGAGCTTCCGATAGATTTTTACCACATATTGTTGATCGACGAGTGCGGTGCTGTTGGATTGCTCGGTCTCAACTCGCGCAACATGCGCGACGGTGTCCGCTGGGTGTCGCGCAAGTTCATCAGTGCCGCGGAATTCCAATCGTGAATCGCCATCAATCACGGTTTCGCCACGGCGTAGATTGTCAATCAGTATTTCAATAAAATCCTGTTCGGTAGCAACATCGAGCAACGTCCCCTCACGTGCGCCTTGTCGCACCGCGGCCAGCGCGCGGGGATTGTGTTGCTCGCGCTCGAAGCGATGCCATCGTATGCGCAGGGGGATAGTATAGCGGACCTTCGCTCCAGCTTGCGCCCATTCGAAGAATGCCAGCCAGGGACGGTTGTCGCCGAGATTGGCGAATGGGATGGCAGATGTCATCTTGGCGGCGATGGCGGATGGCGAGCGTTCGGGAAACCAGCGCGTGCGCGAGAGGTAAGGCGGCAGAACATCGCGCTCAAAGACGCCTCGGGTCCGTTCCAATGTTACCCATGTCGCGCCGAGCGGAACGACCAACGTTTCGAATTCAGGCATCCGGGTCGGTTCAACATGACTCGAGACTTCCTTTTCTCGCAACTGAAACCAGTAGAAGCCGTAAGGCGCCAGGGTGATGAGATAGGTCAGGTCGCCGATGGCGGGGAACTGCGATCGACCCAGCATCTCGAGTGGAATCCGATCTTTCCAAGGCGACAGATCGATTTCTGTGGCTTGAGCCGAGCGCGACAAGTTCGCTACACAGAGGATGGCTTCCTCGCCGTACTGTCGCACATAGGTCAGCACGGAACGATTACTTGAACGGACAAACGTCATGTTGCCGCGGCCGAATGCGGGTGTTGATTTTCGCACCGCGATGAGCCGCTTCGTCGCGTTAAGCAGGGAGGACAGGCTGCGGGACTGGGCCTCGACGTTCACCGCTTCGTAGCCATAGACGGGATCCATGATCGGTGGCGCGTACAGGCGTGCTGGGTCGGCGCGTGAGAAGCCCCCATTCCGATCCGGCGTCCATTGCATCGGTGTGCGTACGCCGTTTCGATCGCCGAGATAGATGTTGTCTCCCATGCCGATCTCGTCGCCGTAGTAGATGATCGGCGTGCCTGGAAACGACAACAGTAGAGAGTTCATCAACTCGATCTTGCGTCGATCGTTGTCCATCAACGGTGCCAGCCGACGGCGAATGCCCACATTGATGCGCGCACGTGGATCGTTGGCGTAGGTAGACCACAGGTAGTCTCTCTCGACGTCGGTGACCATCTCCAGCGTGAGTTCATCGTGATTGCGCAAGAACATCGCCCATTGGCAATTTTCGGGGATGTCCGGTGTCTGCCGCAGAATATCGGTGATCGGAAAGCGATCTTCCTGGGCGATTGCCATGTAAATGCGCGGCATGAGTGGAAAATGATATGCCATGTGACATTCATCGCCCGCCCCAAAATACTCCTGAACGTCTTCCGGCCACTGGTTGGCTTCCGCCAGGAGAACTTTTCCTGGTGCATAGGCATCCATCGCTGCGCGGAGCCGCTTTATCACTGCGTGAGTTTCAGGAAGATTTTCGTTGTTCGTACCGTCGCGTTCGCAAAGATAGGGAATTGCATCAAGCCGGAATCCATCGACGCCGGCGTCAAGCCATCGCTTCATCACACGGATAACGGCATCCACCACGCGTGGATTGTCGAAGTTGAGATCTGGCTGGTGCGAGAAGAAGCGATGCCAGTAGTATGCATTCGCTTCAGGATCCCAGGTCCAGTTCGATTTCTCCGTGTCTGTAAAGATGATGCGCGTGCCGTCATACTTCTGATCGGTATCGCTCCAGACGTACCAGTCGCGAGCACTCGAGCCGGCGCTGCTGCGTCGTGCTCGTTTGAACCAGTTATGCTGGTCCGAGGTATGATTGATAACGAGTTCGGTGATCACGCGCAGGCCGCGACGTTTCGCTTCCGAGATGAAGCGACGAAAATCTTTCATCGTGCCGTAGGACGGGCTGATGCTACCGTAGTCGGCGATATCATACCCATCATCGCGGCCCGGCGATGGATAGAACGGCATCAACCACAACGTATTGACGCCAAGGTCCTGTAAATAGTCCAGCTTTTCCGTCAAGCCAACGAAGTCACCGATACCATCGTTGTTGCTGTCAGCAAAGGCGCGAACATGTAGTTGATAGATGACGGCGTCTTTGTACCATAGCGGGTCAGCATACGGGGATACTGAGGTGTGGCGGGAGCCAACATGCTGGATCAGGTTCACAATTTGCTCCTTCAAGCCATGCAGCGAAGCAGTATTGCAGGATCGTAGGAGGGATCTATCCGCAATCGCAGACCACCCCATTCGACGGGGCGGCGTTCACCAGTGAGTAAATTTTCGACCGCTGCCACCGGCCGTAGATTGTCGCCTACCTTAACCTGGACGTCGTTCAGGGGTAGCCAGACGTCATGAGGATCGCGGGTTAGCGCGATCGCCACGGCGACAACGTTGGTCTCGTCCGCGGACGCTTTCACGAAACCAGTGACACTGGGGTCGTCAATCGCGAGAAACCGAAGATTGGCTGTCTGGTGCAGGGCGAGGTTGGCACGTCGTGCGAAATTGAGCGCGCGGATATAGGACGTCAGATTCCCCGCCTGATTCCAATCACGCACCTTGATCTCGTATTTTTCGGAGTTGAGATACTCCTCTTTTCCGGGAATGGCTTCGTGCTCAAGCAGTTCGAATCCGTTGTAGATGCCGTACGTCGCGGACAGTGTGGCGGCCAGCGCCACACGCGACTTGAACATCCACGGCTCCCCACCTTGCAGATGGTAGGGCAGGATATCGGGTGTCGAGACGAAAAAGTTTGGACGATAGAAATCACGCTCCGGATACCCGGTCAGTTCACGCAAGTATTCTTCGATTTCTTCCTTGTGCGTGCGCCATGTGAAGTAGGTGTAGGACTGAGTGAAGCCCCGTTTCGCGAGGCCTTTCATGAGCTTTGGGCGGGTAAAAGCTTCGGCGAGGAAAATGACGCCTGGATCGCGGCTCTGGATTTCGCTGATCAGCCACTCCCAGAACGGGAGCGGCTTGGTGTGCGGATTATCGATACGAAAAATCCGCACGCCCTGATCGACCCAGAACAACACAACGTCGCGCAGTGCATTCCAGAGCGAACCCGCGTCGTCACAGGTGAAATCGGGATTGACGATATCCTCGTATTTTTTTGGAGGATTTTCTGCATACCGCATCGAGCCGTCAGGGCGACGCTTGAACCATTGCGGGTGCTGACGAAGCCAGGGATGATCCGGCGAACACTGTACGGCAACGTCGAGGGCGACTTCCATGTTCAGCCGTCGCGCTGTCGTAACAAGCGCATGAAAGTCTTCCAGCGTCCCTAGCTCAGGATGAACGGCATCGTGACCGCCGTCCTCCGAGCCGATAGCATAGGGACTTCCCGGATCGCCGGGCGCTGCGACCAGCGCATTGTTGCGTCCCTTCCGATGGGTGCGTCCGATCGGATGAATCGGGGTGAAATACACGACGTCGAAACCCATCGCGGCAATATCGGGCAATCGTTCGATGCAATCTCGGAAAGTCCCATGCCGTCCCGGTTCACGTCCTTGGCTCCGCGGTACCATTTCATACCAAGCGCCAAAGAGCGCTAACGGGCGATCCACCATCAGTGGGAGGAGGGAAGATCGGGTCACGTCGATGCGATCTTGGCTTTCCGTCATGGCCTCTTGCAGTTCGGTCGCGAGTAGCGGAGCGGGGTCGCCGGTTTTCAGAAACTGTTCGCAATGCCTCAGAATGACGGAGGCGGCATCCGCATCGCCGGATTTCGCTTTCGCAAGAAGGGACGCTCCTTCAAGCGCGTCGAGCGTAACGTCCTGGCTCGCGGCCTGCTTCAGGTTGAAGCCATGACGCCATGTGGCGAATTCATCGGTCCAGGCTTCAATTGCGTAAACATGGCGACCGATATGCTGCGGCGTGAACGACGCTGTCCAACGATCGTTGCTGTGCAACCGCATCGGGATGCGGTTCAATTCGGTATCCTTCTCGCATCGCCAGATCAATTCAGCCGCGACCACGTCGTGGCCGTCGCGGAAGATGTCGGCCCACACCTCAATCGGCTCACCAATGATGCGCTTCACAGCAAAGCGGCCGCCATCGATACTCGGATAAATGTCCTCTATGTTGAAAGCGTCGCGGTTGACGCTTCCAATCACTCGGTCTTGCCTGTTCACGATATCAATGCTCGAATTATGATCGGGATGCCGAACACTCGCGCTGATTTCCTCCCGGAAAATGTGCGAGCAAAACATTAAGTCTCAGCCCGCATTTTGGTTCCACTGGAACCGGATCGATCACCACTCGTTACATCAATGTTATCTCCTTGGATGGTTTAAGAAATCGGCGGCGAGGCAGTGTCGCCTCGCGAGGGCAAGCATGGACCTTTTCGCGAAAGCCCGGGAACTTGGGATCGACACCGAGTTCGTTGATGGGACAGGCCAAGGTCGTCGGATCGCACAGCAGCCGCTTGAGGCGATCGTCAAGGCGATGCCGCGATCGCACTCTGGCCTGCTGGCGGGGCCGGTCGTTTTGCGCGACCATGTAGCTGGCTCGGTCGCGCTGACAGAAAGCGCAATATTGCCGGTGCAGTGGCGGATTGGGGTTGGAGACGAAACGATTGCTGAGGGCGTCACCGACGAACGCAGGATATCGCTAAGGGAGCAGGTTCCCATCGGGAGCTATCGTCTTGAGTTGCGCGATGCCAATGCGATCTGCGAGAACTGGCCGCTGATCGTCGCACCGACGATGGCTTATCAGGGACAGTTTGAACGATCGTGGCTGCTCGCGGTACAGCTTTATGGACTCCGCTCACCCCGCAATTGGGGTATTGGCGACTTCTCGGACCTCAAGCGTCTGGTTGAACTGGCTGCTGCTTGGGGCGCGGACGGGGTCGGCCTCAATCCGTTGCACGCGCTATTCGCCGAGCGACCGAACGATTGTAGCCCCTATGCGCCGAACACGCGATTGTTTCTCAATGCGCTCTACATTGATGTTGAAGCCGTGCCCGAATTGCCGTCGTCCTTCGTTGTCGAACATCATGAGACACTGGAGCGGCTGCGACGGAGCAGTCTGGTGGACTATGCGGGTGTTGCCAAACTGAAATGGCAGGCGTTGCGCGTTGCGTTTGAACGATACCTGGCCGCTCCCGATGCCAAGCGGACTGCGGAGTTCGACGCATTTCGCGAGGAGGGTGGAGCGACGCTATGGCGTTTCGGCTGCTTCGACGCGCTGCGTCGCCGTTTTCATCGACCTTGGTGGGAGTGGCCCGAACCGTGGCGAGATGCGGATGCGGCCGCGTGCGACAGCCTGCGAGAAACGGCTGACAGCGCTGAGATTGTATTTGCTCTGTTCGTGCAATGGATCGCCGACCGACAGTTGCGGGCCTGCCGGGACCGTGCCGTCGAGCTCGGTATGGACATCGGCCTCTATCTCGATGTTGCAGTTGGCGTGCAGCCGGATGGCTTCGATGCCTGGAACGAACAGGCCGCGATTTCACGGCGCCTTGCCGTTGGGGCTCCACCGGATGCATTGAACACGGCAGGCCAGAATTGGGGGCTTGCCGGTTTCAACGCGGTGGGATTGCAATCCCGCAGTTTCCAGCCTTTCCGCGAGACATTACGTGCCGCGATGCGCTACGCGGGTGCGATTCGGCTCGATCACATCCTCGGACTCAAGCGACTTTATCTGGTGCCGCATGGCTTCGGCCCGCGTGATGGCGCATATGTGCAGATGCCATTTCAGGCGATGGTGGCGATCGTTGCGCAGGAAAGCATGGCCGCGCGTTGCGTGGTGATCGGAGAGGACCTCGGAACGGTTCCGGAAGGTTTTCGCGAGGAGATCGCGGGTTGGGGCATTTGGTCGTATCGGGTCATGATGTTCGAGCGCGACAGCAATGGTGGCTTTCTCGGCATTGATCACTACGGCGAAAAATCCCTTGTGACGTTCAATACCCATGATCTCGCCAGCTTTGCGGGATGGCAGGATGCCAGCGATTTGACGTTAAAGTTGTCTCTCGGCATCGATCCGGGGGAAAGCGTCGAGGCGCGACATCATGCGCGTCGAATGCTTTCGGATGCCTTGCAGGGGGAGACGATCGAGGGGGACGACTATTTCGGTGTGCTGCGCTTCCTTGCCAAGACCCGGTCTCGATTGCTTGCTGTCGCGCTCGACGATTTGCTGGCGGTGAATGAGCAGATCAACCTTCCCGGCACAATCGATCAGCATCCGAACTGGCGGCGGCGTTTGCCGCTGACGCTGGATGAGATCGCAGCAACGATGGACCAGGATGCCTTGAAACAAGCGCTTGCCTCGCGCCACGCTTCTCAGGCGTCGAGACAGGCCGGGCAGAGATCGCAATGAAACGAAGCGTCAAGGATCGGACAGTTGCCCGGCAGGATTGAGGATTATGCACTGATCGGCGATTGCGAAACTGCCGCATTGGTATGCAACGACGGATCTATTGACTGGTTATGCTGGCCTGCTTTCGATTCGGAGGCGTGTTTCGCTGCGCTGTTGGGCGACAAGAGTCACGGCCGTTGGCGGATCGCGCCGGTGGACAATTCCCGCATGTCGCGACGCTATCGCGGCGAGACGCTGATATTGGAGACCTGTTTTGAGACTGCGGATGGCGTCGTCACGCTAATCGACTTCATGCCGCCACGCGGCTCCGCTTCGGACGTGGTGCGGCTGGTGCGAGGGGAACGCGGCCGCGTCGCCATGCATATGGAGTTGATCATCCGCTTTGGGTTTGGCGCAAACATCCCGTGGGTCTGGCGCACCGCGGATGGCGCGCTGCTGGCCATCAGCGGACCCGACATGGCCGTGCTGCGAACGCCAGTTCAGACGCATGGCGAGAACATGACAACCGTGGCGGATTTTGTCGTGAACGCAGGCGAGGTGATCCCGTTCGTGTTGACTTATGGTGCGTCACACCGCGAGGTCCCGGCGGTTATCGATGTCGATCATGCTTTGCGGGATACCGAGTCGTTCTGGTCGGATTGGGCTGATCGCTGTACTTACCGCGGGCGACGGCGCGATACGGTGATCCGCTCGCTGGTGACGCTCAAAGCCCTGACTTACGCGCCGACCGGCGGGATTGTTGCCGCGCCCACTACGTCGTTGCCGGAAAAGCTCGGTGGAGCGCGCAATTGGGACTATCGCTTCTGCTGGTTACGGGATGCGACGTTTACGTTGCTGGCGCTGATGGACAGCGGCTATTTCGATGAAGCGCTGTCGTGGCACAACTGGCTATTGCGTGCGGTAGCCGGTTCTCCGTCCGATATGCAGATCATGTATGGCATTATGGGGCAGCGCCGCCTGCTTGAGTGGGAGGCTACCTGGCTTCCGGGCTATGAAGGCGCCCGACCCGTACGCGTCGGGAACGCGGCGCATGTTCAGTTGCAACTCGATGTGTTCGGTGAGCTTATTGACGCTTTTCATCAGGCGCGACTTGCCAAGCTGAAACTCGACGATGGCAGCTGGGCGATGGAATGCGAATTCCTCAAG
>CAUJJN010000002.1 GCA_963204905.1 Pseudomonadota bacterium
GGGTTCATAACCCCGCGCCTTGGCTTCCGGCAGGCCGGCGAACCACTCGCGGATTGGCGTGAACGCGCCGGTATAGGTCGCGGGGTTGCTGCGCGGCGTGCGGCCGATCGGCGACTGGTCGATGTCGATGATCTTGTCGATGTGCTCCAGCCCTTCGATACGGTCGTGAGGGGCCGCGCCTTCGCTGGCGTTGTTGAGCTTGCGCGCGATGGCGCGATAGAGCGTGTCGATTAGCAGCGTCGACTTGCCGCCGCCGGAGACGCCAGTGACGCAGGTGAACAGGCCTAACGGAATTTCCGCCGAGACGTTCTTCAGGTTGTTGCCGCGCGCGTTGATGACCTTCAGCGTGCGACGATGGTTTGGCGGCCGCCGCTCCGGGATCGCGACAAAGCGCTCGCCGGTGAGATATTGCCCGGTGAGCGATTTCGGATTGGCCATGACCTCGTCGGGTGTGCCCTTGGCGACGATGTGGCCGCCATGTACGCCGGCGCCAGGCCCGACGTCCACCACATGGTCGGCGAGGCGGATGGCATCCTCGTCATGCTCCACCACGATGACGGTGTTGCCGAGATCGCGCAGCCGCTTCAGCGTATCGAGCAGCCGCGCGTTGTCGCGCTGGTGCAGTCCGATGGACGGTTCGTCCAGCACATAGAGTACGCCGGTCAGGCCTGAGCCGATCTGCGAGGCTAGCCGGATGCGCTGGCTTTCGCCGCCGGACAGCGTGCCGGAGGAGCGCGCCAGCGTCAGATAGTTGAGGCCGACGTCGAGCAGAAAGGATAGTCGCTCGCGGATTTCCTTGAGCACGCGGCCGGCGATTTCGTTCTGCTGCTTGTTGAGCGCGTCGGGTACCGAGGCGAACCATTCACCGGCGCCTTTCACCGAGAGTTCCGCGATCTCGCCGATGTGCTTGCCGCCGACCTTGACGCACAACGCTTCCGGCTTGAGGCGATAGCCGTGGCAGGCCTCGCACGGCACGTCGGAAAAATATTTGCCGAGTTCCTCGCGCGCCCATTCGCTTTCGGTCTCGCGGAAGCGGCGTTCGATATTGGTGACGACGCCCTCGAACGGCTTTTTGGTGTCGTAGGAGCGCACACCGTCTTCGTAAGAGAACTTGATCTCATCGTCGCCGGAGCCGAACAGAATGGCGTTCTGTGTCTTCTTCGGCAGATCCTTCCATTTGGTATCGAGCGTGAACTTGTAGAACTTGCCGAGCGCTTGCAGCGTCTGCATGTAATAGGGCGAGGACGATTTCGCCCATGGCGCGATCGCGCCCTTGCGCAGAGTCAGGTCCTTGTCAGGAATGACGAGGTCGGCGTCGATATGCTGCTCAATGCCGAGGCCGCCGCAGGCCGGGCACGCTCCGTAAGGATTGTTGAACGAGAACAGCCTCGGCTCGATTTCAGGAATCGTGAATCCGGACACCGGGCAGGCGAACTTCTCCGAGAACAGGATGCGTTCGGGACCACTTTTGTCGTGGATCTTCGCAGTCTTCTTTTCGGATTTCTTGTCGTCCGTCGCGGCCGGCGCATCGGCGTATTCGATCACCGCGAGGCCTTCGGCGAGTTTCAATGCGGTCTCGAAACTTTCCGCCAGCCGCTGGCCGAGATCGGGCCGCACCACGATGCGGTCCACCACCACGTCGATGTCGTGCGGGAATTTCTTGTCGAGTACCGGCGCGTCCGCCAACTCGTGGAACGTGCCGTCGATTTTGACGCGCTGGAAACCTCTCTTGAGATACTCCGCCAGCTCCTTGCGGTACTCGCCCTTGCGGCCGCGGACCACCGGTGCCAGCAGATAGAGCCGCGTGCCTTCCGGCAGCGCCAGCACGCGATCGACCATTTGTGACACCGTCTGACTCTCGATCGGCAGGCCGGTGGCAGGCGAGTAGGGAACGCCGACGCGTGCCCACAGCAGCCGCATATAGTCGTAGATTTCGGTGACGGTGCCGACGGTGGAGCGCGGATTTTTCGACGTCGTCTTCTGTTCGATGGAGATGGCTGGCGACAGGCCGTCGATCTGGTCAACGTCCGGCTTCTGCATCATTTCGAGGAATTGGCGCGCATAGGCGGAGAGGGACTCGACGTAACGGCGCTGCCCCTCAGCGTAGATGGTGTCGAAGGCGAGGGAGGATTTTCCGGAGCCGGACAGGCCGGTCAGCACCACCAGTTTGTCGCGCGGAATCTCGACGTCGATGTTCTTGAGATTGTGTTCGCGTGCGCCGCGGATGGTAATGGCGCGCTGGTTCTGGCCAGCGGCGGGTTGGCGTTTGGCCTTCAAAATCTCATCCACCATGTTCGGCATTTCCGGGCGCGGAGCTGCGCCGCTTGAGGGCGCGCATTGCCGGAATACCGGCACTGGACGCCAGGGGCTTTACAAGGAACATAGGAAGAACGCGAAAGGATTTCCAGTGCTTGCCAGCACCTTCCAACGGTTTGTTGTGGACCTGTTCGCATCATGCCTCGGATGGCAGGTTCGGTGGCGATGTTGCCGAGGGAAAATGCCGTGTTGCCCTGATCAGATCGATCAAAATAAAAGGGCCGGCGCGAGGCCGACCCTTAGAAACTGCTGAAAACGCGAGTGGCTTGGACCGAGTGGATCAGTACTTAGCCACCACCGGCGCGCCACCCCAGCCGAAGCGGTAGTTGATACCGGCCTTCACAGTGTGCTCGTCGTTGCGGATGTTTCCGAGGAAGGCACCCGCGTTGTTGAACACGTTGACGTTGCCAAAGTCGTAGTACTGGTACTCGATCTTGCCCGACCAGTTCTGGGTGAACATGTATTCGAGACCGCCACCGACGGTGTAGCCGTCACGGCCGCCGTTGCCGCCGAAGCCGTTGGTGAAGCGCGAGTCAGCCCAGCCGTAACCG
>CAUJJN010000003.1 GCA_963204905.1 Pseudomonadota bacterium
CGGCATCGAGGTGCCGCTGCCGGAAGCGCGCGGCATCCTGCAACGGCTCGGCTTCGTGGTGGCGGGCAACGGCCCGGTGGTGAAGATCGCGGTGCCGTCGTGGCGCACCGACGTGCACGGCAAGGCCGACATCGTCGAGGAAATCGTGCGCATCGTCGGCGTCGACAAGGTGCCGATGACGCCATTCCCGCGCGGCGACAATCCGCGCAAGCCAGTGCTGACCACGCTGCAATCCCGCACCCGCCGCGCCAAGCGCGCGCTCGCCGCGCGCGGCATGGTGGAAACAGTGACGTGGTCATTCATCGCCAAGCCCGCCGCCGAGCTGTTCGGCGGCGGCCAGCCTGAATTGTCGCTCGCCAATCCGATCGCCGCCGACCTCTCGGACATGCGGCCCTCGCTGCTGCCGGGCCTGATCGCGGTGGCGCAAGCCAACCACGATCGCGGCACCGACGACGTCGCGCTGTTCGAGGTCGGACAGATCTTCCGGGGCGACCGCCCGCAGGATCAGTTCACGGCGGCGAGCGGCGTGCGCCGCGGCTTCGCCTCGTCGCAGGGCCTCGGCCGAAGCTGGACCGGCGCCGCGCCGGCCAGCGCATTCGACGCCAAGGCCGACGCCTTCGCGGTGCTGGCGGCGGCCGGCGCCTCGCTGCAAGCGTTGCAGATCGCACCTGGCGGCGGCGACAAGTTTCCGGCGTGGCTGCATCCTGGCCGCTCCGCCGCGATCCAGATGGGGCCGCAGAACGTGCTCGGCTATTTCGGCGAGTTGCATCCGCGCGTGCTCGAGGCGCTGCGCGCCGATGGTCCGGTGATGGCGTTCGAGGTGATCCTCGACCGCATTCCGGAAGGCAAGGCGAAACCAACACGCGCCAAGCCGCAGCTCGATCTGCCGGCGTTCCACCCGGTCGAGCGCGACTTTGCTTTCATCGTCGCGCGTGACGTGAAGGCGGCGGACATCGTCCGCGCCGCGCAAGGCGCCGACAAGAAGCTCGTCACCAACGTGACGGTGTTCGACGTCTATGAAGGCAAGGGCATCGATCCCGACAAGAAGTCGGTCGCCATCGCCGTGACGATCCAGCCGCGCGAGAAGACGCTGACGGATCAGGAAATCGACGCCATCGCGGCGAAGGTCGTCGCGGACGTGACGAAGAAGACCGGCGGCGCGCTGCGCGGATAAGCGCGGCAAATTCTATCATGTCGTCATTGCGAGGAGCGTAGCGACGAAGCAATCCAGTTCTTGCTCCGTAACTTTCTGGATTGCTTCGCTTCGCTCGCAATGACGAAGATATTTGCCGTCGTGCCCGCGCTTGTCGCGGGCATCCACGTCTTTGTTCCCGCACACTCCGAAAGACGTGGATGGCCGGGACGAGCCTGGCCATGACGAACGGAAGGGTATTCGACAATTGCGTCCCTTCGCGACAGGAGCTATCGCAAACGAGGGCGACAGCGCGAACCGTCTATCGCTTATGCCTGTCGCTCCATTATTACTTCGGTTCAATCCATCGCGAGCAACGCATGACCTTTCCCGGCCTTGACGGTTTCAGCTTCGCGGCCATCGCCGTTCTCGTCGTCACCGCGTTCGTCGCCGGACTCGCGCGCGGCTTCTCGGGTTTCGGTTCGGCGCTGATCTTCATGCCGCTGGCGAGCGCGGTGATCGGCGCGCAGATCGCATCGCCCCTGCTGCTGATCGTCGAGATGATCGCCGCCGCGAGCCTGGTGCCGGGCACCATGCGCATCGCCAACCGCCGCGAAGTAATGTTGATGGCGATCGGCTCGCTGATCGGCGTGCCGCTCGGCACGCTGTTCCTGATCCATGCCGATCCGCTGGCGGTGCGCTGGTTGATCGTCGCGCTGATCGTGCCGCTGCTGATCCTGATGATGGCGGGATGGCGCTATCCGCGCCCGCCCACCGCACCGATGACAACGCTGGTCGGCGCGCTCGCCGGCTTCTTCGGCGGCGTGGCGCAGGTCGGCGGCCCGCCGATCGTGCTGTACTGGCTTCGCGACGCCACCGCCGCCGCCGTGATCCGCGCCAGCGTCATACTGTATTTCGCGGTCGCCGATATCATCATTCTCGTCAGCTATCTGTTCGGCGGCTTGTTCACCGCGACGGTGATCGGCCTCGTGCTGGCGGTCGGTCCGGCGTTCGCGCTCGGGCTGTGGCTCGGCGCACATGCTTTCGGCTTCGCCAGCGAAGCCACCTTCCGCCGCGTCTGCTACGCGCTGATCGCCGCCTCCGCGCTGGTCAGCCTGCCGCTGTTCGACGGATTGCTGCGTTGATCGTCACCTATTGCGGCGGCGCCTGCCGCTTCTTCGGTCGCGATTTTTTCGCGGCTGGCGGCGGCGGTTTGGCGGGGCCGATCTTCTTCAGCGCCGCGTCGGCGGCCTGTGCGCCGCTGTCCCATGCGCCCTCGACGGTGCCGTAGAGCGTTTCATGCGTCGCCTCGCCAGCGATGAAGACGTTGCCGAACGGCTCCCCAAGAAGTTTGCGGCCGCCCGCCGCGCCCGGCGCAGCCGCCGACATCGCGCCGCCGATCGCCGGCTCCGCGTTCCAGCGGGTGGCGAAACTGCGCTCGATCTTCGACACCGCATCGCTTCCGAACAGGCCGCCGAGCCATTCGCGCGCAAACGCCTGCATCGCCTCCTCGCCTTGCGCCGACAGATCCGCGCCGAATTTTCCAGCGACATCGACCGTGCACAGCGAAGACCCGGCGATATTGGCGACCAGGAGCGCAGTGCCTGCATCCTTGCCGCGCTCGATGACATTCTCGTCGCGGCCGAGACCGAGCGGATTGCCCGGCATCTGCAACGCGATGCGATCGTAGCTGCCGAGCCGGAGGTTCGCGGCGGCATCGAGCTGTCGCTTCGGCAGATCCGGCGCGAAGGCGATGCGGCCCGATGTCAGCACATGCGTGGACACCGTAACGATGGCGGCGCGCGCGGCGATCTTTCCCGCCGGCGTATCCACCGCGACATCGCGATTGCTCCATGCCACGCGCGTCGCCGGCGTGCCAAGCATGACGGCGACGCCCTCGCCGAGTTTTATCAGCAACGCGCCGAGCCCCTGCCTGCAGACGATGGCGGCGCCGCGCTCCTGCAAACGCGCGCGATCCATCGCTGAGAGATCGCGCAGATCCTTGCCAGTGCTGCTGGGCCCGAGCACGAATTCCACCGTCGCGGCCCAGTCACCGAGATCGTTCGGCAACGCGGCGGCGCAAGCGACGTCGACCTTGTTGCGCGCGGCCTCGTCGATGGCGCGATTGGCGCGCACCAGCGCCGTGAGAAAATCCTCCGCCTCGCCCGCGCGCGCGTTGCGCCGGCCGACACGGATCTTCTGGCCAGCCATCGCCGGCGCGATATCGAAGCCGTTGCTGCGCGCCAGTTTCACCAGCGGATTGCCGTCCGGATTGTAAAGCGATCGCGCGCCGCGATCGAACGGCACGCCGAACAACGCGGGATCGGTGCGGCAGCGGCCACCGATCCGCGGCGATGCCTCGATCACCACGACGCTGCGGCCGGCGGCCTGGATGCGTCGCGCCGCCGCGATGCCGGCCGCGCCGGCGCCGATCACGACAATGTCAACCTCGCGCGGCGGCGTTGCGGCCATCATCCGCGATACCGGCAGCGCGGCGAAGGCGACCGACGTTGTCAGGAATGTCCGGCGTGAAATCGTCATGCGAACTTTTCTTGCGGCTTTTCTCGTGTGGTGGTTGCCGAAACCTGAATGATTTTCGGGAACGCATCGATAAGTTGCCGCATCCATTGATGTGCGGCAACCGTCATGGTGAATCAATCCTGATCCCAAAGCCGCGGGCATGAACCAAATTGCAATGGCTAACGTCCATGATTGAAGCGCGACAAAGCGGTCAGAACGAACCGCGCGGGGAGAATCTCATGGGCTTCGTGCTCGATGCCGTCGGCAAATTGATCGCCGGCTACCTTCAGAAAGAGGTGTCGGGATATGAACCCTTCACGCCCAGCGATCCGGATCGGTTGCGCGACATCGTCATGCCGGGCGACGTGCTGCTGGTCGAAGGCAACAACCGCATCTCAGGCATCATCAAGTATCTGACGCAATCGACCTGGTCGCACGCCGCGCTTTATGTCGGCCCGATCAGTGGCGCGGCGGAGCCGAACGGCGAACCGCATGTGCTGATCGAAGCGAATGTCGGCGAGGGCGTCACCACCGCGCCGCTGTCGAAATATTTTCCGTATCACACCCGGCTGTGCCGTCCCGTGGGACTGTCCTACGAGGATCGCCATACAGTGTGCCGCTACGCCATCAATCGCATCGGCTTCGGCTACGACACCAAGAACATCGTCGATCTGGCGCGCTATCTGTTTCCGCTGCCGATCCCGCAGCGCTTTCGCCGCCGCATGATCGCGCTCGGCTCCGGCGACCCGACCAAGATCATCTGCTCGGCGCTGATCGCGCAGGCGTTCGAAGCCGTGCGTTATCCGATCCTGCCGAAGGTGACGCGCACCAAGAGCCGGCAGGCGCGGCGCGAGATCCTGCATATCCGCGATTCCTCGCTCTACATGCCGCGGGACTTCGACATCTCGCCGTATTTTCAGGTGGTGAAGCCGACCATCGAACTCGGCTTCGATTACACCGCACTGCACTGGGCCGACAGGCAGAAGCCGCTCGCGGAGGGAGCGGACGCCCCCGATCCCTTTCCAGGCGCTGCTGGATGGGACTGCGAAGGGGTCGTCCAGGTACCGCCGCTCGTTCCTGAGGCGGCTGGCGCGGCGGCGCCGCGCGCGGCTGCCGAAGAAATGAGCGTTTGAGCCGACTCGCAACCTGCGGAGAGCGGCAGGAGGCTTCTCTAATCCCGCTTTGTCCCGGCCGACCGTCATTGCAAGCGAAGCGAAGCAATCCAGCCTTTTCAAAAGGTTCTGAATCGCTTCGTGGCGAAGCTCCTCGCGATGACGGAGCTGACGATCCGCTCGACACCAAAGGCCGCAAAAATCGACTGCGCGAAATTGTCGCAGTCTGCATATTTTCCAGCCAAGGTTCGTTTGAAAAACAGGCAACGCTCTAGTACACCAGCGCGCTAGCGTCGGATCGCGTGGAGCCTTTCATACCCCTGTGGCAAGCGGGGCGGGCTGTGCCTTCGGCCTGCTTCAACCAGAACCGATGTTTGGGGGTGCTTCATGCTCGACGAAAAGCTCGAACCGATTTTCAATGAAGTGTTGCAACGCAACCCGGGTGAAAACGAGTTTCACCAGGCGGTGCGCGAGGTGCTGGACAGCCTCGGCGCGGTGATCGCCAAGCATCCGCGTTATGCCGAGGCGGCGCTGATCGAGCGCATCTGCGAGCCGGAGCGGCAGATCATCTTCCGCGTGCCGTGGATCGACGACAACGGCAACGTCCGCATCAACCGCGGCTTCCGCGTCCAGTTCAATTCCGCGCTCGGCCCCTACAAGGGCGGCCTGCGCTTCCACCCCAGCGTCTATCTCGGCACCATCAAGTTCCTCGGCTTCGAGCAGACCTTCAAGAACGCGCTGACCGGAATGCCGATCGGCGGCGGCAAGGGTGGCTCGGACTTCGATCCCAAGGGTCGCAGCGAGCGCGAGATCATGCGCTTCTGCCAGTCCTTCATGCTCGAGCTGCATCGCCATCTCGGCGAATACACCGACGTGCCGGCGGGCGACATCGGCGTCGGCCAGCGCGAGATCGGCTTCATGTTCGGCCAGTACAAGCGCATCACCAACCGCTACGAATCCGGCGTGCTCACCGGCAAGGGCCTGACCTGGGGCGGCTCGCGTGTCCGCACCGAGGCCACCGGCTACGGCTGCTCCTATTTCGTCGAGCGGATGCTCGGCACCCGCAAGCAGGGCTTCGAGGGCAAGAAGGTGCTGGTCTCCGGCGCCGGCAACGTCGCCGTCTACACCATGGAGAAGGTGTCGGAGTTCGGCGGCAAGGTGATCGCCTGTTCCGACTCCAATGGTTACGTCGTCGACGAGCACGGCATCGACCTCGACCTCCTCAAGGAAATCAAGGAGAAGCGCCGCGGCCGCGTCGCCGACTACGCCCATGCGCGCGGCAGTCAGGCCAAGTACATCACCGGGGGCCGCATCTGGGAGGTGCCGGCGGATATCGCGATGCCGTCCGCCACCCAGAACGAGCTGACCGGCTCCGACGCCGCCAAACTGATCAAGAACGGCGTGATCGCGGTGGGCGAAGGCGCCAACATGCCGTGCACGCCGGAAGCCGTGCATGCCTTCCTGCAAGCCAACGTGCTGTTCGGCCCCGGCAAGGCTGCCAACGCCGGCGGCGTCGCCACCAGCGCGCTGGAAATGCAGCAGAACGCCTCGCGCGATTCCTGGACCTTCGAGGACACCGAGGAACGGCTGGCGCACATCATGCACAATATCCACGACACCTGCGCGCAGACCGCCGAGGAATACGGCTCGGCCGGCAACTACGTCATGGGGGCCAACATCGCCGGCTTCATCCGCGTCGCCGAGGCGATGCAGGCGATGGGTGTGGTGTAAGGGCGGGCCTCTTTCCGCTTCCGAATGGTTCGTGATGGCCGGGCTCGTCCCGGCCATCCACGTTTAACGCGGTCGATGCCGACGATACGGGAGACGCCGCGCAAGCGGCGATCACCGACAGCCGGAACGGCGACGCGCGAAACCGCTCGATGCCCCGCGGCGTTTCCAGACGGCGTGATTTCAGGTCCGCGCCAAGAAATCCGTCAATCCGGACTCACGAAGCAGCGCCCCTGATTCAATCAGGCTCTGGCGAGAACGCCGCACGGTTCCAACGCGGCATGGCGCGCGCCTACAGCGCCTCGCCCTTCAGCAGCCGCGGCACTTCGCCGGACAGGCCCGCCGCCTGCTTGATGAACATGTTCTTCAACGGCGGCAGGCGATCGACCAGACCAAGGCCGATGTCGCGCACGCCGCGCAGCAGGGTAGAGTCGTTGGAGAACAGCACGTTGAGCGCGTTGGTCGCCACGCCCATCGTCATGGTGTCGAAGCGCCGCCAGCGCTGATAGCGCTCCAGCACGTTGGCCGCGCCCGGATCGATGCCGAGCCGGGCCGCGTCGACAATCACTTCCGCCAGCGCCGCGATGTCCTTCAGCCCCATGTTGAGGCCCTGCCCCGCGATCGGATGAATCACATGGGCGGCATCACCTACCAGCGCCATGCGATCGGCGATGAAGGAGCGCGCCACGAAATACTGCAACGGAAACGCGCGCGGCTTGTCGAGCGCCTTGATCTCGCCAAGGTGCAGACCGAATCGCTGCTCCAGCTCGGCATGGAATTCGTCGTCCGGCAGCGCGACGATGCGCGCGGCGTTGTTGCGCGACTCACTCCACACCAGCGACGAGCGCTTGCCCTTCAGCGGCAGGATCGCGAACGGTCCGGCCGGAAGAAAATGCTCCTCGGCGCGGCCCTCGTGATCGCGTTCGTGGCCGACGGTGACGACGATACCGGACTGATCGTATTGCCAGCCGTGGGTGGCGATGCCGGCCCGCTCGCGCAGTTTCGAGCGCGCGCCGTCGGCGGCGACCAGCAGGCTCGCATGGACAGTTTCACCATCGGCAAGCGTGACATCGATGCCACCGTCGTGCGCCTGATACATCGTGACGGCGGTTGAGCGCAGCGTCACGCCGGCGGCTTCCGCGCGCTTGACCAGCGCGTCGATCAGCAGGCGATTCTCCACCATGTGGGCGAACGGCTCGCCGGGCTCGACCTCGCCGGCGAAGGTGAGGAAGGTCGGGCGCGTCGCGTCCGAGAGTTTCGAATCCGTCACCACCATGTCGAGGATCGGCTGCGATTGCGGCCCGACCTCATCCCAGACGCCAATGCTCTCGAACAGGCGGCGGCAGGCGGCGACGATAGCGGTGGCGCGCGGATCGCGGCTCGGCCGGCTCGCCAGGGCCGGATCGGCGACGATCACCGGCACCACCTCGCCCAGCCCCTGCCGCAGCGCCAGCGCCAGCGCCAATCCGGCGAAGGCGCCGCCGGCGATCACAATGCTTGGCTGTGCCGACATCATCGCACCTTTCTCAAAACCGGACTTGTCAGCGGGTTATAGCTGAGCGAAACAGGTTTCCCAAACAGGGCGGTTGCGGAACCAAGATCGCCTGTCGACCAGACTTCCCGATGCTCGTCATTCCGGGATGCGCCTTCTTCAGGCGCAGGCCCGGAATCCATACGCCCGACAGGGACGGGTTATGGGTTTCGGACTCGCTCGTTGCACGCGCAATCCGGAACGACGGCGTTTTCTGGCCGACGCAACGGCTCGAACCGAAAGTGTTTCCATGTCCAAAAGCCTGATCGACCTGATTTCCATCCTCGACATCGAGCCGCTGGAAGTGAACCTGTTCCGCGGCGTCAGCCCGCAGACAAGCTGGCAACGGGTGTTCGGCGGTCAGGTGATCGGTCAGGCGCTGGTGGCGGCGTGCCGGACCGTGGAGAACGTCGAGCAGCGGCTGCCGCACTCGCTGCACTGCTACTTCATCCTGCCCGGCGACCCCGCGATACCGATCATCTACGAAGTCGAGCGGCTGCGCGACGGCCGCAGCTACGTCACCCGGCGCGTCACCGCGATCCAGCACGGGCACGCCATCTTCTCACTGATGGTGTCGTTCCATGCGGACGAGGACTCGGCGTTCGATCATCAGGATGCGATGCCGCAGGTCCCGACCCCGGACATGCTGACCGCCGAGGAAATCGCCAAGCAGCCGATGTTCAAGGAGATGCCGGAGTTCATCCGGCGCTACTATGAATCCGACCGCCCGATCGAACTGCGGCCGGTTGAGCTCGGACGCTATTTCGGCGAGAAGATCGATGACGGCCGCATCCATGTCTGGATCCGCACCGCCGCGAAACTCCCCGACGACCCGGCGCTGCACATGTGCGCGCTGGCTTATGCCTCGGATTTCTCGCTGCTCGACGCGGCGATGGCGCGTTATGGCCGCACGCTGTTCGACAAGCGGATGATGCCGGCAAGCCTTGACCATGCGATGTGGTTTCACCGGCCGTTCCGGGCCGACGAATGGCTGCTGTACGCGCAGGATTCCCCGAGCGCCCAGCACGGTCGCGGCTTGACCCGGGGCCAGATCTTCAGGCTCGACGGCACCCTTGTGGCCTCGGTGGCGCAGGAAGGCTCGCTGCGCCAGCGCCGCGAGAAACCGGCAGAGTAGCTCTCCGGCAGCGCGACGCCTCGCCCGGCCACATCCATTCCGGCCGGGTTGGATGGATTCTTGGCTTTTTGCGCAAAATCTGCGCAGAAATAACGATCCGCGCGTGACAAATCACCGCAGACGCCGCAGGGTTCCGGCCATGAAGCTGATCATCGCCATCATCAAACCGTTCAAACTCGACGAGGTCCGCCAGGCGCTGACCGGGGTCGGGGTTCATGGCATGACCGTAACCGAGGTGAAGGGTTACGGCCGTCAGAAGGGCCACACCGAGGTCTATCGCGGCGCCGAGTATCTGGTGAACTTCCTGCCCAAGCTGCGCATCGAGATCGTGGTCGCCTCCGACCTCGCCGACAGGACCATCGAGGCCGTCAGCGCCGCCGCCCGCACCGGGCAGATCGGCGACGGCAAGATTTTCGTCACCCCGGTCGAGCGCGCGCAGCGCATCCGCACCGGCGAGACCGACCGCGATGCGTTGTAACATGGATACGCCAACCGTCTTCCATATCGTCATGACGACACTGCGGCGTCGCGCGGCGTGCGCCGCGGTGTTCGCCGCAGCATCGACCACGCCCGCGCTGGCGCAAACCGCCGCGCCTCCGAGCACCATCAGCGCCGCCGATACCGCATGGATGATCGTCGCCACCGCCTTCGTGCTGATGATGACGATCCCCGGCCTCGCGCTGTTCTATTCCGGCATGGTGCGAAAGAAGAACGTGCTGGCGACCATGGCACAGAGCTTCGCCGCGGTGGCGATCGTCTCGGTGTTGTGGGTGGCGTTCGGCTACACGCTGACGTTCGGCGGCAGCGGCAAGTTTCTCGGCACGCTCGACCGCGTCTTCCTGATGGGGATGACGCTCGAGAGCGTCAACCCGGCGGCGCCCAACATCCCCGAAGTGCTGTTCATGCTCTACCAGATGACATTCGCCGTCATCACGGTGGCGCTGGTGGCGGGCGCGGTGGCCGACCGGATGAAGTTCGCCGCCTATCTGCTGTTCTCGATCGGCTGGTTCATGATCGTCTACATTCCGCTGGCGCATTGGGTCTGGGGCGGCGGCTTCCTCGGCAACGCCGGCGTGCTGGATTTCGCCGGCGGCACCGTAGTGCATCTCAGCGCCGGCGTCGGCGGCCTCGTCGCCGCGATGGTGATCGGCAACCGCCACGGCTACGGCCAGGACAACCTCGCGCCGTTCGACCTGTCGCTGGCGGTGATCGGCACCGGCCTGTTGTGGGTCGGCTGGTTCGGCTTCAACGGCGGCTCCGCGCTCGGCGCCAATTCGCGCGCCGTGTTCGCCATCACCGCGACGCATCTGGCCGCCTGCGCCGGCGCGCTGACCTGGGGCGCCATCGAATGGCTGACCCGGCGCAAGCCATCGGTGCTCGGCATGATCTCCGGCGCGGTGGCGGGGCTCGGCACCATCACGCCGGCATCCGGTTTCGTCGCGCCGTGGCACGGCCTCGTCATCGGCGTGATCGCGGGCGGCGTCTGCTACTGGGCCTGCACCAGCCTCAAGCATCGCTTCCGTTACGACGATTCGCTCGACGTGTTCGGCGTGCACGGCGTCGGCGGCCTGATCGGCACGCTGCTTGCCGGCGTGTTCGCGGTGCAGTCGATCGGCGGCGCGTCGGGCTTGCTCGAAGGCAACCCGCAACAGCTCCTGATCCAGTTCTACGGCGTCGCCGTCACCCTGGCCTGGACGATCGCCGCGACCTTCGTGCTGTTGAAGATCGTCGGTGGCTTCGTGCCGCTGCGTGTTCCGCGTGACCACGAGCTGCAAGGCCTCGACATCACCCAGCACGGCGAGGCGTTGCAGTAACGGAATGAATTTCGGTTGATCCGTCATTGCGAGCACCCGGATCAGCGCTTCGCGCTGTCCGAGCACAGGCTCCGCGAAGCAATCCAGCAAGCCGCAAAGCAACGACTGGATTGCTTCAGAGCTTACGTTTCTCGCAATGACGTTGGAAAATGACCAACCGTCTGATCATCCTTCAGCACAGAGCCTCGATCAGCCGTTCACCGCGCCGGCATCGCGGCTGAAGAGCTCGGTCTGCGAGGCACCCCAGCGCATCATCCAGCGATAGACCCACGGGATCGGGATGATGAAAGAGCAGGCGATGGCGCCCACGACCGCGCGCCAGAGAAATTCCAACCCGCTGCCGTTGAACACCACGGCGCGGCGCGTGCCCTGAATGTTGTTGCAGAACCAACGCATCCACGCGGTGTAGACCCACGCCCAGCCGATGATGGTGATCACCGAGACGACCCCCAGCACGGCCCAGCCGAGAAAGGCCCACACCGAACCGGAGAAGCTGAGCCCGAGCGGGCGTCCATCGGCGGCGAGATTGGCGACCAGCCACTTAATGAACAGCCACTGAAGCACCATCTGGACGACGATCGACAGGTTGCTGAGCACGTCGCTTCCGGTCATGGCGAGGGCGACCATCACCACGATGGCGCCGAAGTACCAGGGGACGATCTGCATCGCCGGCCCCTGGAAACTCAGATTCGGCCGCCCGCGCACCTGCAGGTGCGGCACGAGCCATTGCAGGTACCAGACCAGCACCCACGGCAACGGGATGATCAACATCGAGCAAATTCCCAGCACGATGCTGCGCCAGGTAAGATCCCAGATGCCGAAATCGATCCAAAGCGATCCACCGGTCGCCGCGCCCGCGTTCGTCCCCGATGCGGCCGTCGGCATTCCGCCAAGGTTGTTTCCCGTCCCGCCCGCGCTTGCAAGATTCGGCGGGCCCGGCGGCCGCGGTCGGTCCAACAGGCCGGGGACATCCTGGGCGCGCTGCCAGTTCTCCATTCCGCTGGTCCAGACATAGCTGGCACCGGACACCGTCCCGTTGGCGATCAGGTCGCGAAACTGAGTTTCCGAAAAAGGTCCAAGCTGCTTGCCGCCGTCGGCGTAGAACCAGGCGCGATCCGACATGCTGTCTCCTCAGGAGTTATGAGCGAGGATGCCCCCTCAGCTCGGAAAATAACGGACGCACGGAGAAACGGCGGCGGGACCGCCGCATGAAAGGTAGTCGGCGCAGCCTACACGGCCGTTCACGCGATTTTGTATGAAAATGATACCACGCTGGCGGATTCCCGCCAGCGCCGGCGGCCCTCGCCGCATCCTGCCGAGCCGCGAGGGCGCGGCCTCCGACATCCCTACAGTTCGAACACCGCCGACACCGGCACGTGGTCGGACGGCCGCTCCCAGCCGCGCGCCTCGCGCAGAATGCTGAAATCGCGCACGGTCTCCCGCAGCGCCTTCGACACCCAGATGTGGTCGAGCCGGCGGCCGCGATCGGCGGCGGCCCAGTCGGCGGCGCGATAGCTCCACCACGTATAGACCTTCTCCGACAACGGTATCCGTTCGCGCGCGACGTCGAACCAGCCGCCGCCATTCTGCACGGCCAGCAGCTTCTCGGTCTCCACCGGCGTGTGCGACACGATCTTGAGCAACTGCTTGTGCGACCAGACGTCGTGCTCGTGCGGCGCGACATTGAGATCGCCGACCAGAATGTGCCGCGCGCCGCCGGCGGGATGCAGCGGCGCGCAATCGCGCATCTCGTCGAGGAACTTCAGCTTGTGATCGAATTTCGGATTGAGCCCGACATCGGGAATGTCGCCGCCCGCCGGCACGTAGAAATTATGCAACACCACCGGCGTTGCGAGATTGGCGTTGGCTCCGATCGACACCGAGACATGCCGCGAATCCAGCTTGTCGCAAAACCTGCGCACGTCGGTGGAATCAAACGGCAGCTTCGAGACGATGGCGACGCCGTGATAACCTTTCTGGCCGTTCAGCGCGACGTGCTCGTAACCGAGCTGCTTGAATCGCTTCAGCGGAAACGCGTCGTCCGGGCACTTGGTCTCTTGCAGGCACAACACGTCCGGCCGCGCCACCTTGATGAACTTGGCGACCAGTTCGATGCGCAGCCGCACCGAATTGATGTTCCAGGTGGTGAGCTTGAATTGCATGGATGATGATGAAACTTGCGGAGGGAAAAGCGTCGCCTCCTTCTACACGTCAACGCGACCAAAGCGAAGTGATCGATCGCGCAATCACACCCATCGACGTCGTCCCCGCGAAGGCGGGGACCCAGACTCCCCATAGCCGTCGGCCATACAAGCGGACCGGTTGACTCTCTTGAAATCGAGAATGACAATCAACGGTCGCTGGCTCGCCATTTGGCGATAACATCGCACACTTGCACGGCCAGGGGTAACGGGTCCACGCCTTCGCGGGGACGACTAACCGTTGGCCCAATGCAAAAGCTGCTCTTACTGACGCGTCGTGGAGTAGTTGGTGAAGTCGATTTTGAACATCGACGGATCGGGCCGCTTGGTCGAGTCGAGATTGTAGACCGCGACGGTGGTGTCGTAGCCCTGTGGATCTGTGATGGTCCACTGCTTGAGCTGGTTGTCCTTGACGCCATACATCAGCATCAGCCGGCTGGTGCCGACCAGCGGATTCTGCTCCTCCAGCGTGATGCTGATGTAAAGCTCGTCGGCGGAAACGCCGACCACCTTGGTGTCTTGCATCAGGTCGATTCGGTTCGACAGCAGGAAGCGCAGCGGCGTCTGCGACAGCGGATAGGTATCCTGCGTCGCCAGCTTGGTGTCGCGCACCACCACCGATTGCCCGTCGGCAACGATGGAGATGTTGCTCGGCGAATCGTATTCGAAACGGATCTTGCCGGGTTTCTGCATGTAGAAATCGCCGGTGGTGCGGCTGCCGTCCGGTCCGACCTGCACGAACTGTCCGACCAGGGTTTGCAGCGACGACAGATAGGCGCTGACCTTGGCAGCCTCGGCGCGCTGCTTGCCGTCGAAGCTGGTGAACAGCCCGCCGGCGGCGCGCTTGCGCGGATCGGGAATGATCGGAGTGGGCGGCGTCGCGGCGGCTGCGGGCTTGCCGGCGACCGGCACCGGTTTGCCGGCCTGCGCCACGACGGCATTGGCATCACGCGGCCTCGGCGAGGGAAGCGGCTCGGCGACGGCCGGCAGCGCCAGAAGTCCGGACATCGCGCCTGCGATCGCGCCTTGAGTGAGCCTTTTCAGATGTCTGTGCAATGTCTCGTCCTGATGGCCGTGGTAAGGCTGGCGCTAATGCAAAGCTGTGGCGATTTCGCGGCTCGTACTCTGGGGACGCCCGGAACGTGATGAATCGAGATTGAGCCGTCATTCTCTAGAAAGGACTTTCCTCCTCCTGATCGATCAGGATTTCCCGCTTGCCAGCATGGTTGGCCGGCCCGACGATGCCTTCCAGTTCCATCCGCTCCATCAACGAGGCGGCGCGGTTGTAGCCGATCTGCAAGCGGCGCTGGATGTAGCTGGTGGACGCCTTGCGGTCGCGCTTGACGATCGCCACCGCCTGCTGGAACAGGTCGCCGCCGCCGTCGCCACCCATGCCGGTGGAATCGAACACCGCGCCGTCTTCACCCTCGGCAGGTTCTTCCGCGGTGACCGCCTCGAGATATTCCGGCTGGCCCTGGGTCTTGAGGTGACGCACCACCTTCTCGACTTCCTCGTCCGACACGAACGGGCCGTGCACACGCGAGATGCGGCCGCCGCCGGCCATGTAGAGCATGTCGCCCTGGCCGAGCAGTTGCTCCGCGCCCATCTCGCCGAGAATGGTGCGCGAGTCGATCTTCGAGGTAACCTGGAAGGAAATGCGCGTCGGGAAGTTGGCCTTGATGGTGCCGGTGATGACGTCGACCGACGGGCGTTGCGTGGCGAGGATGACGTGCAGGCCGGCGGCGCGCGCCATCTGCGCCAGACGCTGCACCGCGCCCTCGATGTCCTTGCCGGCGACCATCATCAGGTCGGCCATCTCGTCGACGATGATGACAATGTAGGGCAGCGCGTCGAGATCGAGCTTTTCCTCCTCGTAGATCGCCTTGCCGGTTTCCTTGTCGAAACCGGTATGCACCGTGCGCGTGATCTCCTCGCCCTTGGCGCGCGCTTCCGCGAGCCGCGCGTTGAAGCCGTCGATATTGCGCACGCCGAGCTTGGCCATCTTCTTGTAGCGCTCTTCCATCTCGCGCACGGCCCACTTCAGCGCGACGACGGCCTTCTTCGGATCGGTGACGACCGGCGTGAGAAGATGCGGGATGCCGTCATAGACCGACAGTTCGAGCATCTTCGGATCGACCATGATCAGGCGGCACTGATCGGGACGCAGCCGGTACACCAGCGACAGGATCATGGTGTTGATCGCCACCGACTTGCCCGAACCGGTGGTGCCGGCGATCAGCATGTGCGGCGTGCGCGCCAGATCGATGATGATGGATTCGCCGCCGATGTTCTTGCCGAGGCACA
>CAUJJN010000004.1 GCA_963204905.1 Pseudomonadota bacterium
ACCGTCGCCAATCATGTCCGCGACGACAACATGGCGGTGATCGCCCGCCGCATCCTCGCCGAGGCGCCGCCGCGCTTCGCGCTGGCCGGCCATTCGATGGGCGGCTACATCGCCTTCGAGATCATGCGGCAGGCGCCCGACAGGGTCGCGAGGTTGGCGCTGATCAACACCCAGGCCCGGCCGGATTCCGACGAGGCCAAGGCGCGCCGCCGCGCCCTGGTCGCGCGGATCGAGCAGGGCGAGTTTCACGCCGTGCTCGACGACCTCTATCCCGGCTTCGTGCATCCCTCGCGTTACGGCGACGCGACGTTGCGGCAACTGGTGCACGACATGGGCGACGACGTCACCGCCGCCGGATTCATCGGCCAGCTCACCGCCATCATCGCGCGTCCGGATTCGCGGCCGTCACTGGCGAAAATCCGGTGTCCGACGCTGGTGCTGAGCGGCGACACCGACAACACACTGTCGAACGCGCTGTCGAAGGAGATGGCCGACGGCATCAACGGTGCGAAGCTGGTGATCATTCCGGATTGCGGGCATCTGCCGCAGCCGGAGAAGCCGCGCGAGACCGCCGCGGCGCTGACGGCGTGGCTGCGCGGCGAATAACGCTTGCGTCCGCCCGACCGGATTGACGGCGGGTCCATCAAATATCTGCCAGGCAATCCCGTCATTGCGAGCGAAGCAGTTCAGTCTGCTTAGAAGTAGTCCAGTCTGTTTTCTTAGAAGTAGTCCAGTCTGCGCTCTTGTCAGAGTTGGATGTCTTCATTGCTGGTGTTTCTCGCAATGACGGCGATTGAGTCTCAACGTCACCGGCATTTTGAATCGCGCGCTGGTCGATCGGTTCGTTGAACAATCGCATATGTGTTGCATATGTGTGCGAGACTTATTCACGGTTAAGAAGTTTGGTGTTATGACGCCGCGGCAAGCCGTCCTGCGCTTGCCGGCGATCGGTGCAGCCCCACTTTGTGCGCCATTCAGACGCAAGATGCCTCCATCGATCGATTTGTTTCTCGCCTCAAGGGCGGCTCAGTCCGACGCGGCGCCCGCGCGCTGGCGTCGGCCCTTCCTGACATGGCTTGATGGCATCGAGCGAGGCTGGGGCGTCCCGCTGCTGATCTTCGCCTTCGCGTTTATCTGGTGGCTGTTTCTGTTGGTGGCCTATACCGGCGCCGATCTCCACGCCGACGTGCTGGAGACCTGGTCGGTCGGCCGGGTGTTCGCCTGGGGTAATCCCAAGCATCCGCCGCTGATGGGATGGGTGTCGTATCTCTGGGCGACGGTGTTTCCGTTGACCGACTGGTCGTTCCAGATGCTTGCGATGGCGAATGCCGCGCTGGCGCTATGGGCGGTCGACCTGATCGCGCGGCGTTTCGTCGGTGGCGACAAGCGCGCGCTCGTGCTGCTGCTCGCCATGCTGATGCCGGTCTATCAATTCCACGCCCAGCGTTTCAACGCCAACTCCGTCCAGCTCGCGCTCTGGCCGTTGGCCGTCTACTTTTTCCTGCGGTCGTTCGAGTCGCAGCACCTGGTATGGGCGGCGCTCACCGGCGTGTTCTGCGCGCTGGCGATGCTCGGCAAATATTATTCGATCTTTCTGGTCGCGAGCCTGGTGTTCGCCGCGCTCTGTCATCCGGACCGTCTGCGTTATCTGCTGTCGCCGGCGCCGTGGGTGTCGACCGTGGTTGGCTTCGCGGTGCTCGCGCCTCACATCCATTGGCTGGCGACCACCGGTGCGCAGCCGTTCGACTACGCCATGCAGATTCATGGCGGGATGGCGTTCGGGCGTTCGCTCGAGGAAGTCTGCATGTTCGTGCTCGGGCTTGTGGCCGCGGTGGCGTTGCCGGCCCTGGTGTGGATGCTGGCCGCGGGACTGCGGCTGCGTTGCTTTCCGGCGGATTTCCGCAACCTCGATCCGAAACTGTGGCTGCTGTTTCTGATCCTCATCGGCATCGTCGTTTTCCCGTCGATCATCACGGTGATGATCGGCACCAGCATGCCGTCGATGTGGGCCCTGCAAGGGTTGTTCCTGATTCCGGTGCTGATCGTCTGCGGTGCCAGCTTCCCGGTTGCGCGTTTCTACACGGTGAATACGGCTGTTCTCACGGCCGGCATTGCCATCGTCGCGGTCGGTGTCGCCGCGCCGTTGCACGCGATCGACCGCAACGCGCATCGGACCAACAACCGCGCGTTCTATCGGCAGGCGGCGCTCGAACTGACCCGGTTGTGGCATCAATCGGCGACCGGGCCGTTGCAGGCGGTGAGCGGGAGCGACGAACTCGCTTTCGCGACCGCGTTCTACAGTCCCGATCACCCGGTTTACCGTCGGCCGTTCCGCTATCAATACACATGGGGAATGCCGCGCGTGACCACCCTGGAACAGGGATGGGCTGCGCTTTGCTTTGCCGAAGACGGCGATTGCCTGAGCTGGATGGACCGCGTTGCCGAACGCGCGCCGCGTGTCGTCCGGAACGAATTCGTGGTCGAGCCTGTCTTGTGGGGGCGTCCGGGCGCGACCGCCGGTGTTGTCGGGTTGATCGTTCCGCCAGTCATGACGGATCATGAGGACGAGCCGGCGGTGGAGGATTTCAGCGCGAGCAGCCGCGCGCGCTGAACGTCCGGTCCGGAACCCGCGCGAATTCGGTTCCAGCGCGGTTGTGCGAGCAGAGCAAAAGCCCTAGATCGTTCATTCCATCCATTGATCCGGTGCGGCGGCGACCGCTGCATCCTGCGGAGGCCGTTATGCTGCGCGATGCCATCAACACTGCCGTCAAGGAGGCCATGAAGGCCAAGAACGAGCGGGCGTTGTCGACGCTGCGCATGGTCAACGCGAGCATCAAGAACGCCGACATCGACGCGCGCGGGCAGGGCAAGCCGCCGCTCTCCGACGCCGACCTGCTCGGCCTGTTGCAGAAGATGATCAAGCAGCGGCAGGAATCGGTCGAGCTTTACGACAAGGGCGGCCGTGCCGAGCTGGCCGCGCAGGAGCGCGAGGAGATCGCCGTCATCTCGGCCTATCTGCCGAAGCAGATGTCCGATGACGAGGTGAAGGCCGCCGTCGCCGCCATCATCTCCGAAACCGGTGCGAGCGGCATCAAGGACATGGGCAAGCTGATCGGCGCGCTGAAAGCGAAATACGCCGGACAGATGGATTTCGCCAAGGCCAGCGGCGTGGTGAAGGCTGCGCTGACGGGATAGGAGCTGTCCGGTCGTCCTGCGAAGGCGGGGATGACGCCGATCGAGCCCGTTGGCACTGCGTTTCCGTCATTGCGAGCGAAGCGAAGCAATCCAGAAAGCCATCAGCAAGGGCTGGATTGCTTTGTCGCTTCGCTCCTCGCAATGACGACGACAGCTCACCCCGGCAGTTTGACCCCCAGTCGTTTCAACGCCGCCAGCATCTTGACCGGCGGCTCCATCTGGATCGCCGGCGCCGAACCGGTTTCGAGCAGGCTCTTGAGGCCCGACAGAATCGCCGGCCAACCCGTCGCTCCGCCGGAGCGGATGTCCTCGTCGATCGGGCGTTCGCCGGATTCCGTCATCGTCAGCCGCACCGCGCCGCCGGCTTGTTCGATCTCGTAGGTCAACAGCGTCTGGCCCAGCGCCTCGATGAGGCCCGGCCAGTTGACGTTGAACGTCACGCTCAACCGCTTCGGCGGTTCGCACGCCAGCACCTTGCCGCCAATGTGCTCGGAGCCGTCCGGCGCGCGCAGCATGAAGCGCCCGCCGACGCGCTCCTCCACCGCGACCGCGAAACCGGAGAAGTATTTCCGGCTGAATGCGGCGTCGGTCAGCGCGCGCCACACCTGCTCCGGCGTGGCGACGATGTAGATCGTGTAAACCGTGTGCGGGGTGAACGCGCCGATATCGGTCATGCCGTCACTCCGCTGACGCAAGCGGCATCACGCGCGGCCATGTTCGGCCTCGGTTTCCGCGATCAACGCCGGGTTGATCGCAAGCGGCTGGCCTGTCTCGAGAATGCTCTTGAGGCTGGAAAGCACCATCGGCCAGCCAAAGGCGATGCTCGGCAGTGTCTTGCTGCCGTCGGCGAAGTTCTCATGCGTCACGGTGAGCTTGACCAACTCGCCGTGCGGCTCCAGCAGATAGGTGACGCGCGACGGCTGCTCTCGCTTCATCTCGGAATCATGCACCGACACCCAATCGTAGGCGAGGCGGCGGGGCGGATCGGATTCCCGGATCACGCATTCGTTCTTGACCTCGCCGTCGCGGTTCATGGTCATGCGCGAACCGGCTTTCCAGTCCGAAACCAGTTCGCAGTTCATCCAGTATCGTTTGGTGAATTCCGCATCGGTGAGCGCGCGCCACAGTTTTTCGGGCGTGGTGGCGATATAGGTGACATAGACGAATTCGGGCTTACGCATCACGAGACTCCAATCGTCGTTTGAGGTCGCCGAGCGCAGCGAGCTTGTCGCGCTCGAATTTCCTGATCCACCGCTCGCCGATCTGATGGATCGGCACGGGATTGAGGTAGTGCAGTTTCTCGCGGCCATGCTTGATCGTGGCGACCAGATTGGCCGCTTCGAGAATCGCAAGGTGCTTGGTCACGGCCTGTCGGGTCATGTCGAGGCCGTCGCAGAGTTCGTTCAGCGTCTGGCCGCTGCGGGCATGAAGCCTGTCCAGCAGTCCGCGCCGCGACGCGTCCGCCAGTGCTTTGAAGACTTCATCCATGGTGGCGATAATAGGCAACTAAAAGGTTGCATGTCAAGCCTTCCGTTTTCGACCTGGCCATCACGGCCGGACTTGTTCCAGGCATCCCCGTCCTGTTTGATGCGACATCTGAAGACGTGGATGTCCGCGGCATGGATGCGGGCGGCGTCGCCGTTGCGCGAACGGCTCTGCGCGGCCACGGCGGAAATATTCTGGTGAACCGATGTCCCTGCAACTCTATCTCGCTTTCGTCGCCGCCTGCCTGGTGCTGGCCATCGTGCCGGGCCCGATCGTGACGCTGCTGGTGGCCAACGGCTTGCGCCACGGCACGCGCGCGGCGCTCATCAACATCGCCGGCGCGCAGCTGGGGCTTGCGATCTCGATCGGCATCGTCGCGGTGGGGTTGACCTCGATGATGGCGACCATGGGCTACTGGTTCGACTGGGTGCGCTTCGCCGGCGCGGCCTATCTGGTGTGGATCGGCCTCAAGATGCTGCGCGCGCCGGGCCTGGACATCGGCAAGGGCGATGCGCCGCCGCCGCCGAAGGGCGGCTTCTTCCTGCAAGGACTGGTGGTGCTGCTCAGCAATCCGAAGATGCTGATCTTCTTCGGCGCCTTCATTCCGCAGTTCGTCGATCTGCAAAGGCCGCACTTTCCGCAGGTGATCCTGCTCGGCGTCACCTTCATGGTGATCGCGGGATTGACCGATGCGGTCTATGCGCTGCTCGCGGGGCGGGCGCGGACGCTGCTCTCGGCCCGCCGCACCCGGCTGGTGTCGCGTTTGTCCGGGATGTCGCTGATCGGCGGCGGCGTCTGGCTGGCCTTGACCCGGGCGCGCTGACCCCGGCGCATTGAACCCGGCGCATTGAACCAACGGCGCGTCTGCCGAGTCTCACGCGAGGACCTTGCCGCGCGAGATCGTCATGCTGCCCGATATTCCCTGGATCGTTTACGCGATGCTGCTCGCCCCGATGGGGCTGATCCTGTTCGCCGCGATCTACAAGTCGTTCGAGGTCCGCGCCGCGAGCCGCTGGCCGAGCGCGCCGGGCAAGGTG
>CAUJJN010000005.1 GCA_963204905.1 Pseudomonadota bacterium
TTGAGGGGAGCGTTCATGGATGCGCACTCGATTCTCGATACGATCACCGCCGTATCCACGTCATTGCGAGCGAAGCGAAGCAATCCAGAAACCACAAGCAAGAACTGGATTGCTTCGTCGCTTCGCTCCTCGCAATGACGATCGGATAAATGACTCCGATCGCGCTACGCCGCGATCTTCACATATTCGAAGTCGCCGGGCTTGTTGTCGATGCCGACCTTCGGCGGCGCGATCCAGCCCGCGAACTGGCCCGGCTCGCTCACGGGCTGCATCAGCGATTCGATGAAGTCGCCGTCGGCCTTCGACGGCAGGTAATCGTCGCGCACCTTGGCCCAGTCGGCGTCGCCGAGCAGCACGCCCTTCGGGGTCGCGTTGATGCCCTTGAACTCGCCGATGTCGCGATGAAACGCGGTGTGCGGCAGTTCGAGCCGGAAGTTGACGCCGGTCTTCTCGATGATCTTGTTCCAGCGCTCAACGCCCTTGGCGCAGTCCTGCGTGTAGTCGTCGCGCAGCCGCATGTTGAGCGCGGTGAGCGCCGGCTCGTCCACCATGGCGATCTTGCCATCCACCAGCTTCGCCACCGGATAGACGTCGCTGGTGAGGCGGTGATCGTCGTCGATCTTGGTTTCCTGGAAGCGGCCCTTCAGCCCCGCATTGTAGAAATTCGCGGCGTTGGTGGAAACTTCCGAGCCGAACAGATCGAGCGACAGCGAGTAGTGCAGGTTCATCTTCTTCTGAATGGTCGGCAGATCGATGACGCCGAGCGCACGGATCTTCTCGATGTCGTTGGGGTCTTCGATGCCCGCCGCCTTCATCGCCTCGCAGGTCCGCTGCAACACGCGGCCGACGCCGGTTTCGCCGACGAACATGTGATGCGCCTCTTCCGTCAGCATGAAGCGACAGGTGCGCGATAGCGGATCGAAGCCGGATTGCGCAAGCGATTCAAGCTGCATCTTGCCGTCGCGGTCGGTGAAGAAGGTGAACATGAAGAACGACAGCCAGTCCGGCGTCGCCTCGTTGAACGCGCCGAGCATGCGCGGCGCATCCTCGTCGCCGGAGCGGCGGCGCAGCAGATCGTCGGCTTCCTCGCGACCGTCGCGGCCGAAGTACTTTTGCAGCAGATAGACCATCGCCCACAGATGGCGGCCTTCCTCGACGTTGACCTGAAAGAGGTTGCGCATGTCGTAAAGCGACGGCGCGGTCTTGCCGAGGTGACGCTGCTGTTCGACCGACGCAGGCTCGGTGTCGCCCTGAATCACCACGAGACGACGCAACATGGCGCGATACTCGCCGGGCACTTCCTGCCACGCGGCGACGCCCTTGTGCTCGCCGAAATTCACCTTGCGCTCCGGGTCTTGCGGCGCCAGCAGCACGCCCCAGCGATAGTCCGGCATCTTGACGTAATCGAACTTGGCCCAGCCTTTGGGGTCGACGCTGACCGCCGTGCGCAGGTACACCAACGACTCCTGAAAGCCCTCGGGCCCCATGTCGTTCCACCAGTCGAGATAGCCGGGATGCCACCCCTCCAGCGCCTTCAGCACCTGACGGTCGGAGGCGAGATCGACGTTGTTCGGAATTTTCGTGGTGTAGTCGACGTTCATGATGTTCATGGCGTACTCCCTGCATCTCGCTAAACCGTCATTGCGAAGAGCGTAGCGAAGCAATCCAGTCCTTGCTCTGTGGCTCTCTGGATTGCTTCGCTACGCTCGCAATGACGACGAACTAAAATTTCTCAATTCTTCGTCACGCCCGGGACGAGCCCGGCCATGACGACGACAACAATCAAACCCTTGTCATATCGAACTGCGCCTTCACGCCGGTGCCGTAGCGGCGCAGCGCGCCCTCTTCGCCGACCGCGTTGGGGCGCTGGAAAATCCAGTTCTGCCACGCGGTGAGCCGCGCGAAGATTTTCGATTCCATCGTTTCCGGCCCGACGAAACGCAGGTTAGCTTCCATGCCGGTCAGCGAGTCCGGCGAGAAACTGGTGCGCTCCTCCATGAAGACGCGCACCTCCTCGTTCCAATCGATATCATCCAGCGCGAAGGTGACGAGGCCCAATTCCTCGGCGATCTCGGCATCGAGCGCCTCGCCGATCTTCGCCTGCGCCGCATCGACATCGGAAGCATCGGCCTGAAAACGCGATTGCAATCGCGTCAGCCCGTGGCTCATCGGATAAGGCCCGAAGTTCATGGCGTTGAGCACGATCGCCGGCGGCGCGCGGTTGTCGCCGTCGCGCTGGCCGACGAGCATGTAGGAGCGGTCCGCCGCGAACACCAGTTCGGCCAGCGTGCCGACGAAGCACGAGCCCGGCTCCACCAACGTCACCAGCGTGCGCGAGGTGACGTCGATGCGCTTCAACACGCGCTTCCAGTAATGGCGGATTTCGTTGACCAGCCAGTGCGCTTTGTTCTTCTCAAGAAAATCATCATAGGCCAGCACGCTGGCGCCCTCGCCAAGCGATTTGAACACCAGCATCGCGGTGTCGAGTTCGTTGATGCGCAAATGCAGGATGGCGTCATCGAGTTCGCGCGCCACTTGCAACGACCAGAAGGCATCGCCTTGCGCCATCAGCCCCGCGACATCGACCGGCGGCGCGGCTTCCGGGGCCTTGATGGTGATGGTGGCGATGCGTTGCGCGCGATCGATTTCGACATCGACGAAGTCATAATGCAGGCCGTTGCCGTCGATCTTGCGATGAAGCGGCGTCAACGCGATGCCCTTGCCCTCGCCGTTGCGCATCGAGGTGGCCGCCATCGCCCTGACGCGCTCGGCGAGCTTGGCTTCGAGCTTGCTGTTCGGCGCGATCTCGTCGACCAGCCGCCATTGCACCGCGCGCTTGCCCTTGATGCCTTCCTCGATGGTGCAGAAGTAATCGGCGTGATCGCGGCGCACCTTGCGCTTGTCCACCACGCGCGTCAGCCCGCCGGTGCCCGGCAGCACCGCCAGCAGCGGCACTTCCGGCAGCGCCACCGCCGCCGAACCGTCGTCCGCCATGATGATGTGATCGGTGGCGAGCGCCAGTTCGTAGCCGCCCCCCGCCGCGGTGCCGTTGACGACGCAGATGAATTTCTGGCCGGAGTTTTCGCTGGAGTCTTCCAGGCCGTTGCGGGTCTCGTTGGTGAACTTGCAGAAGTTGACCTTGTGCGCGTGAGTGGAGCCCGCCAGCATCCGGATGTTGGCGCCGGCGCAGAACACGCGGTTCTTGCCCGAGCGCATCACCACCACCTTCACCTCGGGATGCTCGAAGCGCAGCCGCTGCACCGCGTCCGCGAGTTCGATATCGACCCCGAGATCATAGGAATTGAGCTTGAGCTGATAGCCCTCGAACAGGCCGCCGTTCTCATCCACGTCCATGGTCAGGGTGGCGACATCGCCGGCGACATCGATCGTCCAGTGCCGGTAGCGAGTTGGCTCGGTCTGGAAATCGATAAACTTGGCGCCGTTCGCGAGCGCCCGATCTTCGCCGGCCATGGGGGACCATCCCTGCTTGTGGAGTTGTTATTGATATGCATCATAATGCATGTTGTCGGACCCTGTCGAGTCCCAAAACATGCATTTTCTTTCATGTTTCAGTGAAAGTCGCCAGCATAACCGGCTGCCTTACCCCTGCCGAAGAACCGCCACGGGATGGCCGCAAGATTCCCGACAGCCCCGTGACGTCGAAACGCGCGGCGAAACTCTCCGCCTCGTCGACCGGTCCGCGCGCCAGCACCTCGGCCAGCAACGCCATCGCATCGGCATCCAGCCGCGCCGCCGCGTTGAAGCGCAGCATCTTCGCTTTCAGGTTGGCGTTGGCGACCTGGATGCAGGCCCGGAGCAGAATGCGATCGCAACCGCCCTGTGGCGACGCCATCCAAACCGCTTCGAGGATTTCATGGCACTCCCAGAAGAAGCCGGCATCATTAAGCGCGAGACCATGACGCAACGCCGGATGATGCGACGGCACGAAGCGTTCGAAGCGAACCGGCACGCCTGCCTTCACCGGCGCAAGCCGCGCATGATCCGCCTCCCGCGTTTCACCCGGGACATGCGCCCATCGTGGACGCAGAAACGGCTCGGTCAACGACACGGCCACACAGGCCAACGATGACGTCGCGCGGCCCTCGTCACGCCGCGCGCTCCGCTACACTCTCGTGCACGCGCAGAATACGATCGGTAAATTCGGCAAGCACCGCGAGGGTTTCACTCGCGGCCTCGCGATAGGGCGAATGACCGACACCCGCCAGCAACGCCACATCGACAGGACAGTAGCATTCTTCCTGCGCGACTTCGATCTGCCGCTGCGTACCATACTGATCGCCTTCGCCCTGAATGATGAGCAGCGGCACGCGAATGTAGGCAAGCGACTCCGTGATATCCCAATCGTGAAAACGCGGATCTAGCCACGCGCTGTTCCAGCCGTAGAACGCGTTGTCGACATTGCTGTGCCATCGCGCCAGTTTCGACTTGAGATCGCCTGTCTCATACGCAACCCTGGCCTGCGCGATCGATTCGATCGAGACATCCTCAACGATGAAATGCGGCGCCATCAGCGCCACGCCGCGGATACGATGATCCTGAATGCCGCCCGCATAGATCGCCGCGATCGACGCGCCGTCGGAATGACCAACCAGCAAACCGCGTCGGAAGCCGATCGCATCAAGAATGCGCGGCAACACCTCCAACGCCTCGACATGCATGTAGTCGGGCTCGCGCGGCAGCGCAGCCGGGCTGGAGCCGCCGTAGCCCGCGCGCGAATAGACGAATACGCCGCAGCCGGTCGCCTCCGCAAGCCGCTGCGGAAAATCCCCCCACAGCGCCGCGCAGCCGAGCCCTTCATGCAACAGCACCAGCGTCGGCGCGACATCGGGCATCGGACCGATCATGCGATACTCGATCCGCGCATCGTCGATGGCGAGTGTTCCTTGATGGGATAGCGTTGTCATGATGCGCACCCACCTCTCCGCGAAGCGTAGCCTGCTCTCTCCCCCCTTGTGGGGGAGAGGTGGAGAGGGGGGCATTCGCGAGCACGGAGTTCGCGGCTCACCCCCCTCCCTAACCCTCTCCCACAAGGGGGGAGGGAACAACAGCGAGACTCGTGCACACGGAAGTCATCACTCACATTCGTCATCACGATTTCAACCTTCATCCCTCACGCAACTTGAAACGCTGGATTTTCCCGGTCGCGGTTTTCGGCAACGCCTCCACCATCTCGATCCAGCGCGGATACTTCCACGGCCCAACGGTATGCTTGACGTGCTCCTTCAGCGATTCATGCAAGCCATCTGTGGCCGCGCCGGGTTTCAGCACCACGAACGCCTTTGGCTTCAGCAACCCTTCGCTGTCCGCTTCCGGCACCACCGCGGCTTCCGCCACCGCGGGATGGGTGATCAACGCGCTCTCGACTTCGAACGGCGACACCCAGATGCCCGACACCTTGAACATGTCGTCGGCGCGGCCGCAGTAGGTGTAACGGCCATCGGCATCGCGGGTGTACTTGTCGCCGGTGCGCGTCCAGTCGCCCTCAAAGGTCCGCCGCGATTTGCTGCGCTGATTCCAGTAGCCTTCGCCGGCGGAAGGCGCATTGACCAGCAACTCGCCGACGTCGCCATCGACGACATCGTTACCGCTGTCGTCGACCAGCCGCACATGATAGCCCGGCACCGGCCGCCCCGACGTGCCGTACCTCACGTCGCCCGGCGCATTCGACAGAAAGATGTGCAGCAGTTCGGTCGACCCAACGCCGTCGAGAATGTCAACGCCGAACCGTTCGCGCCAATGGCTGCCGACTGACTCCGGCAACGCCTCGCCGGCCGACGTGCATATGCGCAATCGCGAACCACCGGCGGCGCTCTTCAACGTCTCGTCGTTGAGTATCGCCGCGAACAGTGTCGGCACGCCGAAGAAGATGCTGGGATTGTACGCCTGCATCAGGTCGAACATCCGCGCCGGCGTCGGCCGCTCGCTGTTGAGCACCGTCGTCGCGCCGACCGACATCGGAAACGTCAGCGCGTTGCCAAGTCCGTAGGCGAAAAACAGTTTCGCCGCCGACAGGCCGACATCATCCTCGCGAATGCCGAGCACCTGTCTGGCATAGGTGTCGGCTGTCGCCGCAAGCGAAGCGTGCAGATGCCGCACGCCTTTCGGCATTCCGGTCGAGCCCGACGAGTAGAGCCAGAACGCCGGCTCCTCCGGATGCGTGGCCGCCGTGGCGAATTGATCCGATTCCCTGATGATCTCATCGGAGAACTTCAGTTGCCCGTCGGCGTCGGCGCCTGAAATCACCACGTGCTCGAGATCCGCCATCCGCCCCGCGACATCCCGCAAGCCGGGCCACAGTTCTTCCGAGACGAACAGCACACGCGCGCGGCAATCGGCGAGGATGTAAGCGTATTGTTCGGCGGTGAGCAGCGTGTTGAGCGGCACCGGCACCACGCCGGCGCGGATCGCGCCGAGAAACACCACGGGGAAATCCACCGTGTCGAGCATGATCATCGCAACGCGTTCCTCGCGCCGCACGCCGAGCCGGCGCAGCAGGTTGGCGAGGCGCCGGCTTTGCGATTGCAATTGAGCGTAGGTCAGGTCATTGACGGTATCGGTGAAGGCGAGCTTGTCGCCGCGCCCTTCGTCGACGTTGCGGTCGAGCAGCCAGGTCACCGCATTGTAGGAGGTCATGCCGTGCCCCCAATCAACCATCCGTTTGAATAGCACATGCGTACCAGCCCTCCTCCCAATCTCGAATTATTCTGAATTATATTTCATATAGAGACACCCGCCGCGCTTGATGTCAATAATTCCCTGCATTATGTTTCCAAGGTCGCCATTGGATGGGAAGATAAGTCGGACCAAATGACCGAGCGCCCCGATCCACAAATGACCGCCGCCGCTGATCCGGAAGACAGTTTCCTTGAGGAACTTGGCCGTCGCGTCCGAACAATGCGCGGCCTGCGCGGTATGTCGCGCAAGGTGCTGGCGAAAGTGTCCGGCATTTCCGAGCGCTACATCGCGCAACTCGAAAGCGGCAAGGGCAACGTCTCGATCGTGCTGCTGCGGCGCGTGTCGAACGCAATGGCCGCGCATCTCGAAGACCTGATTCCATCGAGCGACCCCGCGCCAGACTGGCCGGTCATCCGCGAGTTGATGCGTCAGGCCACGCCAAACCAGATCGCTCAGGCCAAACATGTTCTTTCCGGTCAGAGCGGGAGCGACACCGTATTGCACGGCCAGATGCCGTTCGCCGGCATTGCGCTGATCGGATTGCGCGGCGCCGGCAAGTCGACCCTCGGCCGGATGCTGGCAAAGCAGATCGGCTGGGGGTTCGTCGAACTCAACAAGGAGATCGAGCAGGGAAACGGCCTGTCTGTCGCAGAGATCATCGCCCTCTACGGACAGGAGGGTTTTCGCCGCATGGAGCAGGCGGCGCTCGGCAAATTGCTGGCGCGCAAGGAATTGATCGTGCTTGCGACCGGTGGCGGCATCGTCTCCGAGCCACTGACCTTCGACCTGATCCTGTCGTCGTTCTATACCATCTGGCTCAAGGCCGAGCCCGAGGAGCATATGGCGCGGGTGCGGCGACAGGGCGACCTGCGACCGATGGCCGACGATCGCTCGGCGATGGCCGAGTTACGCACCATCCTGCTCAGCCGCGAACCGCTCTACGCGCGCGCATCGACGGTTGTGGACACCGCGGGGCAAAGCGTCGATGACGCGGCCGCGCGACTGCTCGGCGCGGTGGCGCCGGTGCTTGCCGGCAACGCCTCATTCCAACCGCGCACCATCGCGTCGTGACATGACGACGCTGGGCGAACTTTTGCGGGCGCGCGGATTGACGGCCCGTCACACGATCGCCATTCGCAACACCTTGCATCCTGACGACGCCTCGACAGACTTCCGCTCCATCGACGACGTGCAACGCGCCGCGGCGCTTTCGACATACGACCGGATGCAGGACGGCCCCTGCTTCGGCAACGAAGCCGAAGTGCTGTCGTTCATCGCGACAAATGACGGCGAAGCGAGACTAACCGCGTTTCGCCGCTTCATCCGGCGAGACCGCGGCAATGTCCCCGGCGATATCGTCTACGACTACGATGCCGCCCCCTTGCTGCACGCCTTCATCGCGCGCGCGGCGCAGCCGACGTTCTACGACACCCGCGATCTCGACATGCTGGACGACCTTGTCGGAAAGCTCGTGGTGCGATGGCCGGAGCCGCTGCATGAACACATCCGCACGGCGAACGACGAAAGCATCCTCGTCGTCGAAACGTAGAAGCGCTAGACGCCGAGGTGGCGTTCCAGCAAGTTCGGCTGCGCCAACAGGTCCGCCGGCGCGCCGTTGAACACGATCGTTCCTTTCGACAGCACGATGGTGCGGTCCGTGATCTTCGCCAGGCTACGAAAATCCTTGTCGACGACGATGGTGGCGATGCCCTCGCCTCGAATGACGCCGAGCGTCTTCCAGATGTCCTGCGCCACCAGGGGAGCAAGGCCCTCGGTTGCTTCGTCGATCAGGATCAGATCGGGATTGGTCATCAGCGCGCGACCGATGGTCAGCATCTGCTGCTCGCCGCCTGAGAGTTGATGCCCGCCGTTGCCGCGCCGCTGATGCAACCGCGGAAACAGCTCATAGATGCGCGAAAGCGTCCACGCATGCCGGCCGTCGCTTCCCGGCCGCGACGCCATGGTCAGATTTTCTTCCACCGTCAACGCGCCGAAAATGCCGCGCCCTTCCGGGACCAGCGCCATGCCGGCGCGCGCGATATCCTCCGGCGCAGCACCGCGAATATCACGGCCGGCGAAGCCGATCTCGCCGCGACAGTCGGCGACCAGTCCTATTAGCGAGCGCAGCAGCGTGGTCTTGCCCATGCCGTTGCGTCCGATCAGCGCCACCTGCTCGCCACGCGTCACCGACAGATCGAGGCCGTGCAGAACCTGGCTCGCACCATAGAACGCTTCGAGATGGGTGACCGCGAGCAAGCCGCTCATGTCGCATCTCCGTGGTCACCGAGATAGGCGGCGCGCACCGCCGGATGCATCCGCACCTCTTGCGGCGATCCGCTGGCGATGACGCAGCCGTCGTGCATCACGGTGAGCCGATCCGCGAGTTCGAACACCGCGTCCATGTCATGCTCGACCAGCAGCACCGCGCGGCCGACTTTCAACGCCGAAATCAGGTCGATGATGCCGCGCGCTTCCGCCTGCCCCATGCCGGCCAAAGGTTCGTCGAGCAGGATGATGCGCGGATCGGTGGCCAGCACCATCGCGATTTCAAGCTGGCGTTGTTCGCCGTGGCTGAGGTCGCTCGCGATCGTCCCCGCCTGCGCCGCGAGACCGACGCGCGCGATGGCCTCAGCGGCAGGAGCGTGAACGTGCGTATCGGAGCGCACCGAGCCGAACATGCGCAACGGCGCGGCCGAACGCGCCTGCACCGCGAGGCGGACGTTCTCATGCACGGTGAATTTTGGAAAGATCGTGGTCTTTTGATAGGCGCGACCGAGGCCGTGGCGCGCGCGGCGATCCGGCGGCAGCCGCGTGACATCGGCGGCGTCCAGCAGGATCGCGCCACCATTCGCGAACAATTCGCCCGACAGCAGGTTGATCAGGGTGGATTTCCCGGCGCCGTTCGGGCCGATCACCGCATGAATTTCGCCGACATGGACGTCGATCGATACATCGGAGACAGCCTTGAGACCGCCGAACCGCTTGTGAAGTCCGCTGGCGCGCAACGCGACGGGGAAAGCGGCGTCAGCCATTGCGACCCTCCACGATACGAGGCGCTTGGGGGCGCGACGGCTGCGTGTTCAGACGTTCGCCGAAAATCATCGGCCACAATTGGCGAACGCCACCCGGCAACGCCAGCACGATGACGATGATGATCAGGCCCTCGAGCAATTTCCAATAGTCGGTCGAGGCTTTCAACACCTCCTCGAGCCCGATCAGCACCAGCGCGCCGACCAGCGGCCCGGTGACCGAACGCAAGCCGCCGATCAACACCATCACCAGCACCGTGGCGGAGAGATGCCATCCCAGCATCTGCGGCGCGACGAACCCGAACTGCGCGGCGGCGAAGTAACCGGCGAGACCGGCGATGGCCCCGGAGATCACAAAGGCGATCAGCCGAATGCGATAGATCGGAAAGCCGAGCGAGCGCGCACGACGCTCGTTGTCGCGCGCCGCCGCCAAGGCATGACCGAAAGGCGATCGCACCAGCATGGTCAGGACAGCAATCGTCGCGATCAGGCAAGCCAGCACCACGAAATAGAACACCAGCGGCGAGGCGAGATCGAGTAACTGGCGGCCGGCGATGGCGATTTCCGGCTTGGCGTTGACATAGGCGCCGTCAGACCCGCCGGCGATGCCGGTGTCGTGAAACAGGAAGAACAGCATCTCGCCGAATGCCAGCGTCACCATGATGAAGTAGACGCCGCGCGTGCGTAGCGCCAGCGCGCCGATGATCAGCGCGGCGGCGGCGGCCGCCAGCATTGCCGCCGGCAAGGTCAGCAACAGCGACGCCGGATCGTAGCCCGGCGACATCAGCGCGAGGACATAGCCGGCAAGACCGAAGAACGCCGCATGGCACAGGCTGACCATGCCGCCGTGCCCCACGGCAAGGTTCAGCGCCATCGCCAGAATGCCCATGATGAACGCCTTGCTGACGAACTGGACATAATAAGTCGGCACTGCGAATGGCAGCACGACCGCGCAGGCGAGCAGCACAACGGGAATGAGCCAACCGCGCATCGGCCTCATACCTCCCGTCGGCCGAGGATGCCGTTGGGCCGCCACAGCAGCACCGCCGCCATCAGCACGTAGATCAGGATGCTGGAGACGCTCGGAAAGAACACCTTGCCGAAAGTGTCGGTGAGGCCGATCAGCAGCGCGCCGACCGCGGCCCCCGCCACCGAGCCAATGCCGCCGAGCACGACGACGACGAAGGACAGGATCAACATGCCGTCGCCCATGCCGGGATACACCGTCGAGATCGGCGCGCTGACGATGCCGCCGAGCGCGGCCAGCGCGATGCCGACGGCGAAGACGTAGCGGTTCACCACATCGAACCTGATGCCGAGCACCCGCGTCATCTCGCGATTCTCGGCGCCCGCGCGCACGATCATGCCGATCTTGGTGCGCGTGATGACGAAGAAGATCAGCGCCGCCACAATCAGACAGAAACCGCAGATCGCGAGCCGATAGACCGGATAGGACAGGTTGTCGGTGAGCTGGATCGAACCCGACAGCCATGCCGGCGGCGCGACCGAATGCACATCCTTTCCGAACAGGATCTCGCGCACCTCGTCGATGACGAGGATCAACCCGAACGACAGCAGCACCTGCACGAGATGATCGCGGCCGTAAAGCCTGCGGATAAAGACGTTCTCCAGCACCAGCCCGACCACGAAGGCGATCGCCACGCCCGCGACCATCGCGATCCAGAAACTGCCGCTGTAGGCGGCGATCCAGTACGCCAGATAGGCGCCGAGCATGTAGAACGCGCCGTGCGCGAGATTGATCACCCCGAGAATGCCGAACACCAGCGTCAGCCCGCTCGCGACGAGAAACAGCACCATCCCGTACTGGATGGCATTGAGCATTTGCACGCCGAAGGTGACGAGGTCCATTCCAACGTCCTGATAACGTCTTTCACGCGGTCATGGCCGAACTTGTTCCGACCATCCACGCTTTAGCCCGAGCGATCGTGATGAGAAAAGGCGCGGATACCCGGGACACAGACGTTCTTTGGAAAGCCGCTCTTCAAACGACTATGCCCAGGTATGACCGATGCAAGCAGACAAATATCCGCTTACGTCAGCTTGCAGCCGCGCGCCGGATCGTCGACGTCCTTTTGTGCGATCGAGATCATCTCGTTGCGGCCGTTGCGCACTTCCCGCAGATAGATGTTCTGGATCGGGTTGTGGGCCTTGTTGAAAGACAGCGGCCCGCGCGGACTATCGATCTTCGCCGCGCCCATGGCGGCAATCATCTTGTCGCGCTGCTTGTCGTCGCCGCCCACCGCCGTCATGCCAGCATCGAGCAGCGCGGCGGCGTCATAGCCTTGCACCGCGTAGATGTCGCCGACATTGCCGGTCTTGTCCTTGAAGGCCTTGAGGAAGGCGATGTTGGCCGGGATATCAAGGTTGTCGGCGTAGTGCAGCGTGGTCCTGATGCCGTTGGCGGCGTCGCCCTGCGCGGGCAGGGTGCCGTCGGTGAGAAAGCCCGCGCCGTAGAGCGGAATGGTCTTGCCCAAGCCCGCCGCCGCATAGTCCTTGACGAACTTCACCGCGCCGCCGCCGGCGAAGAAGCTGAACACCGCATCCGGCTTGAGCGTCGCGACCCGCGTGAGCAGCGCCTGGAATTCGACCTCGGGGAACGGCACCGTCATCTTCTCGGCGATCTTGCCGCCATGCTTGGTGAAATTCTCCGCGAAGGCGTCGATCATCTCAGCGCCGGCGGTGTAGCGCCAGGTGATGGTGGCGACATTCTTGATCCCGGCATCGGCCAGCACCTTGCCCATCGGGAACGTGGTCTGCCAGTTGGAGAAAGAGGAGCGGAAGATGTTGGGCGCGCAGGCCGGACCGGTGGCATCGTTGGCGCCGGCGTTGGGAATGATCATCAGCGTCTTGGTGTCACGCGCCACCTTCACCATCGCCATCGCCACGCCGGAATGCACCGTGCCGATCACCACGTCGGCCTTCTCGCGACCAACCAGACGATTCATGTTGTCGGTGGCGGCCTCCGGCTTTGATTCGTCATCGACCTGCACGAACGCGATCTCGCGGCCGCCGAGCTTGCCGCCCTTCTGTTCGACATAGAGGCGGAAACCATCGTCGATGAATTTGCCGAGCTTGGCGTAAGTGCCGGTGTAAGGCAGCATCAAACCGACCTTGAGCGGTGCGTTCTGCGCGATCGCCGGCGAACGCAGCGCGGGCGCGACGGCAAGCGTGGCGGCGCCAGCCGCCCCGGTAAGCAAGGTCCGGCGACTGACGATCAAACGGCTCGACATGGTATTCCTCCCTCTCTCTGTTTTTTCTCGTAGCCTTTTGCGTGCGATGGAATACTCAGTATTCCTCGCACCCCGACTTGTTTCAATCTTAAAGCGTTTCACCCTGCCATGAAGCGCGGCGAAGTTCTCACCAGCCGAAACTGGACGGTCGTATCCCTCCCCGCGGACCCGACCGATTTGTCCATGCAGCATAGTTCGCCTTCCTCACATCAAGCAAGAAATATAATTCAGGTTGTTGAGATGGAGCTTTTGCAAGACGGTCGGCCCGCAGACTCAACCCGCAACAAGATAACGTTGCACCGCAACGCAGCACGTCCGATGAGAGCATTTCCATGAACCATCGCATCTTTCTTGCCGGCGCCACGGGGGCTATCGGCAAGCGGCTGATCCCGCTGCTGCGCACTGCCGGACATGACATCGTGGGCACCACACGCTTCGAGGCGCGGACGCCGACGTTGCGCGCGCTGGGCGCGGAGCCGGTGGTTGTGGACGTGTTCGAGGTCGACGCGCTCCGGCAGGCGATGATCGCAGCGAGGCCAGATATCGTCATCCATCAATTGACCGACCTGCCGCCCGACCTCGATCCGGCAAAGATGGCGGATGCGATCGAACGCAACGCCCGCATCCGCGAGGAAGGCACCCGCAATCTGATCGAGGCAGCGATTGCCGCCGGTGCACGACGATTGATCGCCCAAAGCATCGCCTGGATGTACGCGCCGGGGCCGCAACCGCATGACGAGATCGACCCACTCGACCAGACCGCCAAGGGGCCGCGTGGCGTGACATTGGCAGGTGTGGTGTCGCTGGAGACGCAGACGCTGCGATCGCCACCGCTCGACGGCATCGTGCTGCGCTACGGACAGTTGTACGGACCGGGCACCGGCAGCGATAAACCGCGCGGCCAGGCACCGCTGCATGTCGATGCCGCGGCCCATGCTGCGTTCCTCGCTATCGATCGCGGCAGACCGGGTTTCTACAATATCGCCGAGCCGAACGATCTGATCGCCACCGGCAAAGCGCACCGCGAGCTTGGATTCGACGCGAGCTTCCGCCTTCCAAACGGATAGCAACGCGACCGCGCGCTTACGTCGCGCATGCAATCCAGCGTGTCGAGGCCGTTTCATCCTCCAGCACCGCGACATCGGCCGCGCGGCGCGCCAACACAGCGCGTTGGTTGATGTAGCCCTTGTCGGTAATCTCTCCGTCATCGACCGATGGCGGCTCGACAAGCAGTAGCGCCCGCGTGGCGTGCCCCGACGAACCGCCGCCTTGCGCCTTTAGTTTCGCCAGCCCTTCCGCGATGCCGACGCGCACGCGCGTGTTGGTCAGCACTTCGTCAGGCGCGACATTGTCCGGCAATCCCGCCAGCACGCGACACGCCGCGACGTTCGGAAACACCAGAAAACGCACATGATCGCCGCCATGACCGCTGACAGCGATATCCTGCGCCAGCGGCGCCAACGCCGCGATGCCCGCGACCCGCAGCGTGCCGACACTGACCCAGGTGCCCGACGTCAGCTTGAAGTCTTCCGCGACACGACCGTCGAAGAACAGACCGAGTTCGGGACGATCCGGGTCTGCGAACTTCACCGCGTCGCCGATGCGATAGAAACCATCGGCATCGAAGGCAGCCGCTGTTTGCTGCGGGGACTTCCAGTAGCCCGGCGTGACGTTGGGACCTCGCACGCGCACTTCCAACTTGTCGCCAGAGGGTACCAGTTTCAGATCGGTACCGGGAATCGGGACACCGATGTTGCCGGATCGTTCCGCCTGAAAATGACAATCTGTGGCGAGCGGGGCGGTTTCTGTCGAACCCCACGCCGACACCATCGGGAGCCTTCGCCCGACGGTGTCCTTCGACATCTGCTCCAGCGCTTCCCACAGATTCTGCGGGAGTGCCGCGCCGGCGAAGAAGACGATCTTCACGCCGTTGAAGAAGCGCTTGCGCAACTCCGCATCCTCACGCAAAGCGGCGATCAGCATGTCGAAACCACGCGGCACATTGAAGTAGACGGTCGGCACCACGTCGCGAAGATTCGCCAGCGAGGTGGCGAACAGGCCGGGGGCCGGCTTGCCTGAATCGATGTAGAGCGAGCCGCCGTTGCGCAACACCATATTGAAATTGTGGTTGGCGCCGAAGGTGTGACTCCACGGCAGCCAGTCGAGAATGACCAGTTTCTCCGACGCCTGCTCCAAAAACGGCCAGACCTGCGCCTTCGCGGCCTGGCTCGTGGTCAACATCCGGTGCGTGTTGATGACGGCTTTGGGGATGCCGGTCGACCCCGAGGTGAACAGGAATTTTGCCACGCTGTCAGGCCCGATGCTCGCGAAAGCCCGCGCGACATCCGCGCTTTCGGGCGTCTCCACGACGTCGCGAAAGGCGATCACCTCGCCCGGCGGAGCATCCTCTCCGCTGACGATCTGCCCGCGATGCGCGGATGCGACCGCCGCAAGCGCCGCCGCGAACAGCTTCACGCTCGAAACATAAATCGCACCCGGATCAAGCAGCGCTATCATGCTCCTGAGCTTGCTAAAATCCTTGGCGACCAGCGAATAGGCCGGCGACACTGCCGCCGCCGGCACCCCGACATGCATCGCGCCGAGCGCAAACAGCGCATGATCAATGCCGTTGTCCGACAGGATCACCAGCGGCCGCTCGGCGCTCATCTTCCGGGCCAGCACCCACGCGCCGATCCTGCGGACCCGGCGCAGCGCCTCACCATAGGTCACCGTGATCCATGGTTGGTCCATGCTCCGGCGTTCGCCAAGGAAGACGCGGTCCGGACTGCTCGCCGCCCACTGTTCCAGCCAGTCTCCGACGCAGCGCGCGGAGGGTTGCAACGCAACGGTGGATCGCACCCGAATCGAGCCGTCGGCGTGGCGGTCCGCCACGATCTGCGGCGTCGCGAACAAGGGCGCGCGCTCCGCGAGGCGCGCGGCGGCGGGGGTCATGGCGATCCTCCTCTTTGCATTTTCTTGCTTGTGTTTTTGCTCTACGCGCAAAGTCACCGCATCCGCAAGGCCACGACTGTCCGCCGCTGACACCGGCACAAGCCGAAAAGACGCCGTCCGCCTGAACCGGATGACCTTTTCGCCGACATATGGCTGCGACCCTCAGGCCGCGACAAACCCCCAGCTTTCGGATTATCATCCCGCCGGCAACCCGCGCGGCGCGCATCAAACCGACCTGACCAGCGACGGAACGAAATCATGGCCGACCAGGACGATGTCCTCCACCTGATCGACGACACCGAGCCCGCGCCCTCCACGATCACTTCACGCAAATGGAAGATCGCCGTCATCGACGACGATCCGGCGGTCCATGAGGGGACCAAATTCGCGCTCAGCGACTATTCCCTGAACGGTCAGGGCCTGGAGATCCTCTCGGCGCAGTCCGCGGCCGAAGGCCGCGAACTGATGCGCCAGCATTCCGATATCGCCGCCGTTCTGCTCGACGTCATCATGGAGACGGATTCGGCCGGCCTCGACCTCGTCGAGTTCATCCGCAACGAGATCAAGAACGAGACCGTCCGCATCGTGCTGCGCACCGGCCAGCCCGGCCAGGCACCCGAGCGGCGCGTCATCGTGGATTACGATATCAACGACTACAAGGCGAAGACCGAATTGACGGCCGACAAACTGTTCACGTCGTTGACCGCGGCGCTGCGCAGCTACCAGCAGCTCGAACGCATGGTGCAGACCCGGCGCGGTCTCGAGATCATCATCGACGCAGCCTCCACGCTCTACGACTTCAAGTCGATGCAGCGTCTGGCAGAAGGCGTGCTGACGCAGATCGCCTCGCTGCTCAACGTCGATTGCGCCGGCATTCTCGTGTTGCGCGACGGCGGCGAAATCAGCGACGATTTCGCCGTGCTCGCGGGCTCCGGCTGCTACAGCCGCTTCATCGGCCACGCCGGGCCCAAGTCGCTCGACACCGACCTCCGGCAGATGGTCGAGGAGGCGTTCCGCCGTCGCGCGCACGAATTCGCGGACCACCGGACCGTGCTCTATATTCGCACCGGCAGCGGCCGCGAGGTCGTGGTGTTGTTACAGGCGGAATGCCCGCTCTCCGAAACCGACCGTGCGCTGGTCGAAATTTTCGGCAGCCGGCTTTCGATCGCATTCGATAACGTGATCCTCTATCAGCAACTGCATGACGCCAATACGCAACTGGAAGACCGGGTGGCACAGCGCACCCGCGCGCTGATGGTGGCCAATCGCCGCCTCTCGGCACAGTGGCTAAGGCTTCAGCGCGCCAACGGCTTCAAGAACGAAATTCTCGGCACCGTCGCGCATGATCTCAAGAACCCGCTCGGCGTGATCCTCGGCCGCACCGAGATGCTGACCGAACTGATCGGCGCCGAAGCCACACGCGAAAGCCTCGCCGCACAAGTCACGCATATCCGCGACGCGACCCGGCGCCTGACCTCGATGGTCGATCATCTGATCTCCGACGCCATGGCGGACGCATTCGACATCACCATCCGGCGCGAGCCGGTCGATGTCGCCGCGCTGGTCGCCGAAGTCGCG
>CAUJJN010000006.1 GCA_963204905.1 Pseudomonadota bacterium
GTGTCGAAAGCCCCGCTATCTTGCCACCTCGAGGAACTGTGGCTGGCCTCATGCATTGACTTGACGGAACAGCCAACCAAAAGGAGCCTTTCCCATGGCCTACGAACGTGACCCGAACGATCCGTTCCGACCGGCGACTGGTCAGGAACCGCCTCGTGATGCACGCTTGGCCGACAACCGCCTGCAAGTCGATCCGGAATTGGCGGAAGGTCCAGCCAGCGGCTCGCGCATCGCGCTTTACGCCATCGCGGCAGCCCTCATTCTCGGCGCAGTATTTTACGGCCTCAACAACAGCGAAATGAACACGGCGACCACCGGCACCACCACGCCGACAGCGCAAACCACCGCGCCGCAATCGACACCGAAAGGTGATCGGACCGTCGCAGACCAGAGCAAGCCTCCGGTCGCACCGGGCGTTCGCGATGTGACGCCGTATAACAGCCAGCCGGGTACAACCACCGGCGCTGCCCCGGCTCAGCCGCGACCCGCTACGCCACCGGCGAGCGACGGCAGCAAGGTGCAGTAAGTCCATATCCAATCATGACTCGGATACGAACCGGCGAGGTGCCGTGCGCCTCGCCGGTTTTCTGTTATCACGACATCATCTTGTTCAATTCCGCGCCCGGATAGCCGCGCGCGAATGTTTCAAAAGATCCGGTTTCGAGAATGTCGCGCGCGCTGTCCATGAAAGCGCCCCACGCGCAACGCGCCAGCGAGCCGCCCACGCTGATGCGACGAACACCGAGTTCGGCTGCCTCGGCGACGTTCAATCCGCCGGCCCAGCCGATCAGCAGATTGACTGGCTTCGGATGCACCGCCTTCACCACCGCGGCCACCTGCTCTTTGGTCCGGATGCCCGGCGCATAGAGACAGTCCGCACCGGCGTCGGCGTAAGCCACGATGCGGTCCAGCACCAGACCGAGATCGGGCTGTCCGACGAAGAAACTTTCGCAACGCCCGACCAGCATGACGTCCGCGCCGCTGGCGTCGATCGCCGCGCGTGACGCGGCGATGCGTTCAACAGCCAGCGAACGATCGTAGAGCGGCTTCGCCTTGTCGCCGGTGGAATCCTCGATCGACAATCCCGCCACACCGGTTGCAATCGCACGGGTCACATTGGCGGCGACGCCCTCCGGCGCATCGGCGAATCCACCCTCGAAGTCGGCGTTGACCGGCAAATCCACCGCGCTGCAAAGCAGCGTCAGATGATCGATCACGTCGTCGCAAGTGACCTTGTTATCGGACCGCCCCGTCGACCAGGCATAGCCGGCGCTGGTCGAGGCCAGCGCCTTGTAACCGAGGTGTTGCAGCGCGCGAGCGCTGCCGACATCCCAGGGGTTGGGTATCACGAAACAACCGCTTTGATGCAATTGCCGGAACTTCGCGCGCTTTTCTGAAATTGAAACTGACATCGTTTATTGTCCTGTAGGTTGTTTTCGCATCACATCATGCCCGCGGACCGCCATGCTTCGGCCGCAGCCGAACCGTCATGTCATCCGTCGTCAATGCAGCTCCGCATCGTAGACGAATTTCGGCATCTCCCATTTGAAGGCGATGGCCAGCAGCCGGAACGTCAACCCGATCGCGAGCGTCGCCAGCACGACAAGATCGTGATTGAGTTGCAGCCACACGCCTCCCACATAGATGATCCCGACCACGACCGAGACGCTGGCGTAAAGCTCGCTGCGAAACAGCAGCGGCACGTCGTTGCACAAGACATCGCGCAGCACACCGCCGACGCACCCCGTAATCATCCCCGAAACGATCACGATCAGGAGCGGCACCTGCATCGTCAGCGCCACGTCGCAGCCGAGAATGGTGAACACCACGAGCCCGATGGCATCCAGCACCAGAAACGTCAGGCGCAACCGATACATGAAGCGCGCCACCACGATGGTGACCAAAGCCGAGACGGCGGTGAGCCCGAGCAGCCAGGGATGCGCGACCCACAGCAGCGGATGGTGCCCGAGCAGCACGTCCCGCACCGAGCCGCCGCCGAGCGCGGTGATGCAGCCGAGCAGCGCCACGCCCATCCAGTCCATGTTGCGCCGGCCGGCCGCCAGCGCCGCGGTCATGGCCTCGGCCACGAAAGCTATGATCGACAGCACATGAAGCACCATATCGCTATGCTGCATGTCCTTCGCCTCCCGCAGATCGCCCGTGAATCGGGCTTGCGGATGGTAGCCACGCGGCCCGGCTATGCAAGATCGGCCGCCCTCCCCGCCGGTCGACTGGACATCGGCCCGAGCCCTTCTTCCCCGCCGCAATTCATTCATCCCGCAGTCAGGAACACGCGCCTAGGGTTGCCGTTATCAACGAATACCTACCAGAGGAGACACCCATGAAAACGATTTTCGCAGCGGCCCTCGTGGCCGGGACCATGATGGGCTTCGGCATCGCCAACGCCGCGCCGATGGCTCCGACAGCGCCCGCCAGCCAAGGCGATATCATTCAGGTCGCCGGCGGCTGCGGCCTCGGCATGCATCGCGGCCCCTATGGCGGCTGCCGCGTCAACCGTGGCCGCGTCGTGGTGGTACCGCCGCGCTATGTTGCACCGAGGCCGTATGTCCGCCGCTGCCCTCCCGGCATGTTCTGGCGTCACGGCCGCTGCTGGCGCTGAGCCGACAGACCGTCAATAGCAAAGCCCCGCTCTCGCGAGCGGGGCTTTTGTTTGCCGGCATGGCCGACGCTGCAATATCATCCGCGCGATGGCGTGTCCGGATATTCCTCGGCGAGCGCCAGGATATCGCGCGAGCGTTTCACATCCGGCCAGTCCCGATCGAAATCGGCAATCAACCGCTTCATCTCCGCGCCGCCGACCGCGATTTCCAGCGAGGCAAGATCGTCGAACTGATACATCGCGGAATGAAGCGATGGATCGGTCTTGCTCCAGTACCGCCACGCTTTCGTGACGCCGAACGACTTGACGGCATCCGGCAGATGCTCGCGCGAGTACCAGGCATCGAACGCCGCGCGTTTGCTCTCGTCGGGCACCACCGCGCGAACGACAAAGATGTGATGCGGCATCCGCTCTCTCCTCACAGCGGCAGGTTGTCGTGCTTCTTCGCCGGGATTTCCACCTTCTTGTCGCGCAGCATGGCGAGCGCCCGGGCGATGCGGCGGCGGGTCGAATGCGGCATGATCACGTCATCGATGTAGCCGCGCTCGGCGGCGACAAACGGCGACAGGAAGCGATCCTCATATTCCTTGGTGCGCGCGGCGATCTTGTCGGGATCGTTCATGTCCTGACGGAAGATGATCTCCACCGCGCCCTTGGCGCCCATCACCGCGATCTGCGCCGTCGGCCAGGCGTAGTTCATGTCGGCGCCGATCTCCTTGGACGCCATGACGTCGAACGCGCCGCCATAGGCCTTGCGGGTAATGACGGTGACCAGCGGCACGGTGCATTGCGAGTACGCGAACAGCAGCTTCGCGCCGTGCTTGATCAGCCCGCCGTATTCCTGCGCGGTGCCCGGCAGGAAGCCCGGCACATCGACGAAGGTGACGATCGGAATATTGAAGGCGTCGCAGAACCGCACGAAGCGCGCGGCCTTGCGCGAGGCGTCGCTATCAAGCACGCCGGCCAGCACCATCGGCTGGTTGGCGACGAAGCCGACCGTGCGCCCGGCGACACGGCCGAAACCGGTCACGATGTTTTTCGCGAAGGTCGGCGCCAG
>CAUJJN010000007.1 GCA_963204905.1 Pseudomonadota bacterium
ACCGCGCGCGACAGGCCCTCGTCCATGGTGAAGCGCTCGCGCGACCAGTCGCACGACGCGCCAAGGCGCTTCAACTGGTTGACGATGACGCCGCCGCTCTCCGCCTTCCACTGCCAGACGCGTTCGAGAAATTTCTCGCGCCCCATGTCGCGGCGCGACGGCTCCTGCCGCTCCATCAACTGCCGCTCGACCACCATCTGGGTGGCGATGCCGGCGTGATCGGTGCCGGGCTGCCACAGCACGTCGCGGCCGCGCATGCGCTCGAACCGGCACAGCACGTCTTGCAAGGTGTTGTTGAGCGCGTGGCCCATGTGCAGCGAGCCGGTGACGTTCGGCGGCGGAATGACGATGGTGAAGGGCTCCGCGTCGCGGCGGTCTGTCCGCCCGGCCTTGAACGCGCCCGCGTCGTCCCATGCGCGTGCGATGCGATTTTCAATGTCGGCGGGCTGATAGGTTTTCTCGATCATGGCGGTCGGTGCGAATACTCGGATGTTGCAAACGATGCTTGCGGCGATGCGGCTCGCCTCAAGCTGATTGATGGAAGCATGTGAACGGCGAAATCGGCATCCTTCGCGCAAGCAACGACGGCGGTGTCGCAGCTCGAAGGATGGCTTTCGGTTCGATCCTGGCCGGTTATAGCGGTTCCACACGAAGTGGAAAACGACTGGCGCGACAAAATCACGTCAGATCAAGAATGTAGAGCCGCCGCCCGTGTTGGAGTCAACCTCGGAAACCGCAAGGCTCGCCTGCCGCGATGCCGATGCGGCGACGTGGTGGCGGCGGAGAAAACCGCGCTAGCGTCCGCGGGAAACGCGCTCGATCTCGGCCTTGACGATGCGTTCCACCAGACCCGGCAGATTGTCGTCGAGCCAGGATTTCAGCATCGGCCGCAGCATCTCACGTACCAGATCCTCAAGGGTCCGGGCGTTGTTGCTGAGAACGGTATTGGCGAGTGAATTGAAAGCCGATTCCACCGCCGACACCGTCGATTGCGACAGCATCTCCGGCGAAAAGGCTTCGATGCCCCCTCGCCCATCGCTGGCCGCCCGTTCGACCGCCGGATAGCGCCGCTCACTCGCCATTGCGACCTCGTTGAACTCCAGATCGTTCGCCGCCTCGACCGGCTGGAAAGCCGGCTCCGGCATGTCGGGCAACGCCATGTCGTCGGTCAGTTCGAGAACGTCATCGGCGGGGGCCGGCTTTGGCGCGGCCGGCGCTTCGAAATCGGCCATCAGCGCGTCGATGTCGTCCTGGCTGTTGGGTGTCGCTTTCGGCGGACCGCCAGCGGCGACGCCAGACGAACCAGCCGCGCTCGCCGCCGGCGCCGTCTTCGTCGGCGAAGCCTGATCGGTGGCGGGCGCATTGGTTTCGTCATCGGCAATGATGCGCCGGATCGATGCCAGAATCTCCTCCATCGAGGGCTCTTGGACCTTCGCGGGCTGGGTCATGTCCGACTCCACATCATCACGGTCTTTGTTGTCGCGGCCCTTGCGGTGATGCCGCCGCGCATCATCCGCTGTCCCCAATGCATCGCACGAATCGCGTTGCATACAATGATCAAAGCTATGTCATTGCCCTTCACGATTGCAAGCAACGGTCCGGGAACCGGACCGCGCCATGTTGTTTTTCAGGAGGGCAGATTCGACGGACGCAGTTCAGCGGCCGTCTGGTGTCCGGACCCCGCCCCAGCTGTCACGCACCTGATGATAATGCACGCTGGGATCGTAAACGGTTGTGCGCAGCCGGAGCACCTGCGGCGAGAGCCGGCCGATCGAACCCAGCACGGCGTAGGACGCCACCACGCGATCGTGCTGCGCCGTCACCAGCGCCACGCGGGCGTTGACCAGATCCTGTTGCGCGTTGAGGACGTCGAGCGTCGTGCGCTGACCCGCCTTGGCTTCTTCGCGCACGCCGTTCAGCGCGATTTCGGACGCCTGCACCTGTGCCTGGGCGGACGTGACCTGGGACTTGGCGGCCTGCAACTGGCCCCAGCTTTGCACGACCGTGGCGCGGGTCTGATCGCGAACCTGTTCCAGCATCAGACGCTGCTGCGCCAACGTCTCCTTGGACTGGCGAATCAAGGCGTATTCCGCGCCGCCCTGATAGATCGGGACCGACACCTGGGCGATGGCCGATGCCACGAATTGTCGCGGCGTGCCGATGGTCTGTTCATAACCCTGCTGCGCGCCGACTTGCAGGCTCACAGTCGGAAACAAAGCGCCTTCCGCGACCTTGACCTGAAGGTGGCTCACGTCGATGCCGAACATCGCGGCGGTGACGTTGGGATTTTCGACCAGACTGAGATTGACCGCGCCGGCCAGGCTGTTCGGCAAAAAGCGGTCGACCGGCGACCCCGGCGCGAGCGCCGACGGTTCGCTGCCGATGATTCGACGATAGTTCGAGCGCGTGGTGTTCAATGTCGCTTCGGCAGCGCGCTGCTGCGTTCTGCCGGCGGCGAGCCGCGCTTCCGACTGTGCCACGTCCGTTCGCGTCACTTCGCCGACATTGAAGCGATCGCGCGTCTGCTTCAAGGTTTGTTCAAGCACGCGGACGTTGCTGTGCTGAACTTCGACGATCGCGGAGTCGCGCAGATAGTCCATGTAGATGGTCGAAGCCGCGAGCAGCACGCTCTGCTCCAGCACGCGAAGTCCCTCGCGTGCAGCCGACACCTGACTCTCGGCCGCGCGCGTGCGATTCGCGGTCTGCTGTCCGTTGTACAATGTCTGCGTCGCCGTGATGCCGACCGCGCGGGGAACTTGCGTTCCGTGAACGCGGCCCTGAACGCCGCTGGAAAGCGCGGTGACGTCCGAATACTGATAGCCGCCGCTCGCCGTGATCGCGACCTTCGGCCGATATCCAGACAAAGCCTGCGGCACGTTCTCGTCGGTGGCGCGCACCTGCGCCCGCTGGGCATTGAGCTGCGGATTGGTCTGGTAGGCGCGCACAAGCGCGGCCTCGATGGTCTCGGCGAGAACAGGTGTCGTTCCGGCAAAGCCCAACAGCAGAGCCGCAACTGCCACTCCGGTCACTCTCTTTAACCCACCCATCCAGACATCCATTTCTTCTTGGAGCAGATCCCGTATCCGTTGGGTCCGCCAATATTCGTCACGCCCCGCCTGCCCCTATCATAGTTACCGCGGTGGAGGGACGGAACCCCTTGGGGATTTTGGTATGTGGAAACTCTACAGGTGGCGCAACACGGCCACAGCTCCAGGAACGCCGGCGAAGGCGTGCTGATCGGTCGCAATGCACGGACGGAATTTGGATTTGTCGGTCTAGAAAACGAATTCCGGGACTCGCCGCATCCCCGGCAGGGTGCGCGCGGTGGCGTCGAAGAGAATCCAGCTGCCGAAATCGTCATGCGAATGCGTGACGATGGTCGCACGACTGACGTTTCCGGTGGCGAACACGCCGACCAGCCGTCCGCCTTCCTTCAATTGACGATAAAGACCTTCCGGAACAACCTCGGTGGCGCCGTCCAGAACGATCACGTCATACGGAGCATGAGCCGGATTGCCCTCCGCCGGAGCGGCGACCCGCAAGGCAACGCTGGCAAGGCCGAGCCGGTCGAGTGAAGCCCGCGCCCGGGACACCAGCGCCGCATCGGGATCGGTGGCATGGACCTGCCCGGCCAGCTTGGCCGCGAGGGCTGCCGTGTAGCCCGAAGCACAACCGACCACGAGAACCGTGTCGGTCTCCCGGATTTCAGCGGCCTGTAATAGTTTCGCGACGACAAAGGGCTTGAGCAGGAAACGGTTTTCGCCGACCTCGAGATCAAGATCGAGATAGGCCGTCGGCACTTTCGCGTCGGGAACAAAGGCTTCGCGCGGCACCGTCAGCATGGCCTCGATCACGCGCTGGTCGGTCACATCGCTGGTGCGCACCTGACAGTCGACCATATTCTGGCGAGCGGTCGCGGAATCGAACGTCACGAGATCGGACATGGACAATCCTCTTGAGGCGAATACCTTCCAAGCACGCTTTCGCGATGCTTTCGAAACCCGGATCGATTCGCGGGCGGAGCCTGTGAGGGCCATCGAATCCCGGCGAATGCCCGCAGGCGACTGCGAGCAGCGGAGCAGTAGGGCAGCGCGTGAAGTGATGCAAGACCGACGCGGGAATGGCGCGCCGCCCGCCACGAGACGTATTTTCAGCGTCGCCGCGGGCGTGGATGGATAATTCCCCGAAATCTTGAAGATGCGGGAATCCCGATCTATTTCTCTTTGCAAGCCGCGAAGGCTTTGTTATACGCTCCCCGCAACGCAAGCTTAGTTGCGGCTCTGTTCCCTGGTAGCTCAGTGGTAGAGCAACCGGCTGTTAACCGGTTGGTCGCTGGTTCGAATCCGGCCCGGGGAGCCATTTCGGATTGAAACTGCGAAAGCCGATTCCCGCAGTTTCCACTCTACGGTTTCCTCCAGACGCCACGAGCGTCTGGAGGAGCGTGGGTTTCGAGCCTTTGATCCTTATTTCGTCAGCTCCGACCTCGACACGCTGGACAAGCGTCTGAACGTGGTGCCGTCGGAAGCTCCCATCTTTCGCCCTGATCTGACGCCGGGCCTCGCTTGCGAAGGCTTCCAGTAGCTCAGGTGTGATCTGGTTCGTCTTTCCTTCGCCGCGATCCTCAGCCCTGTCGGCGTCGGCGCGCGCCGAGTCTCGCATCCGCTTCAATTCCGCGATTCGTCCCTTGAGGTTGGAATCGTCCAGTTCCGCGAGTCCGTTCTCGATGGCCTCGTATAGACGGGTCAGCTTGGCCTCAGCGTCCGCAGCCTGCTTCCGAAGGGCGACGATTCGATCCTTGAGATTGTCGGCGTGCGCCTCCCGACGCTCCAGCACGCCAGCGAGCAGCTTTTCGAGGTGCCCCTTTTCAAGAAGCAACTCCTCTAGGCAGCCCACAACTTTGTCATCTAGGACGTCCATCGGGATGGTTCGGCCCTTGCAGCCCGTCTTCCCCTGTCGGGCGGTCGTGCAGCACGTGTAGTAGCGGTATTGATTCCCCTTGCCTGACGTCCGCAGTGTCATCGCTCCACCGCAGTCGGCGCAATAGCAAACGCCGCCCAGGAGCGTGCCGGCCGCTACAAAGCGCGGAGCCTTCAGTTGGGGGCTGCGAGACCGCATGATCGCCTGAACTTCGGCAAATTCGTCGGCATCGATGATCGGATCGACCTCGACATCGACGATCTCGTCCTCCGACTTGCGCTCTCCCCGACGCTTTCCGGATACATTGAAGCGGTGCCGACCGATG
>CAUJJN010000008.1 GCA_963204905.1 Pseudomonadota bacterium
CCGGTGGAGGCGTTGCCCTGCGGATCGAGATCGACGATCAGCACCCGCTCGCCGATAGCCGCCAGCGCGGTGCCGAGGTTGATCGCCGTCGTGGTCTTGCCGACGCCGCCCTTCTGGTTAGCCAGCGAAATGATCCGCGGATGTCCGAGCGGCATCGTCGCATCACTCCCAAACCCTTGATAAATCTCGTCCATCACTGTCATCGGTACGCCATATTGCACTGCAACATCAATGCGGCGCCACCGCCTCGATGTGATTGACTTCTACGATCCAGCCCGTGCCACCACTGCGGCTTCGATGCAGGATTGGTTCAATTTTCCAATATTTAGTAGCTTCCGTCAATTCAGACTCTACATCTTGACCCTTGAGCAGCAGCGCTTTCGCGCCTTGCCGCACCAGGGGTTCGATGTAGCCCAGCAACAGGTGTAACGGAGCGAGCGCCCGCGCGGTGACGCAATCCGGCGCGCGCGTCAAGCTATCCACATAATCCCCGATGTCCTTGGGATAAACCTCGCCTTTGGCGTCCGTCACCCGCAGCGCCTCACGCAGGAAGGCGGCCTTCTTGGCGATGCGCTCGACCAGATCGACCCGCCCGCCCCGCTCCGCCAGCGCGCAGGCCAGCACCACGCCGGGAAAGCCGCCGCCGCTGCCAAAATCAGCCCAGCGCGCAGCTTCCGGCGCGAGGTCGAGAAGCTGCAGCGAATCCGCGATGTGGCGGGTCCAGAGTTGCGGCAGGGTCGAAGGCGCGACCAGATTGGTGGTCGCCTGCCATTGCAAGAGCAATTCGACATAGCGATCCAGCCGCGCCTCTGTTTCACGTGAAACAGGCGTGAGCCGGAGCGCGGCCGCCCTGTCGGCAGCGAGGGCGGCGGGGGAGACGGGAGGATTTACTTTCGCCATGACGGGATCGTGCATTCGTTAAATCGAGAATCCTGCGGAACGCGGCCCGCAGGATCAAGGCTTAGTCCTGTCATTGCGAGGAGTGCAAGCGACGAAGCAATCCATAACGCTTCGGAGAAGCTGTGTTGCTTCGCGAAGGCTTGCCCGGACAGCGCCCTGGCGCGTGAAGGCGCGCGTAAACGCGCTTGCGACCGGTGCTTATAGCGCCGGATAGCCGCCTTTCTCTGAGCCAAGCGCGCACGGGTTTGTCCTCTCCCCCGCTTGCGGGGCAGAGACAGAGAGGGGGTATTTCCGACAATTCGGACAACGCATCTTTCGAACAGGCCCTTCCCCTGCCCAACGGTCCCGCGCGAGAGGGAGCGGGTCGCGTGGCGCGGTCGGCGCTGCTCCGAGCAAACGGACCGCTCCGTTGCCATGCCCGGGCATCGCTGTTCGGTGCCGCTTCGCTCACCTGCGTCCCGCGCGTCCTGTTCGATCCGATGCGCCATAGAAACGCAGATGGCTGGAATAGATCCGCCCATCACGGATCAAAGTTTCACGTGAAACACTTCTACGCGGCGCCGACGGCGTCCTTCTTCCGAGCTTCGCGGCGCAGATAGGCGGCCAGAATGCCCAGCGCTGCCGGCGTCAGGCCATCGAGCCGGCCCGCCTGCCCGACCGTGCGCGGCTGCGCCTTTTCCAGCCGATTGCGCGCCTCGTTGGACAATCCCGGCACCGCGCGATAGTCGATCCCCGTCAGCATCAGGCCCTCGTCGCGGCGGAAGGCCTCGACATCCGCGACCTGGCGCTTGAGATAGACGTCATACTTGGCGTCGATCTCGACATGGGTGGCGATGGATGGGTCAATGGCCGACAGCTCCGGCCAGATGCGGGTAACATCAGTCCAACCGATCTCCGGATAGGCCAGGAGCTCGAAGGCCGAGCGGCGATGACCGTCGCGATTGAGGTTGAGGCCGTGCTTCGCCGCCGCGTTCGGGGTGATCGCCAGCGATTGCGCCAATCCCTTGGCCGTTTCCAACGCCGCCATCTTGGCACGATGATGCGTGGCCCGCTCCGACCCGACGCAACCCAATGCGATGCCCTTGTCGGTCAGGCGCTGGTCGGCGTTGTCGGCGCGCAGGGTCAGGCGATACTCGGCGCGTGAGGTGAACATCCGATAAGGTTCGGTGACGCCGCGCGTCACCAGGTCATCGATCATCACGCCGAGATAGCCGTCGGCGCGGTCGAACACCATCGGCTCGCCGCCGCTCGCGCGCAACGCCGCATTGAGGCCGGCGACGACGCCCTGCGCCGCCGCTTCCTCATAACCGGTGGTGCCGTTGATCTGCCCGGCCAGGAACAGCCCCGGTACCCGGCGAGTCTGCAAGGTCGGCTCCAACTCGCGCGGATCGACATGGTCATACTCGATGGCGTAGCCCGGCCGGATGATCCGGGTGTTCTCTAGACCGGGAATCGACGCCACGATGGCGCGCTGCACCTCTTCCGGCAGCGAGGTGGAAATGCCGTTGGGATAGACGGTCGGGTCATCGAGCCCTTCCGGCTCGAGGAAGATCTGATGGCCGTCGCGGTCGCCGAACCGCATGATCTTGTCCTCGACCGACGGACAATAGCGCGGACCGGTCGACTTGATCTGGCCGGAATACATCGGCGAGCGATGCACGTTGGCGCGGATCACGTCGTGGGTCGCAGGCGTGGTGCGGGTGATGCCGCACTGGATCTGCGGCACCGTGATGCGCGCGGTCATCGTCGAGAACGGCTCCGGCGGATCGTCGCCGGGCTGCATCTCCACCGCGCGCCAGTCGATGGTGCGGCCATCAAGTCGCGGCGGCGTCCCGGTCTTGAGCCGGCCGAGCGTGAAACCCGCCGCTTCGAACGATGTCGAGAGGCCGAGCGCCGGCGCCTCCCCGACCCGGCCCGCCGGCCAGCTTTGCTCGCCAAGATGTATCAGTCCGCGCAGAAATGTCCCGGTGGTGACGACCACCGCGCCGGCGGCCAGCTCGCGGCCATCCACCAGCCGAACGCCGGTGACGCGGCCATCCCTGACAAGCAGATCGTCCGCCTCGCCTTCGATCACCGAGAGATTGGCGGTCTTACGGATCGCCGCCTGCATCGCTGCCGCATAGAGCTTGCGGTCGGCCTGCGCGCGCGGGCCACGCACTGCCGGCCCCTTGCGCCGATTGAGCATTCGGAACTGGATGCCTGCCTGATCGATCACCCGGCCCATCAGCCCGTCGAGCGCATCGACCTCTCGCACCAGATGACCCTTGCCGAGCCCGCCGATCGCGGGATTGCAGGACATCGCGCCGATCGTGTCGAACCGATGCGTCACCAGCGCGGTGCGCGCGCCCATGCGCGCCGCGGCCGCGGCCGCTTCACAGCCGGCGTGGCCGCCACCGATCACGATCACATCGTATGCGTTTGCCAATGGCGTATCCGCGTCGAAATTGAACAAGACTGGCGGCGTTCTATCGCGAGACGCGCGTGGCGCAAAGTGGAATCCGCGGCCGGTGTTTCACGTGAAACAGCCGTTGGCCAGATTGGCGTGACGCGTGTTTCACGTTAAACACCGGGACGCAATCCGGTACTCGGTTTCGCTTATGTGGAACCGATGCGGACAATACCTCGCTCGAAGGAAGAAGAACCGAAGGTTCCCGGTTCGAAGGTCAATCATACTGGGCTGTAACCTGCCGCGCTCCGGCCGACGCTCCTTAGCAGCAGGAATGGGGACGGTCAGAAGAAGCGGCTCAGGTTCCCAGCGAATGTTTTCATGTTGAAATACCCGCCCGGACGCGACCACCCCGGACCAGACATGACTTCGTGAAGCTTTCGCTCGGGAACCTCGATCAATGAGTGTCTACTTATGATGAGTGCCTGCTTATGAACAGCATCACCAATCCGCCCGTTACTGATTTAATAAAATGAACTAAAAAATATTTCTATATTAGAATACTATCATTTACCGATGCAAAAGTCCCGGAAAATGACATCCAGCAAATCCTCGACATCGACGCGGCCCAGCAGCCGCCCAAGCGAGAACGCCGCCGCACGCAATTCCTCGGCCACCAATTCGTCTCCTCGATCGCGAAGCGAAATGCTGCGATGCAGCATTTCGACTGTTGTGCGCAGCAAATCACGATGCCGCTCTCGCCCAAGCAGTCCGGACTCCCCGGCACCGAAATACTGCTCCGCATAGCATCCGACCGCCCGGACCAACTCCGGCACTCCATCGCCCCGCGATGCGGAGATGGCAAAATTCCGTTCGGGCGCGGAACCCGGCTCCGTGATGCCGCCACGAAACAGCCCTCGTCCTGCCGCAAGAATCCCGGCGTCGATTTGGGCTTGGTTTTCCGCGTCGAGATCGAGCTTGTTGCGCACCAGCCAGCGCGGCGTGTCGGTAACGAGGTCGTCCATTGGCTGATCCGTCAATGGCCGAGCATCCGTCAGCCATAAAACCAGATCGGCATCCCCTGCCCGCGCCCTGGCCCGCCGCACACCCTCTTGCTCCACCGGATCATCGGTCTCGCGAATGCCGGCGGTGTCGATCAGCGTCACCGGATAGCCGCCGAGATCGAGCTGGACCTCGATCGCATCGCGTGTGGTGCCGGCGTGCGGAGAAACGATCGCCACCTCGCGCCGCGCCAGCGCATTCATCAGCGTCGATTTGCCGACATTCGGCGCGCCGGCGATCGCCACCACCAGGCCATCGCGCAAACGCTCGCTGTGCGCCGATGCCGCCAATGCCTGCTCGATCTCATCTTTCAGCGCTACGATCCTTGCCAACGCTGGCGCCACCAGCTCCTCCGGCACGTCGCCTTCATCGGCAAAGTCGATGCCCGCCTCGATCAGCGCCGCCGCCTCGATGATCTGCCGCCGCCAGTCGCGCGCCTTGTCGCCAAGCAATCCCTTCAACTGCCGCAACGCCTGACGCCTTTGCTGATCGGTGTCGGCGTGAATCAGATCGTCGAGTCCTTCTGCCTCGGTGAGATCAATCTTGCCGTTCTCGAATGCACGCCGCGTAAACTCGCCCGGCTCCGCCGGCCGCACATCATCGAACCTCGACAACGCCGCGAACAGCGCCGCCAGCACCGCACGACCCCCATGGACATGAAACTCCGCGACGTCTTCGCCCGTCGCGCTGGCCGGCGCTGGAAACCACAGCACCACGGCATCGTCGATGGCCTCATCCTGTGCATCCCGCAGCAACGCCCGCGTCGCGACACGCGGCGCCGGTCGCCGGCTCGCCAACGTCTCCAGCGCACGACCCGCCTGCGCGCCGGACACGCGGACGATGGCGATCGCGGTCGGCGGGCGCCCGGACGACAGGGCAAAGATGGTTTGTTCTCGCGGATGCATGGCCTATCTATTCAACAAGCACGACGTTCGATGCAACCACGCATCGTCATTCCATCGCAACCGGAAGGCCGCAGCATGACCGAGGCATCATCGCACACCAACCGGCTCGCGCACGAGACAAGCCCCTATCTGCTGCAACACCAGCACAACCCGGTCGATTGGTGGCCATGGGGCCCGGACGCGCTGGCGGAAGCGAAACGCGCCAACAAGCCGATCCTGCTGTCGGTCGGCTACGCCGCGTGCCACTGGTGCCACGTCATGGCGCATGAAAGTTTCGAGGATGAAGCCACTGCGAAGGTGATGAACGAGCTGTTCGTCAACATCAAGGTCGATCGCGAGGAGCGGCCGGACATCGATCAGATCTACATGAATGCGCTGCATCTGCTGGGCGAGCAGGGCGGCTGGCCGCTGACGATGTTTCTCACCTCCGATGGTGAGCCGTTCTGGGGCGGCACCTATTTTCCGAAACAGGCGCAATATGGCCGCCCTGGCTTCACCGATCTGTTGCGCACGGTGTCCCGGCTTTATCGTGACGAGCCCGACAAGATCATCAGCAACCGTGACGCGTTGCTCGCCCGGCTGAGTGAGCGCACCCGTGGGGACGCGGCAGCACGGCTCGGCGTCGACGAACTGAACAACGCTGCAATCTCGATCGCGCGGGCTACCGACCCGGTCAATGGCGGCCTTCGCGGCGCTCCCAAATTTCCCCAGTGCTCGATGCTGGAATTCTTGTGGCGAGGCGGGGCGCGCAGTCGCGACCCGCGTTTATTCACCACCACCAATCTGACGCTGACACATATCAGCCAGGGCGGGATCTACGATCATCTAGGTGGCGGCTACGCACGCTATTCCGTCGATGAGAGGTGGCTGGTGCCGCATTTCGAAAAGATGCTCTACGACAACGCGCAGTTGCTCGATCTGCTGGCGCTCGAACATGCACGCGCCCCAAATCCGCTTTATGCGCAGCGCGCGCAGGAAACCGTCGGTTGGCTGATGCGCGAGATGACCACGGCGGAAGGTGCATTCGCATCCTCTCTCGACGCCGATTCCGAAGGCGAGGAAGGCAAGTTCTACGTCTGGTCGCTGGCGGAAGTTACAGACGTGCTCGGCACGCAAGACGCCGCCAACTTCGACGCGCGTTACGACATCACGGCAGAGGGCAACTTCGAAGGCCACAATATTCCCAATCGCCTCAAGACCATCGATCTCGGCAGTGACGATGACGCTCACATGCGATCGCTGCGGGACAAACTGCTGGCGCATCGTGCAACGCGCGTTCGCCCCGGCCTCGACGACAAGGTGCTGGCGGACTGGAATGGCTTGATGATCGCGGTATTGGCGCGTGCGGCGATTGCCTTCGCCCAACCGGCGTGGCTCGATCTCGCGCGCCGCGCCTTCGCATTTATCGCCACGTCGATGACCCGCGATGGCCGCCTCGGACATTCGTGGCGCGCCGGACAGCTTCTCATTCCCGGCCTTGCATCGGACTACGCCGCGATGATCCGCGCTGCGCTGGCGCTGCATGAGGCAACAGGCGAGAGGGCGTTCCTGCAACAAGCCATCGCATGGCAGAACCTCATGGATCACCACTACGCCGACAACGAGCATGGTGGTTACTATCTCACCGCCGATGATGCCGAAGGCCTGATTGTCCGTCCGCATTCCAGCGTTGACGATGCGATCCCCAACCACAATGGCTTGATCGCGCAAAATCTTATTCGGCTCTCGGTGCTGGATGGCGACAATCGCTGGCGAACCAAGGCCGACGCACTGTTTGCCGCACTGTTGCCGCGCGCGGCGGAAAACATGTTCGGCCATTTGTCGCTGCTGAATGCGCTCGATCTACATCTCACCGGCGCTGAAGTCGTGGTGGTGGGCGAGGGCGCCGACGCCGAAGCGCTTGTTGTCACGGCGCGAAGATTGCCGCATGCCACAACCATTGTTCTCCATGCGCCCCGCGCCGAGCTGTTGCCACAGCAACATCCGGCACACGCCAAGGCCAACAGTGTGAAGGGCGCCGCGGCGTTCGTCTGTCGTCAGCAAAGTTGTTCGCTGCCGACCACGACACCGCAGGCACTGATTGATCTCGTGACGCAGCGATAATCGACGACATCGTCAGTCGCGCGGTCCATACCACCAATGAATGGCGCGGCGTGGGCCGTGACCGTCCTTGTGTGGGGCCAACGACAGTCCGCGCCAGAAACCCACCAGCACAACGAGGCAAAGCGCTGCGCTAATCCCATAGGGCAGCATATGAAGGAAGGCCGCAAACATCCACCGCTCCGCATTTCGACAAGACTGATCGTTGTGTCGCATAGGCCCAGAAAAGGTTCTCGCGAGATCGTCAGTAAACAAAAAGCCCGCGATCGCTCGCGGGCTTTTTGTGTGGTTCCTCGCCGCCCGCAGCGTCAGGTGTTCATCGAATCGAAGAACTCGCTGTTGTTCTTGGTGTTGCGCAGCTTGTCGAGCAGGAACTCGATCGCATCCATGGTGCCCATCGGATTAAGGATGCGCCGCAGCACATACATCTTCTTGAGCAGTTGCGGATCGGTGATGAGTTCTTCCTTGCGGGTGCCGGAACGCGCGATGTCGATGGCCGGGAAGGTGCGCTTGTCGGCGACCTTGCGGTCGAGGATCAGCTCGGAGTTGCCGGTGCCCTTGAACTCTTCGAAAATCACTTCGTCCATGCGGCTGCCGGTATCGACCAGCGCGGTGGCGATAATCGTCAGCGAACCGCCTTCCTCGATGTTACGCGCCGCGCCGAAGAAGCGCTTCGGCCGCTGCAACGCGTTGGCGTCGACACCGCCGGTCAGCACCTTGCCGGATGACGGCACCACGGTGTTGTAGGCACGACCAAGGCGCGTGATGGTGTCGAGCAGAATGACCACATCTCGGCCGTGTTCGACCAGCCGCTTGGCCTTCTCGATCACCATCTCCGCGACCTGGACGTGACGCACCGCCGGCTCGTCGAAGGTCGAGGATACCACCTCGCCCTTCACCGAACGCTGCATGTCGGTGACTTCCTCCGGCCGCTCATCGATCAGCAGCACGATCAGGTAGCATTCCGGATGGTTGGCCGTGATCGAATGCGCGATGTTCTGCATCAGCACGGTCTTGCCGGTGCGCGGCGGCGCGACGATCAGCGCACGCTGACCCTTTCCGATCGGCGCGACGATATCGATGACGCGCGGCGACAGATCCTTGCGGGTCGGGTCGTTGAGTTCGAGTTTGAACCGCTCGTCCGGAAACAACGGCGTCAGATTGTCGAAGTTGACCTTGTGCTTGGATTTCTCCGGGTCTTCGAAATTCAGCGTGTTGACCTTCAGCAGCGCGAAGTAGCGTTCGCCTTCCTTCGGACTGCGGATATGGCCTTCGATGGTGTCGCCGGTGCGCAATCCGAAACGACGGATCTGCGATGGCGAGACGTAGATATCGTCCGGGCCGGGCAGATAGTTCGCGTCCGGCGAGCGCAGGAAGCCAAAGCCGTCCGACAGCACCTCGACGACGCCTTCGCCGATGATGTCGATTTCCTGAATCGCGAGTTGCTTGAGAATGGCGAACATCAGCTCCTGCTTGCGCATGGTGCTAGCGTTCTCGACACCAAGCTCTTCCGCCAGCGTCACCAGTTCGCCGGGAGTCTGAGCCTTGAGGTCCTGAAGTTTCATTTCCCGCATGGGGGTGGTCCTGTAGAAAAAACAAGGAGAGGATCGAAGGTGGCTTTCGAAAGTGCGGAATGCCTGTCAGCGTTTCCGCAAATCTGAAGCAAGGAAGGTGCCGGAAGGGCTTCAAACCCGATGTGGCGGCCGATGCCGTTTGGCTTTCGGGCGACAACCACATCCGCCTGCGTGGGGTGGGATGGAACGAATATAG
>CAUJJN010000009.1 GCA_963204905.1 Pseudomonadota bacterium
GTCTGGTTGGAGTCGGATTCGGTGCTTGAAAAACATTGAAAATGTCCGGCCTGTCACGCCGGAGGTCGCGGGTTCGAGCCCCGTCTCTCGCGCCATTGTTTTCAATGGCTTAGCAATATGTCGTCGGTCGCGTTGTCGTCCTTTCCTCACCCCAGCTTCGATTCTCCGAGCTCGTTCCGTTCGGACATCTGACGTCTCCGGCCAGCTGCGACGGAACAGCATTGGACCAGCTGAGTCTCATGCTGGCTGGCGTGATGGAGAAGGCGCGCCGGATATTCATAGCGCGTCCAGCTCCACCACACCTTTGATGATTTTGAGCCGCTTGTGCCACCGACCCGGCATTTCCAACCTGGCCATCGGGGGGGCGGCGTCGCACAACAATGGCTCGACATACGTCTAGCCGTGGTCCCGATCGCCTAATTGTGTGGTGCCTTTGACGCCTCGTTTGTGGCGGGGTATTCACGTCGCTCCAAGAAACAATGGCGCGGAATGAGGGAGCATTGGTGCGGACCAAGCTGGCGGACGTGGCGCGACTGGCGGGCGTTGACGTCTCGACCGCGTCGCGGGTGCTGCGCGGCGAGGCGACCCAGCGTATCCGCGAGGAAACCCGTGAACGTGTGCTGCAAAGCGCACGCACGCTCAATTACGCACCGAACCACCTTGCACGCGGCCTGCGGATGGCGCGCTCGGCGACCTTCGGCATCGTGGTGCCGCAGCTCGACAACCCGGTGTTTGCCTCGGCGATCTTCGGTGCCGAGAAGGCGACCCTGCGCCACGGCTATTCGCTGCTGATCGCGCATCGCGGGTCGGAGGCAACCGATTCTGTCTATCAACGGATGTCACACGGCAACCGTGTCGATGGTTTGCTGGTCGCAAGCCTCGACGACGACAAATTGCTGCGCGATGAACTGGAAGCCGCGCAGGTGCCATTCGTATTGCTCAATCGTCAACTCGCCGGCGCGCCGCACGCGGTGGTGCTGGACAGCCGCGCTGCCACTGAAATCGCAGTCGATCATCTCGTCGCGCTCGGCCATCGCCGCATCGCGCATCTCGCTGGCCGTCCCGGCGGTTTCAACGCCGGCGAACGTCTCGCCGGCTATCGCGGCGCGCTGAAGCGTCACGGCATTGCGTTCGATCCAGCGCTGGTCGCGGTCGCAGGCTACACGGCCGAGGGCGGTGCCGCGGCGATGCGGCAACTGCTGTCGATGCGCCCGACCGCCGTTCTCGGCGCTACGCTGGTGACGGCAGCGGGGGCCATGGCCGTGTTACATGAAGCGGGCTTACAGATTCCGCAGGATGTCTCGGTGGTCGGCCTGCACGATGCGCCGGTCGCCACCATGCTCTATCCGCAATTGACCACGGTGCGGATGCCGACCGAGCGCATGGGCGAACTCGCTGCTGATCTTTTGATCGCACTGGTGGAAGAGCGGACGCCGGACGCCATCGCGCCGCTGCCGCCGGATGGCATGGTGATCCGGTCGTCCACCGGTCCGGCGCCCGCCTGAAAATTAGGGATTGACGTCATCACCGGTTTCGGTCAATTTTTGAACAAACGATTGCTCAAGAGGATTGTTGGCGGGATTTCCGTTGGCGATGCCGGCTTTCGTTGTGTCAATGGAAATCAGTTTGCGGAGAACGTCCTTGGAAGCGAGCACCATCGCAGCGGTACGCCAGCGCGACCGAATTGACTCGGACATTGCCAAGGCATTTGCCGCCATCGTTGGCGACCATCATGTCCTGACCTCGTTCGACGAGCGCCTTGCCTATGCGCGGGACCGGCTGCCGTTCGCGGTGTTCGAGGAGCGCGCCGGTGAGATCGCAGGCGACGTGCCGCGCCTGATCGTGCGTCCCGGCAACGCCGATGAAGTCGCCAGGGTCGTCGTGCATGCGCACAGCGCCGGCATCCCGATCATTCCTTACGGCAACGGCTCCGGCGTGCTTGGCGGCGCGATTCCACTCGGCGGCGAGATCACCGTCGATCTGCGGCGGCTCGACAAGATTGTTGCGGTCAATCCGGTGGATGCGACGGTGACGGTGCAGGCCGGCATGAATGGCGCGGTGTTCGAGCAGGAACTCAACGCGCAAGGCTTCACCACCGGCCACTATCCGCAATCGATCGAGATTTCGACGGTCGGCGGCTGGGCGGCGTGTCGCGGCGGCGGTCAGGCCAGTAGTCGATACGGCAAGATCGAGGACATCGTCGTCGGCCTCAAGGCGGTGCTGCCGGACGGCACGCCGCTGGAGGTGCGCCCGGTGGCGCGGCGCGCGGTCGGGCCTTCAGTGCGCGATCTGATGGTCGGCAGCGAGGGCGCATTCGGCATCATCACCGAAGTGACGTTGCGGATCTGGAAGAAGCCGGAGGTCGAGCGCGGCGTGGTGCTGGCGTTCCCCACCTTGCAGGCGTCGTGGGATTGCGCGCGCGCCATCATGCAGGCGGAAATTCGCCCGCAGATCGTGCGGCTGTACGATCGCGCTGAAAGCGACGATCGCACCAAGGATATCGCTCTGTTCCGCACCAAGCCAATCCTCGCGGTGCTCGCGTTCTGCGGCAGCGAACCAATGGTTTCGGTCGAGCAGGAGATGGCGCTGAAGATCGCGGCGTCCTTCGGCGGCGAGGTCGCGCCGGACGAGCCGTATCATCACTGGAAGCAGAACCGCTATATCGCTTACTCGCAGATGTGGCACGATAAGGGCTACTTCAACGACACCATCGAGGTGACGGCGAACTGGTCGAAGATTCCGGCGCTCTATGAGGCCATCGCCAAGGCGGTGCGCGCGGTGCACCCGGAGGTGCATTTCGGGGCGCACTGGTCGCACGTCTATCCTGAGGGCGCGTGCCAATACATGACGGTGCGGCTGCCGCCGATGCCGGAAGCGCAGGCGTTTCCGCTTCACGCGAAACTGTGGGACACGGTGCAGGGCCTGACGCTCGATCACGGCGGATCGATCGCGCATCACCACGGCGCGGGTCTGTTCCGCGGCCGGTGGATGGCGCGCGAACTTGGCGCTGGTCTCGACGTGTTGCAGAAGATCAAGGACGCGCTCGATCCCGACAACCTGCTCAATCCCGGCAAGCTCGGCCTGCGCACACGGCCCGGCGCCAGGGATATCTACGCCAAAGGTGCGCGTGGTGGCTAAGCCGGCCGGTCGCAACAAGACGGAGGCCGATCATGGCGGCTGATCCATTGCTGGTCGGCATCGATCTCGGTGCGGGGTCGCTCAAGGTGAGCGTGATCCGTGCCGATGGCTCGCTTGTCGCGGAAGCCTCGGAAGCAGTTCCGACCACCTCGAAGCATCCGGGCTGGAGTGAGCAGGATCCGCAGGACTGGTGGAGCGCCGCCTGCAAAGCGCTGCCGCGCGTGCTGGCGCTGAGCAAGCGGCCCGCAACGGACATCGCCGCGATTGCATTCTCGGCCGGCGCTCATACGCAGGTGCTGACCGACGCGGACGGCAAGGTCATTCGTCCAGCGATCCTGTGGAACGACCAGCGCAGCCACGCCGAAGTCGCGGCGCTGCGCAAACAGGCCGACGCGCGTATTCTCGAGATCGGCGCCAACCGCGCCAACGCCACATGGACGCTGCCGCAGATGCTGTGGCTGCGCAATCACGAGCCGGCGGCGCACGCACGCGTCAAGCGGCTCTATGTCGCGAAAGACTGGCTGCGCGCGCAATTCACCGGCACCTGGGAAACCGACACCATCGACGCGCTCGGCACCTTGATGCTGGACGCCATGAGCGGTCAGTGGTCGAAAGAACTCTGCGATATGATCGGCTGGCCGCTTGAGACGCTGCCACCGATCGTCGCGCCGACAACGGTGGTCGGCAAGGTGACGGCGGAGGCCGCGCGCGCGACGGGACTTGCCGAAGGCACGCCGGTGGTGTGCGGCACCTCCGACACCGCGGCGGAAACTTATGGCGCTGGCATGGTGCGCGAGGGGCTCGGCGTGGTGAAACTCGCCACCGCCGCCACCGTTAACGTCTTATCGCCGACCTCGCGGCCCGATTTCGAGTTGATCAACTATTATCACGTGGTGCCGAACCACTGGTACATCATCACCGCGACCAACTCCTGCGCCTCGGCGCACAAGTGGTTGCGCGATACTTTCTTCCGCCGCGAGGGCGACGACGGCCGCGCGGTGTTCGACGCGATGGACCGCATGGCGGCGGCGGTCGCGCCGGGGGCCGAAGGCCTGTTCTTTCATCCGTATCTCAACGGTGAGCGCAGCCCGTATTGGGATCCGCTGCTGCGCGCCGATTTCGTCGGCGCCGGTTTCAATCACGGCCCCGGTCATTTCGTCCGCGCGCTGTATGAAGGCGTCGCCTATTCGCTGCGCGATTGCCGCGACGTGCTGCGCGCCAAGGGCCTGAGCTTCGCCACCGCGCGTCTCACCGGCGGCGGCTCCACCAGCGCGCTGTGGCGGCAGATCGTTGCCGACGTGCTCAATGTCGAAGTGGAATTGCCGGCGGTCGCCGACGCGTCGTTCGGTGCGGCGCTGCTCGCCGGTGTCGGCGTCGGCGTTTACGCTGACGAACGCGCGGCGGCGGAGGTGATTCAAATCGTCTCGCGCGCCACTCCGGATCCGGCGCGTGCTGCGGTCTACGATCGCGGATTTCCGATCTATCGTGACATTCAGGCGGCGCTGGCACCGCTCAATCATCGCATCCACGATTTCGTCAAAGGCGGATCGTGATGCCGGCGCGCTCAGGGAGCAGGGTGGCTCATGGCTGAAATCCGCCTGGAACAGGTTCGCAAGGCTTATGGCGGCGTCGTGGCGGTCCACGGCGTCGATCTCACCATTCGCGATGGTGAGTTCGTGGTGTTTCTGGGGCCGTCCGGTTGCGGCAAGTCCACGACGCTGCGGATGATCGCTGGGCTGGAGGAGGTGACGTCTGGCACCATCCGCATCGGTTCGCGCGACGTCACCGAACTGGAGCCGAAGGATCGCAATATCGCGATGGTGTTCCAGAACTACGCGCTTTATCCGCACAAGACGATCTACGACAACCTCGCCTTCGGCCTGCGGATGCGCAAAATGGACCCGGCGGAGATTGACGTGCGCGTGCAGAAGGCCGCGCACATGCTGGGGCTGGAGGACTATCTCGCCCGCAAGCCGAAGCAGCTCTCCGGTGGCCAAATGCAGCGCGTCGCGCTCGGCCGCGCGCTGGTGCGCGAGCCGGACGTGTTCCTGCTCGATGAGCCCTTGTCGAATCTCGACGCCAAGCTGCGGGTACGGATGCGCGAGGAGATTGCTCGCCTGCATCAGGATGTCGGTACCAGTATGGTCTACGTGACCCACGATCAGGTCGAGGCGATGACGCTGGCGAACCGCATCGTCATCATGCGCGACGGCCACGTGCAGCAAATCGGTGCGCCGCTGGAAGTTTACGACCGACCGGCCAATCTGTTCGTTGCCGGCTTCATCGGTTCGCCAGAAATGAACCTGATAGAGGGGCGCATTGAAGGCGGTCATTTCGTTGCGGGCAGTCTGCGTATCGGGTTGCCGGCCGGCACGTCGGCGGGCGGCGAGGCTGTGCTCGGGATTCGTCCCGAACACCTCGCCCTGAGTAATGATAACAATGGCGTCGCGTTCACTGTGCGGGTGATCGAACAACTCGGTGCCCAGACGTTGTGTATCGGGGAGGCCGGAGGCGAGCGCCTGCGTATTCTGGTTGATCGCGTCGACAGCTGGTCGCCGGGCCAAAGCATCGGCGTTCGTTTCCCCGCAACAAAACTGCATCTGTTTGCCAAATCGAGCGGTCAACGCATCGAAGCCGCCAAGCCATGAACAATCATAACGGGAGGAAGGCCATGACCAACGACAAGACAATGACGAAGCCAAGCGGCGTTAACCGCCGCACGCTGATCAAGTCCGCCGGTGCGCTCGGCACTGCGCTCGCCACCGGCACCCTCGGCGCACCCGCTGTGTGGGGGCAGGGCAAGAAGACGATTCGCTTTCTCAACACCGAGACCTCGATCGACAGCATCCGCGCGCTGAAGGTCGCTTGCGCCGAATACGAGAAGCAGTTCGGTACGCAGGTCATCGTCGACTCGGTTCCGCTCGATGACGCGTTCACCAAGGTGACGACATCGCTGCGCGGCGGGCAGCCTTACGACATCGCCACGTTTGCTTTCGTCGGCCACGTGCTGCTGTTGCAGGCCGAGGGGCAGTTGATGCCGCTGACCGAACTCACCAGCAAGTACAAATGGGGTCCGAAGATCCTCTTTCCGGTGAAGGACGAGGTCTACTGGTATCCCTACGACTACAACCTGGCGTGGATTTACTACCGCAAGGACTTGTACGAGAAGCATGGCCTCAGCGCGCCGAAGAGCTATGCCGAGATGCTCAAGAATTCGCAGACCCTCACCGCGGACGGCCGCTTCGGCTCGCTGTTCCCGATCGGCAGCAACGGCGCGACCAATTGGCTGGCGCCGGGATTCATGTGGGCGGAAGGCGTCAAGCTGTTCGACGACAAGTGGAACGTCGCGCTCGACAATGCCGAGATGGCGCCGCGCGTCTCGCGTTACCTCGATTTCTTCGCAGAACTCTACAAGACCATGCCGTCCGGCGCGAGCCAGGCGAGTTTCGGTGAAGTCCTGAGCAACTTCTCGTCCGACAAGGTCGGCCACGCCGCCTATGCCGGCCGCATCATCGAGGCGCTGGAGCGGAACGCGCCGAAGCTGGCGACCCAGTATGGCATCACGCCCTATATGGACTCGACCGGAAAGGCCAAGGCCGTCAACCACGGTTACGACGGCTGGGTGGTGCTGAAGACGCCGAACTCCGACGAGTCGATGAAGTTCATGAAGTGGTTTACCGAGAACCAGTACATCAACTTCCTGCACACCGCGCCGCTGCATTTCCAGCCGCCGCGCCTCGACGTCTACGACGATCCGCGCTGGCGCGCGCATCCGTTGATCGAGAAGCACAAGGACGCGGTGGAGACGATGCGCGGCTTCATCACCGACAAGTCGATTATTTTGACCTCGATCGACACCGAAGGGCCCGCGCCAGATCTGCGCCCCGGAAAGGTTTTCGAAGGCTTCGTCATTCCTGAAATGCTTCAGAACAAGATTCTGAAGAACATGTCGTCGGCGGAGTGCATCAAGACCGCCGCCGACAAGATGCGCAAGCTGATCGCCTGATAGGCTGTCTCACTCGAAATGGCCCGGCTGGATCGCTCCGGCCGGGCCGCCATGCGAGGCGTCTGCCGTGAGTTCGAAAGCCACGATCTATGGGTTTCTGTTTGTCGGCCTGGCGGTGACGCTGGCGCTGATCGTCGCGCCTGCGGTGTACGCGGTCAGCCTCAGCTTCTATCAGATGGACTCCTTCGTCGGCGCGCCGAAGTGGGTCGGCTTGGCCAACTATGGTGCGGTGCTGCAGGCGCCTGAGTTCTGGCGCGCGCTGCTCAATGGCGCAGTCTACGCGCTCGGCTCTATCGTCTTTCAAGTGGTGCTCGGCATCGGTTTCGCGCTGGTGCTCAACGAAGCCTTTCCCGGCCGCAACCTGGTGCGCGGCCTTTCGATCCTGCCGTATCTGCTGCCGACGGTGGTGGTGATCCTCACGTTCAAATGGATGGTGGACGGCGGCATCGGCATCGTAACCAAGGCGGTTGAAGCCATGGGCCTGCCGCCGATCAACTGGTTCGAGAGCTCCGGCGCGGCGATGGCATCGACCATTTTGGTCAGCGTCTGGATGTGGACGCCGTTCGTCACCACATGTTTTCTCGCTGCGTTGCAGACCGTGCCGCAGTCGCTCTATGAGGCGGCGCGGGTCGATGGCACCACGGCCGTGCAACGTTTCTTCCACATCACGCTGCCGATGCTAAAGCCGATCCTGACCGTGGTGGTGTTGCTGCGCGCGATCTGGATGTTCAACAAATTCGATGTCATCTGGCTCCTGACGCGCGGCGGGCCGGTGGGCGCGACGGAAAACCTCGCGATACTGTCCTATCGCCACGCTTTCAACCTGTTCGACATCGGTGGCGGTGCGGCCATCGCCACCATTTCCTTCGCGCTGCTGTCGATTGCGGTGCTGATCTACTTCTGGGTATTCCCGCTGGAGGACGACTGATGGGTCGTGCCAAAACGCTGCCGCGCCGTCTCGCCCTCTATGTCGCCGCGCTGGTGATCGCGGTCTATTCGGCGTTCCCGATCTACTGGATGGTGGTGTCGAGCCTGCGCGAGCCGACCGAACTCCTGACCAACGTGTCGCTGATCCCCAACGTGCTCTCGCCGGAATCCTATCGCAACCTGCTCGAACTTACCGATTATCCACGCCACTTCTTGAACAGCGTCATCGTCGCGGTCGTGGCGGTGCTGGTGACGATGGTGTTCTCGGTGATGATCGCTTATGCGGTGACGCGGCAACGCATTCGCGGCAAGAAGGTGATCGTCGGCGCGATGTTGTACGCCTACATGTTTCCGCCGCTGTTGATCGCGATCCCGATCTTTACGATTTTCGCGCGGCTGGGCCTCAGCGACACGCTGACTGGCCTGATCGCCTCGCACCTGACGCTCACTCTGCCGCTCGGCGTCTGGTTTCTGTGGGGCTTCTTCAAGAGCATGCCGTTTGAACTGGAAGAGGCGGCGATGGTGGATGGTTGCACGCGGCTCGGCGCTTTTCTGCGCGTGGTGCTGCCATTGGCGCTGCCCGGCCTGATTACGGTCGCGATCTTCTCGTTCCTGCTGTCGTGGACCGACTACACCTTCGCGCTGGTGATGATCGGCAGCGACGCCAACAAGACGTTGCCGGTGGGCCTCGCCTCGATGGTCGGCTCGTTCGACCTGCGCTGGGGCGAGATCATGGCCGGCTCGACCCTGATCGCACTGCCGCTGTTCGCGGCCTTCGCGCTGATGTCGCAATATTTCATTCAGGGCCTCGGCGCCGGCGCGGTGAAAGGCTGAAGGAGACGACATGGATTTGGGAATTGCAGGCAAGGCCGCGCTGGTCACCGGCGCGGCGCGCGGGATCGGCAAGGCCGAAGCAACCGCGCTCGCCGCCGAGGGTGTCGCGATAGCCATCAACGATATCGACGCGGCCGCGGCGGAAGCGACCGCCGCGGAGTTGCGCGCCAGCGGCGCAAAGGCCATCGTTTGCATCGGCGATGTCTCGGACGAGACCAGTGCGGAGCGCGTGGTGCGCGCAGCGGCAGACGGATTGGGTTCGCTCAATATTCTTGTCAACAACGCCGGGGCAGGCGGAAAATATCTCGGCCGTCATGCCGCCGATATGTCGGTGTCTGATTGGGACATCATCATGAATACGCATCTGCGTAGCACCTTTCTGTGCAGCAAGTTCGCGGTGCCGTTCCTGCGCAAGACGGGCTATGGACGCATCGTTAACACCTCGTCGATGAATGTCACCGGCGGCGGGCGGCCGGGCGTGACCAATTACTCTGCCGCCAAGGCCGGAGTTATCGGCTTCACCCGAACGATGGCCAAGGAGGTCGGTGGCGATGGCATTACAGTGAACGCCATCGCTCCGGGTTATGTCGAGACCGAACTGATCGCTGGTTTCTCGGAGGCCAAGCGCGAGGTGATCGCCGGGCAGAATCCGCTCAAGCGTTTCTGTCAGCCGAGCGAGGTCGGTGCGCTGATTGCTTATCTCTGCTCGGTGCAGGCATCCTTCATCAACGGCGCGCTGATCTGCATGGATGGTGGTCGCCGCGATTTTGTCTGGGGTGATACATGACCATGCGCGTTTTCGGCGGTCCGCATCGCTATGTTCAGGGGCCGGGTGCGCTTGCGGAGCTGGCTCCGCTGGTCGCGTTGTATGGTCGTCGCCCGTTCGTGATCGTCGATGCGGCGGTGATGGACCTGATCAGGACGAAGCTGGAAGCGGTATTCGCGAATTCCGAGGTGACGCCGACGTTCGCGGCATTCAGCGGCGAATGCACGACGGAGAAGATCGACGAGATGGCGCGGCAGGCCAAAGCCGCGCAAAGTGACGTCATCGTCGGCGTCGGTGGCGGCAAGACCATCGACAACGCCAAGGGCGTGCGCATCGCCTGCGGCGGCGCGTTGCTGATCGTGCCGACGGTTGCCTCCAACGACGCGCCGACCAGCCGCCTCGTCGTGCTTTATCGCGAAGACCATACGCTGAGTGAAGTGCGGTTGATGGCGACCAATCCGGATGCAGTGGTGGTCGATACTGCGCTGATCGCAGGTGCCCCGCGGCGCTTTTTCGTCGCCGGGATCGGCGATGCGCTCAGCAAGAAGTTTGAGGTAGAGCAGTGCGCAAACGCCGGCGGCCTCAACTTCTACAAGGGACGGTCGACGTCACTGGCGCTGATGATTGCCGATCAATGCTATCGCACCGTACGCGAGGACGCGCTCGCGGCACTTGACGCGGTTACCGCGAAGACGCCGAACGAGGCATTCGAGCGCGTTGTCGAGGCGACGATCCTGTCGAGCGGCCTTGGCTTTGAGAGCGGCGGCTTGTCTATCTCCCATGCGCTGACGCGTGGCTTCTCGGCCATTCCGACGCTGAGCGGCGCGCTGCACGGCGAGCAGGTAGCATTTGGCCTGCTGGTTCAACTCTGTCTCGAGGGCCGTCCTGACGATGTCCTGGCCGATATGAAAATGTTCTACCGCGCGGTCGGCTTGCCGGTCTCGTTGGCCGATCTCGGCCTGCGCGACAGCGAGGCTGCGGCGGTCGAGACCATTGCCGCGCGCACGCTGGCGGATGCGCCGTATGTCCAAAACTTCCAGTCGGAAGTGACCCTTGCCAATCTGACCGAGGCACTGCGACGCGCCAATGCAAGCTAAGCGGATCGGCACCGGATACGTCGCTCCGGCTTACGCCTGATTTCTTGACCGGGGACCGAACAGGGGATGATCTGTCCAAAGTCAGGATTGTGGATGTGATTCGATAGATGCTCGGTCGCCTTCAAGCAGGCGCAAGGCATTGCCACGTTCGATCGCGGCGAGAACCTCGCAAGGCAAGCCGAGCTTCGACAATCCGGCGACGCTCGCAACCATCGTCGGTTCGGGAGCGTAGGGATAATCGCTACCGAAGAGGATCTGCTTGTGAGAGACGAATTTCAGCAATGCGCTAAAAATCAGCGGATTTGCAGACAGCGCAGTGTCGAAGAACAATCGTTTGAGTTCAAACATCGCGCCGTCGGGGGCTTTCTCGCGAAAGTCGGGACGCATCTCAAGGCGCGCGATACGCTCGGCAAGAAACGGAATAGTGCCGCCCGCGTGTGAGAAGATAAAACGGATGTTTCGGCTGCGCGCGAGTGTCCCAGTCACCAGAAGGCTTGTGACGGCCTTTGTTGTTTCAAAAGGGAAGTCGAGCGTTGCGGCCGGGATCGGGATCGGGTGAGCAGCTTTCTCCGGCGATTCGGCAGGATGAAAATGCACCACGGCGTTGCGACGGTGCAATTCCTCGAACACCGGTGCGAACTCCTGCTCGCCCGGATACTTTCCGTCGTAATTCGTGAGAATGCTGATGCCATCGGCCTTGAGTTCGTCGAACGCATAGGCGATTTCGCTCATAGCTCCATCGATATCCGGCAGCGGCAAGCTGGCGAACAATCCAAAGCGCTTGGGGTGATCGTCACGAAGCCGAGCACCGAACTCGTTGCATCGGCGCGTGAGTGCTCTTGTCTGGTGAACGTCGTCGAACCACACGTTCGGCGCAGACAACGACGTGATCGCCTTCTCAATCCCGTTGCGATCCATCGCCTCGATCGAGTGTTGCACCGTCCATGTCGGTGTCTTGCCGGAAACCAGCAGTTGACTGATGCGGTCGCTGCCAATGGCCTGCACATATTCCGGCGGGAGTGCGTGATGGTGAATGTCAATGCGATGTGCGGCCATGAATATCAGTCGTCAGGAGCGATAAACGCGTTGTTGAGAGTTGGCGAATCCGCGCGGCGATGCAGAGGTTTTGCCGCGCAAGATTCGTGTTGTCCTTGAATGGGTTCAACTTGGCGGGATATCCCGCGTATGTCCTTGCAAGGAGGCAACGAGTTTGTTGGAGGCCTCGACAGCTCCCTTGCCGGCATCGTTGCCCCAGATGAATCGTGACAACTGTCCGCCGAGATAGGGATGCATTCCGAGATCGTAGAGCGTGCGGAAGTCACGATCCTCGATCGCCTTGCGCTCCTGCGGCATCATTTTGTAGCGGTCGAGGACTGCCGCTTCGTTTGCCTTGAATTCTTCGCGCAACTTCGGATCCCACTTCATATCCTGCACGAGGTCGTGCGCGGCGAGGTTCGGATTGAATTTCTCCCAAGCCATAATGGTCCTCACTGCTTGTTTTCGAGATCCCAGATCACGCCGCCGACGCCGCAGCGAAAGCTTGGCCAGCCGGTATAGCCGAATGATCGGCCGCGACGTTCGCCGATCGCGGCCATCACCGGGAACCACGACAGCAATTCGGCAGTCCCGCCGATGCCGGCTTCCTCAAGGCGTTCAGTCGTGATCTCGCGAAGAAGTTTCTTGTGGTCACCCGCGACGCAGATATCGAGAAACGTGCGGTCGAACTCTTCGTCGATCTTGTAGTACTTGACGCCCCCCGGCTCGTGGCTGAGCCCACCTGAGCCGAACAGGGCGACCCGCATGTCCTTCGGGAGATCCTGCTCGATGAAGCTCCGGAGCGCGTTGCCCACCTCGTAGCACTTCTCCGGGCTCGGAAATGGCGGCACGGTGCAGTTCTGCAGGACCGGCACCAGAGTGATACCGGTCTTGTCGAGGTCGGTCATCACCACAGGAACGGAGATATTGTCGTCGAAGTTGAGATTGTCCTCCCGCACGGACATTCGGATGCCGCGCCGCGTCATGCCTTGAAACAAGGCCTTGGCGACCTCCGGATTACCTTTCGTCGTATAGCTACGACAGGCGATCCACTCCTGAAACCATTCGTGCGGCCCACTATGCTCGGGCGCGGTACCGATGAGGAAGTCGGGATAAAGCGAGATCCGGCTGTTTGCCAGGTGGTCATTCGCAAACATGATGACGACGTCGGGACGTGCGGCCCGCAATTCCTCAGAGATCGCCGAGTAGGTGTCCTGCACCACTTTTTGGGAGTCGGCCGGCGCACGATCGAACAGCCCCACAATAGCCGGCGCGTGCGGCGCGCCAGCGGCAAAAACAATACGTGCCATGTGACCTCCTGTAGGCTTCCGAGACATTTATATACATTGACCGCTATTATTCAATCATCATAATTATATAAAATGTTGTTTTACTCAGCAGGCGGGATTCCGGAATGTTGCTGCTCCAACAGATTGTGAATGGATTGATGCTCGGGAGCACTTACTCCCTCATCGCCATCGGTTACACGCTGGTCTTTGGCGTGTTGCATCTGGTTCACCTCGCGCATGGCGAGGTCTTTATGATCGGCGCTTTCGTCGCACTGCAGGTGGTCCTGCTATCGGGTGGAGGCGTCGCTGCAGCGATTCCTGCGGCGGCCCTGGCATCAGCCACGTTGGGCGTTCTGATCTATCTGCTGTCGATCAAGCCGATCATGGCGCGCAAAGGACACTTTCTCGCGCCGATGATCAGCACTATCGGTGTGGGGCTGGTGTTGCAGGAGCTGGCAACGCGAATGTTCGGCGGAGAGCAGGTCGGCTTTCCCATCCAGATGGAGAGCCAAGTCTGGAACATTGGCGGAATAACCGTCACCTCCGTCCAGGCTGTCATTCTCGGGGTTTCACTGGGATTGATGTTGGCGCTTCATCTGTTCGTGACGATGACCCGTGTCGGCATGGCGATGCGGGCGACGGCCGAAAGCATGGTGATCTCGCATACTCTCGGCATCCGCAGCGATCGAATCATCATTCTGACCTTCGCCATCGCGTCGGGGCTTGCTGGTGTCGCAGGCGTGCTGGTGGGAATGTCGTTCAACTCGATCTCGCCCTACATGGGCGTCGACATGGGCATCAAGGGTCTTGCCGCAATGTTGCTGGGCGGACTCGGGAACGTTTACGGTGCGATGATCGGGGGGCTGGTGATCGGCGTTGTCGAGGTGATCAGCGTCGGCTACCTGTCGTCGTCGTATCGCGACGCGTTCGCCTTTTTCGTCATCATTGCAGTGCTCTTGTTCCGTCCACGCGGAATCTTTGGCTCCACCGCCCACGTGGAGGGTTGAGATGCTGGATCCATATCTCGAATCCATTCTGATCTTCTCCGGCATCAACATCATTCTCGCTCTTAGTCTCTATCTCCCGATTTCGGCGGGGCTGATGTCGCTCGGGCAGGGCGGCTTCATGGCGATCGGCGCCTATGTGTCAGGCTATCTGACGTCCGCTCTTGACTGGCCTTTCGGACCTTCGCTCGCGGCCGGTTGTTTCGCCGCGGCTTTGGTCGGTTTGGCCGTGGGAATTCCGTCGCTGCGCATCAAGGGCGTCTATCTCATCATCATGACGATGGGATTTGGCGAGATTGTCCGCGTGTTCTTCCTGAATTTCGAACTCACCGGCGCGGCATCGGGCATGGGTGGCATTCCGGTCCATACCACACTGGGCGTCGTCGCCGTGGCAACGGTCGCGTGCCTTTTGCTGTGCTATCAGATCCGCGGGTCGCGCATTGGCCGTGCGCTCGAAGCTGTTCGAGAGGACGAACTCGCGGCAGAGGTGATTGGGATCAATCTGACGCGAATCAAGGTTGGCGTTTTCGGTCTCGGTGCTGGGGTGGCCGGGCTCGGGGGAGGGCTGTTCGCTCACTACGCGACGTTTATCGATCCAGGTCAGTTCGGATTTCACCGCTCGGCTGAAATTTTCATCATGGTGATCCTGGGCGGAATGGGGAATTTCGTTGGCGCGACCGTCGGGGCTCTGACCGTCACCATTCTTCCGGAAGTCTTGCGCGCGGGCGGCTTGCAGGAATGGCGGATGACCGTGTTCGGCGTGCTGCTCGTTGTCATCATGATCGTGCGCCCGCTAGGTTTGATGGGAGCGCGTAGATGACCGCTGTTGCGACGATTCTGGAGGTCGAGAATCTCTCGCGACGTTTCGGTGGCTATTTCGCCGTCGCCGAAATGAACATCAGTGTTAAACGGAATAGCATTCATGCGGTGATAGGGCCGAATGGCGCAGGCAAGACCACGCTCTTCAATCTCATCACGGGGGTGTTGCCGCCGACTGAAGGTCGCATCCTGGTGGGTGGGACGGATGTTGCTGGCGCGCGTCCCGATCGGATTGCAAGACTGGGCGTGGTTCGAACCTTCCAGGGCGTCCGCCTGTTTCCCTCGATGACCGCACTCGAGAATGTGCTGGTAGGTCGTTTTTGCCGTACCAGCGGGGGCTATCTCGCGGCATTGGCGCGGATTCCGGGACGTCCAAGCGCCACCGAATCGGGCGCGCGCCGCAGGGCGAAGGAGTTGCTCGATCGCGTGGGCCTCGCAGCCCGAGCCAACATGCTGGCCTCCGAACTGGCGCTCGCCGATCAACGCCGGCTCGAGATCGCTCGCGCGCTCGCGGCCGACCCTCAATTGCTTTTGTTGGATGAGCCTGTGGCGGGCATGAATCCCGTCGAGGTGCATGAGGCCGGGGAACTGTTCAAGACATTGCGCGACGAAGGAACAACGATCCTGTTGACCGAACATCACATGAGTCTGGTGATGGCCATTTCGGATTGCGTCACCGTGATGAACTACGGCCGCAAGATCGCCGAAGGATCTCCGGAGGAGGTCAAGCGCAACCCCGAAGTGCTGACCGCTTACCTCGGCAGCGAGGTGATGACATGATTCTCGAAGTCAGGAATCTCGAAGTCGGATACGGCAAGATCACGGCGGTCTCGAACGTCTCCATTGCGGTCGATCAGGGTGAGATTGTAACGCTGATCGGCCCGAACGGCGCGGGCAAGAGCACTCTGCTCAAGGCGATAGCCGGGCTGTTGCCGATACGCAGTGGGAGTATCACCTTCGATGGTCAGTCCATCTCGAACCGGCCAGCGGCGGAGGTGATGCGGGGCGGCATCGCGCTGGTGCTGGAGGGGCGCTCGACGCTCAAACACATGACCGTCCGCGAGAATCTCGTACTCGGCGGCTATGTGCGCAAGGATCATTCCGCGATCGCAGCTGACATCGAGCGTATGCTCGATCGGTTTCCGATTTTGCGAGAGCGCATTCACCAGCGGGCAGGCACGCTGTCCGGTGGCGAGCAGCAGATGCTGGTTATTGCGAGAGCGTTGATCGCCCGGCCACGGTTGCTGATGCTCGACGAGCCGTCGTTGGGTCTTGCACCATTGGTCACGGCGGAAATCTTCAAGATCGTGCGCGAACTGAACAGCACCGACAAGATGACGATCCTGCTGGTGGAGCAGAACGCCAATCAGGCGCTTCGTCTGGCTCACCGGGCTTATGTGCTCGAGAACGGCAAGGTGGTGTTGCAGGGCAGTGATCTGGCTGACGACGAAAGAGTCAGGGAAGCGTATCTGGGCGTGTAAGGAAAACGATATGACGGGCGACAAGGGTGCGAACGGATATTCGATCTTTCAAGATACCATGGCGGATATGACGTTTCCGCAGATCGTTCAGGCGGCGCAGGATCGCGCGGTCGTGCTGTGGGGATTGGGCGTCATCGAGCAGCACGGCCCGCATCTTCCGCTCGCGACCGACGTCTATATGCCTGCCGCCCTGTTGCGCCGCGTTCGTGCACGACTGAAGGAGCGCGGTGTTCCCAGCATCATCATGCCTCCGTTCTACTGGGGCGTGAACCACGTCAGCGCGCTATTTCCTGGTACTTTCGAAGTTCGGCCGGCCATCATGATCGAGATGATGGTGGATCTGATAAAAAGCCTGAAGAAAGACAGCTTTTCCACGTTGTTCTGCGTGTCCGGGCACGGTGATGCACTGCATAACCGTACCATTCTTGAGGGCGTACGGCGCGGTGCCGATGAATCCGGCATCGAGGCCTATTTTGTCGGAGCGCCGTCATTTTTTTCACGCCTCGATATCGCGCACGATGATCCGAATGTGCTGCCAACCGTGCAAGAGGTCGATCGGACTGCGAAATTCCTGGACGTTCATGCGGGTGAGTTCGAGACGTCGTCGATGTGGGCAATCTGTCCTGAACTGGTCCGCACCGATATTCTGTCGAGCCTCAAGTCCACGGACTTCGTTCTCGACGATCTGATGGAATGGCGAAAGGGACGTGAGCACGCCATCCGCAAGACGCCGCAGGGCTATCTTGGGGATCCCGCATCAGCGAATCCGGAGCTTGGCGCGCGAATATTCGACGAGCACGCGCGGATTGTCGCCGAAACGATTGCCGCGAAAGTGGGGGCATGAACATGAGCGACCTTGGCCGTGATCTGCTGCTTCATGGTGGGCGTATCTATACAGTCGATCAACGCGACTCTGTCGTCGAGGCAATGATCATTCGAGACGGCGAGATTCTTGCGACCGGATCTTCGTCGGAGCTGCTGGCGCTGGCGGGAAGTGCGGCCCGCAAAATCGATCTCGATGGTCGCGCGGTCGTCCCCGGATTTGTTGATGCGCATCCGCATATGGATGACGTCGGCCTTGGCATGGTTCTGCCGTCGTTCAACAATCCGAAGTCGATCGATGAGGTGCTTGAAATTATTCGGGCGGAAGTCGCCAAGCGCAAACCTGGCGAATGGATTATCTTCAATCCGATCGCGACAGAGCCGGAAGCTTTCGACTATCCGCAGATCTTCGGCGAGCACGGTTGGCCGACGCGGCACGATCTCGACAAAGTCTCCCCGGATAACCCGGTTTATATCCAGCCGCTGGTGATGATTGCTCCGGGAGCTGCGATCGCCAACTCGGCGGCGCTTAAGCTTGCAGGGGTTGATCGCAACGTCAAGGTTCCGGACGGGGTCGTCGTCTGCAAGGATGATGATGGTGAATTGACCGGAGTGTTTCTGGACTACAATTTTCCGAAGGCGATGCCGGATAACTTCGGCGGATTTCATCCCGGCCGTGCCGTTTTTCCGATGATACCTCCGATTTCGCAAGACATCGTGGCTCGGGGAATTGAAGCCGCCATGCAGGCTTTCAACAAAGCCGGCATCACGACGATTTATGAAGGTCATGGAATCCCGAAGCCGCAGCAGCGGGCATACCTCGATCTGTGGTTGCGCAAGGCGCTGACTGTCAGAACATACTTCGTCATTTCATATCCGGTATCGATCTACAATGACGCCGGGGCCCGCGATCGTCTGATTGCCGAGACCGCGCTCTATGCTGGTGGCGATGGATTCGGAGACGATCTGCTGAAGTTCGGTGGTCTCGGGTTTTCGTTCGACAGCGCCACGGCAATCGGCGCTTCGTTGATGCGGGAGCCCTATATGGGCGCGCAGGGACGGCCTTGGACAGGCGTCCAACTCACGGCGGACGAAAACTTTCGCGATATTCTGTTTCGCGCGGCAAGGGCTGGTCTGCGGTTACAGGTACAGTGCGCGGGTGGCGGCGCCATCGACAAGGTGTTGGGGATGTTTGCCGAGATCGACCGCGAAAGCTCGATCAGGGACCGGCGTTTCGTGATCGAGCATTGTCAGTTTCCCAGTGCTGATAACATGGCGTTATGTCGTGAGCTGGGTGTCATCCCGACCAGCACGACGAATTTCCTTTGGAATTATGGCTCGGTCTATCTGCGCAGCTTCGGGCCGCGTCTGTCAGCCGATGCGATTCCGTTCCGTTCCTGGCTGGACGCAGGCGTACCGGTCGCGCAATCCACAGATGGCCGGCCGTTTGATCCGATCTTTTCGTTTTGGCAGATGTTGGCAAGGCAGGATGGCGTCACCGGGCGGACGTTTGGACTGCCAGCTCAGAAACTGACCCGGGCCGAAGCATTGCGTCTCTACACTTACAACGGTGCGCGAGCCGCATTCTGGGAGCACAGGACTGGTTCGCTGGAGGCGGGAAAGTTGGCGGACCTCGTGGTTCTCTCCGACGATATCATGACGATCGAGGAGGATCGCATTCGCGATGCCAAGGTTCTCGCGACCTTGCTCGGCGGCAAGCCTGTGCACGACACCGGGCTGTTCACCTGACGGGCGTTTGCCCATTTATACCACCGGAGCAAATATGACATCGGACCTGTTGGAGAGCATTGAGCGACGTCTCGATCCAGGACACACCGCCGTGATGGTGATCGACATGCAGAATGATTTCTGCGCCGAAGATGGCTACGTGGAAAAAGTCGTCGGCAAGGATGTCAGCGCATGCCGCGCTGTCGCTCCCGGCGTCATGGGCCTGGTCGAAAAAGCCCGCGCCCACCGGGTGCCGGTGATCTGGATCAAGGCCAACTATGATCCCGAGCGGGTGCCGGAGGGAATGCGGGTTAAGCAGCGGGAGAAGAGTTCCGTCGTTTGTTGCGGAACGGGCAGCTGGGGCGCTGAATTTTATGGCGTGGCGGCGGCGCCGGGAGAAATGGTTATCGAGAAGCACAGCTTCAGCGCCTTCGCCGGGACCGACGTCGAGCGGCAGTTGCTTGCGCGCGGTATCCGTACCATTGTCTTCGCGGGCGTCCAGACGAACGTTTGCGTCGAGAGCAGCTTGCGCGATGCGGTCTGCCGTGGATTCTACGCGGTGCTGGCGAGCGATTGCATAGCCTCTCATACGCCGCCGCTGCACGACGCGACCGTCAAGAACGTGCAGTTTTTGTTCGGCGATGTGCTGGATCGAAACGCGATTGGGATTGTCTGGGAATCTGACACGCGCTGACGGTCGGGCGGATCAGAGGGCGGCCCGCCCGCCAAACTCGGGTTTATCCACGGGGAGATTGAGGGATTTTCCGGGACAACCACCGGATGATTACGATATCATGTCGTGAAAACAACCTGATACGAACAATCAAGGCGATACGCCCCTCGGTAATGGTCATGATGGACAAGAGCACGCTTCCTTGGGGCCCGGCCCCTCGTCGCCAGATCGATGCGCCGAAAACGCTGGCCGATGAGGCCTATCAGCGGATTCATGACGACATCATTCAGGGGGCTTTTGCCCCAAACGAGAAGCTTCAGCCGGATCTGCTGAGGGAGCGCTACGATATCGGACTCAGTCCGGTTCGCGAGGCCCTGTCGCGAATCGCGCTTGAGGGGCTGGCGGTCACGGAGGGGCAGCGCGGGTTTTTCGTTGCGCCTGCAACGCAACAGGAACTGCTGGATATCGCTGACCTGCGAATCCAGTTTTCGGTGTTGGCCCTGGAGCGGTCGATTCGGCGCGGAGACGACGCTTGGGAAAACCGCGTCGTGACAACGTATTATCAGCTTCACAAGCTTGAAAATCAGGTCAAGAAAGAGCCTCAGTCTTTTCACGATGAGTGGGAGCGGCGGAATCGCGATTTTCATCAGGCGCTGGAATCTGGCTGTGGCTCGCCCTGGCTTCTGCATTTTTGCGACATTCTGTACGATCAGCTTGAGCGCTACCGGCGTCTGTTCGTGATCTACACTGATATTGATCCCATGATCGCGGAAGAACACCGACAGATCATGGAACTTGCCCTCGCTCGCGATACCGCCGCCTGCAAGGTGTTGAAGCAGCATTTCGAACACGCTGCGAGCGTGATCGGTGGCAGGATGTCTGAGGCGTTGAAGGCGGCGCCGCCGGCCAAAAAGGCGAGGGCGACAAAAGCCGTCAAGACCGAGAAGGCCGAGCCCGCCAAAGCCGGGAAGGCCAAGGATGGAGCCCGGCCTGCAAAGTCCCGGGTCGCCTGAATCGATCGCTACATCGTTGAACGGAAAGCGTTCTTCACGCGCATCGTCGCAGTGAACGACGTTGGCTGCGTGCATCCGGCCGCGCCGGAACGTCGCATGCGTCTAGATCAATTTCCAAGGAAAATATGTAGATATATTATTGTAATAAATTATCGCACATCTAATATATCCTCGTCACGGAGGGTCATTCGATGGTCGATAAGGTGAAATATTTCGATAGTGGCCGGTTGCGGCGCGCGTTTTTTCTTGGTGCAGCCACGTTGGCGGTCTTGGTTGCTGCGGGGCCGGCAACTGCCGACGTCAAGATCGGCGTTCTGATGCCGCTGTCCGGCAAGGGCGCGTCTTACGGACAACATCAGGACGTCGCCATGAAGATGGCGCTGGAGGCCCTGGAGAAGACCGGTATCAAGGGCGAGAAGGTTCAGACGATCGTTTACGACACCCGCGGCGAGAACGCCGAGGCCATCAATCTGACCCGCAAGCTGATTCACAATGACAAGGTGCTGGCGATCATCGGGCCGTTCTTCAGCGCCGAATGCGAAGTGGCGTTCCCCATCGCCGTGCAAGGTAAAACGCCGATCGTGACGGCATCTTCCGCCAAGCCGGGTATTGCCACCAAAAATCGTCCGTGGGCATTCCGCAACGCGCTTTCGTCCGATCAGATGAATGGTCATCTGCTGGATGTCTGGCTCAAGCGCAATCCGGTCAAGTCGGTGGTGGTGCTGACGGACGTAAAGGATGCCTTCACCAAGATCGATGGCTCTGTCGTGTTTCCGAAAGAGTTGAAAGAGAAAGGTGTCACGGTTCTCGACAACATTTCGTTCCAGACCGGCGATATCGATTATTCCGCGCAGGTCACCAAGGCCAAGGGCCTCAATCCCGACGGGATCGTCGTGGCCGGTCTCTACAACGAAGGCGGGAATGTCGTTCGCGAGATTCGCAAGCAGGGTATGAAGCAGCCGATCATCGGCGCGTTGGGGATGTCGGAGCCGCGCTTCCTCGAGATATCCGGAAAGGCAGGGGATGGCACAATGGTGGTCAACCCGTTCTGGCCGGACGATCCGGATCCGAAGGTCCACGCTTGGGCGACCGAATACAAAAATCGCACCAAGGTTGCCGCCGGCAACACCGCAGCGCTGATGTACGACTCCATCATGCTGATGAAAACCTGCATCGAGAAGTCCGGCGTAACGAACAAGCCGGATGATCTGGCGGCCGATCGCACCCGCATTAAGGACTGCCTGTCGTCCGTGAAGAACGAGCCTGGAATTGCCGGGCCAGTGACGTTCAACGAGAACGGCGATGCGCAACTGCTGCCGACGGTTCTGGTGGCGAATGACGGGAAGTGGGAAGCCATCAAGGAGAAGTGACCTCCACGGCACTTGTGGAGGTTTCGGGAAGGAAAATAGCCGGGCTTGTCCCGGCTATTTTACATTTAAGTGGTTTGCACGATGTCGGCTTCAATATGCCCGTTCACACGTTGAGAACTCTCGGCTTGAGACATTTGCAGCAGAGGCCAGTGGCACCTAGGCAGGATTGCGGCTGTGCACCGGTCGAAGCAGCCAGCGGACTTCGCGTCCGAGCGGATCAAGCGCGTCGCCGAGGCGGCGCAGCAGCGACGAGCCATCGTCAGCCAAGGCTAGGAAATGTGTTTCGCGACCAAGCCCTTGCAGTCTGAGGTGATGATCCAGCGACGCACCCCTGCCACCGGATTGTCGGTACGCGACGACAATGCTCGCCAGATGGGACAGTTCGGACAAGCTGATTGCGAGAGCACCGAACTGTTGGCGGAGATCGGGAGGTTGAATGTCGAATGCGTCGACCAGACAAAGTCCGCCGATGGCTGGAGATGCCGCCTGTAGATGAGATTGCAGCACGACTTCCATGGCGGTCACCGCTGTCCCGGCTTCGCCTGCAATGATGATTGGCAGATCAGCTCGTTGAGCCGAGGTAATTTCGGCGAGCGCGCGGGCCACGATGTCGCCGATTGTGTGGGCGACAATGTCCGTAGGCGGCGCGATTCCCAGATCGATATGTAACAAGCCCCAACTGTCGCTGGCGAGACGGGATCCTGATGCTTCGCGCTCGTTGATATCTGCCGTGGACGTGAGGACAACAAGGAGTCCCCCCATCCGTTCGGGAGCATGCAGCCAGGCGCGGCAGGTCACCTCGCTGGTTGGCGTAAGATCCAGGGAGAGCATGGCGATTTACTTCTCCATGACCTGGACGTGGACCGGACTGCATGTCGGTCCATTCACCGGCGCGATGACGTCCATGGGGCAGTTCGACAGCGCGACGATGCAGTCGGAAATCGCTTCGAACTCGATGTAGTCGCCTGCCTTGGTGACGCCGGGCTCGATGATCCAGTGGCCTTTGTGGCAATCATGATAGTAGTTCATGAACAGGTCCATGGTGTCGGGAATGTCTTCCGGCAGCAGGCCAAACGGTTTCATCAAGTCGGCGATGACTTCGTGGCAACCGCGTCGTCCCGGATGGCCGTAGTATTCGTAGAGTTCGGCGTTACACATCCGATTGTGCACGTCGTGTACGCCGACCCGCTCGGCGTGATCAGTGGTGATCTTCATCAATGGTGTGCAGATCGTCGATAGCAGGATATCGCCCGGCAACAACTTGTCGCGCGGAACGAACTTCTCGCCGGGCTTGGGTTTGTAACGGGTGCGCGAGTAGGAGGTCGATAGCTTGTCTCGCGGATTGGCGCGATTGAACACCGCCATGTCAACGACCTGAAGGCCGGCGAGGTCGGTGATACGCAATGTTTCGCCGGGGGCGACGAAAGCGATACAGCCGGTTTTCGCCGGGAGGATGTAGTCATACGTTATCTTTGCCGGATCGATTGTTACATCAGGCATCACTGGGTCCAATGAGGCTGTCATGGCCGGGGGCGAGGTGAAGTTCGGCGATGCGCGTGCCGCGCGGTGCACCGGAGCGGTGGCGGGTGAAGATATCGATGTCGTGTCCCGGCAACATTCGCGCGAGATCGTCGCCGACAATGGCTTTGATACGCCTCATCTCTCGAAGAATGTTCCAGGCGTTGCCCTGGAGATAGCCAGGTGGCCACATCCGTTCGACATTGAAATAAGTGTAACAGACGTCGCCGGCGAGCGCGTACGCGCCGTTGCTGGTCGCAACCTCGAGCCATTGAATTCCGAAACTGTGCGTATCCTTCGCAAGGCGACAAGTGATGCCCTCGCAAAGCTCGTGATCGCCATCCAGCATGGTCACGCGCCCATCCGCGATGGCGGCATCCAGCGTGGCGAACGTGTTGATATCAAGCGACGAGAACGGCCACTTGTCCTTGGTCACGCCATCATGGCCGAATTCGGCGATGACCTGTTTCCAGCTCTCATATTCGTAGCGCTGCACGTAAATTCGCGCGTTGGGAAAGGCGTCGATGTTGCCGGCGTGATCGAAGTGGAGATGTGTCAGCACCAGCGTATCGATTTCGTGCGGGTCGATGTCGTGACGTTGCAGCAGTTCATCGCTGCGGACGAAATTCTTGAAACCCGGGCCGGTCATCGAAACGCCGCCGCTGAAGCCGGTATCCACCAGCACGAGTTTGCCATCGGTTGATTGCAGCAGAGAGAAGATCATCGGCACCGGCGTATGGCCGAGATTGCTGGCAATTGGGGTGCCGCGCACGAAATCCAACGGCAGACGACCCTCGGCGTAACAGAAGGTCCATATGCTCCAGTCCAAGTCGTGTCCTTTCGTCTTTGCTCAGCAGCGCTGCACCTGATCTGCCCTACTGGAACAATCCTGTGTCGTGCACCGGCTTTCCGCCCAGCAACGTCGTCAGCACTTTCGTCTCCGGAATTCGGTCTTCCGGCATCGACATGATATCGTCGGACAGGATGGCAAGATCGGCGAGTTTGCCCGGTTCGATCGAACCGATCCTGTGTTCCCAGAAAGCCGCGTAGGCTGCGTTGTAGGTCGCCATGCGCAGGGCTTCGTTGCGGGTCACCTTTTGGCGTGGCAGCCCGAAGGCGTGTCCGGTGACGCCGCCCTTACGCGCAAGGCTCTGCCAGAAGGTGAAGATCGGATCATACGGCCGGCCATCGGTGGATTGTGAGATGACAACGCCCGCGTCGAGCCAGTCGCGCAACGGCACGGCATCGGCCGCCATCTCCTCGCCGAAGCAGCGCAGATACACCGTATCGTAATTCCACAGGAAGTTCGTCGTCGTCGTGGCTACGACGCCAAGGCGGCGGCAGGTCGCCATGTTCTCGGGACTTGGAAACTGACAGTGCTCGATGACCCAGCGTTTTCCCTTGATCGGTATTTCGCGGTCGATCGTCTCGAACATCGACAAGACCTTGTCGATAGCGCCGCCGCCTGCACATTGCACCTGCACACGCAGATTGGCGCGCGCCGCGCGGAATAGTCCGTCGAGAAAGGCATCATCGGGCGTGTGCTGCACGCCATTCCAGGCAAAGCCGCGCGCGCCGACATAGGGTTCGCGCATCAGGCAGGCACCGATGGCGGTGGCGCTGTCGAAGGAATAGCCAAGCCCGCCATAGCGCAGGAGATCATCGCCGAAACCCTCGCCCGCAGCATAGAGCGCGGTCTCGTCGATCAGCGCCTGGCCTTTTTCGACATCGAGGAAAAATGGATTTGGCCACGAGATGACGAAGTAAGTTCGCACCGAGAGCTTTCCGCGTCGCCAGAGATCGGCGTAAGCTTTCTGCTGCGGCTTTGGAATGCCGTGGCCCTCATAGATGGCTGTCACGCCGGCGCGATTGAATGCGTGCATCCCGGCTTCGACCGCGCGATTCATGTAAGCCTGGTCGAATGGTGGCAGCATTGGAAACAGCGCGCGGTTCGGGCGGATGGTGCCATAGGTGTCGGGCAGCAGCTTCGGAAAGTTGAAATCGCGAAACACGCCGGTCGGTTCTCCCGATACGTCGGTTTCGATTTCGACGCCGGCGGGGGCCGTTGTTGTTCCGGTGATTCCGGCGGCTATGATCGCCGCGGAGTTGGCGAGCGCGAAGCCGGGCGCGATCAGCCCGGGCGGTTCGATGTAAACCGGATTGTTGGGGGCGACCTTGTCAAGATCGTGCCGTGTCGGCCAACGCTTTTCACGCAGAACGTCGGGAAGGGCAAAGGCCTTCGGTTCTTCGGCCAGCGGATTGCAGACGATCCATTCGCCCGGCTTGCGTTGCGCGACTTCTCTCGCGATCGTTGCGAGCACATCGTCGATCGAAGTCGCATCGTCGAACGACGGTTTCAGCGTGCGGATGCCGGTACCATCCATGTGGGGATGCCCATCGACGAAACCGGGGACGACAGCGCGTCCCTCGAGATCAATGACCTTCGTTTCAGGCCCCGCCAAGGCCAGGGAATCTTGTGACGATCCCGTGGCGACAATGTGTCCGTTCCGGATCACTACGGCCTCGGCGGTGCTGTCCGTAGCGTCGACCGTATAAACCCGCCCGTTATGGAGGATGGTATCCGGATGGTGCATGTTCATCTCTTTCGGGGTTGGGCGGCCGAGCCGATCGAGACACCCAGGCATTTAAAAAATCCCTCTTGCATAGTAGAGCATTAGTTGTTTTATGAAATCAATGAAATTTATGAAATAGCGTCTGGTGGATTTTTGCCGGCGCGATGAGTGATCGGGCTTCAGCCGTCCGTCGTGGCGGCAGAATGCCTGGAAGGTCGGCGCGAGCGACGGCCGTGCCTTTGCCGTCCGCACGGATGGAGCAGGCGGGATGTCGCGGTGAACGCCAGCGAGGGGTCGCGACACGCGGCTCGCGTAGCGAACTCGGAGTCGGGACATGAATAAAGCTTTCACCAGAACAGAAACGTCGAGCCCGTGTCTCGCAAACTTCGTCGACGGCAAGTTCGTCGCGGGCGGCACGCCTTTCGAGAACCGCAACCCCGTCACCGGCGAACTGGTCAGCATGGTTTCGGAAGCCGATGCCGGCGTCGTCGATGATGCGGTGAAGGCTGCGCAGCGCGCGCTGAAGGGACCGTGGGGCCGCATGAGCGTGCAGGAACGATCCGCCGTGCTGCGCAAGGTCGCCGACGGAATCATGAAGCGCTTCGATGAATTTCTGCGCGCCGAGGTGCTCGACACCGGCAAGCCGGCCTCGCTGGCCTCGCATATCGACATCCCGCGCGGCGCCGCCAACTTCAATATCTTCGCCGATCAGGTGCTGACGCTCTCGACCGAGACGTTCCAGATGGCGACGCCGGATGGCGCCGGGGCGCTGAACTATGCGATCCGCGTGCCGCGCGGCGTCATCGGCGTGGTCTGTCCGTGGAATTTGCCTTTGCTGCTGATGACCTGGAAGGTGGCTCCGGCGCTCGCCTGTGGCAACACCGTCGTCGTCAAGCCATCGGAAGAGACGCCGACCACGGCCGCGCTGCTCGGCGAGGTGATGAATGAGGCCGGTGTTCCGCCGGGTGTTTATAATGTGGTGCATGGCTTCGGCCCGAACAGCGCGGGCGAATTCCTCACCCGTCACCCCGACGTCAACGGCATCACCTTCACCGGCGAGACGGTGACTGGCACCGCGATCATGAAGGCGGCGTCGGAAGGCGTGCGCCCGGTATCGTTCGAACTCGGCGGCAAGAACGCCGCGGTGGTGTTCGCCGATTGCGATCTCGACAAGGCGATCGAAGGCACCATGCGGTCAGTGTTCGCCAATTGCGGTCAGGTCTGCCTCGGCACCGAGCGGGTCTATGTCGAGCGGCCGATCTTCGATCGCTTCGTCGCGCGACTGAAGGAAGCTGCGTCCGGTTTGCGTATGGGCGATCCGTTCGACAAGGCCACCACCATGGGGCCTCTGATCAGCCAGGAACATCGCCGCAAGGTGCTGTCCTATTACGAGAAGGCCAAGGCAGAAGGCGCGACCGTGGTGCTCGGCGGCGGCGTGCCGGATATCGATGGGGCTTACGCCAACGGCTCCTTCGTGCAGCCGACGATCTGGACCGGATTGCCGGAAACCTCGGCGGTGGTGCGGGAGGAGATTTTTGGGCCGTGCTGTCATATCCAGCCGTTCGACAGCGAGGATGAAGCGGTTGCGCTCGCCAACGACAGTCCTTACGGCCTCGCCACCGCGATCTGGACCGAAAACCTGACTCGCGCGCATCGCGTCGCCGCGCAGATCGACGTCGGGATCACCTGGGTGAATTCCTGGTTCCTGCGCGACCTGCGAACGCCCTTCGGCGGCTCCAAGCAGTCCGGAATCGGCCGCGAGGGTGGCGTGCATTCCATGGAGTTCTACACTGAACTGCGAAACGTCTGTATCAAGCTCTGATGGCGTCACCGACGACGTCATCACCTACTCAGGAGATTTTTGAATCATGTTGACCGATCAGGAACGCGCGCAGGCCGCGGACATTCTGATGGAGGCGGAGCGCACCCGGAAACCGGCGGTGCAACTGTCGAAGACCTTTCCGCATATCGAGATCGAGGATTCCTACGCGATCCAGAGCGAGACGACGCGGCGCAAGATCGAGTCGGGCCGTCGCCTGATCGGCCACAAGGTCGGCCTGACCTCGAAGGCAATGCAGCAGTCCTCGCAGATCGACGAGCCGGACTACGGCCATCTGCTCGACGA
>CAUJJN010000010.1 GCA_963204905.1 Pseudomonadota bacterium
CGACTGGTATTTCTGCGCTGCAAAACCGCCTGCGGTGACGCCGAGCAGACGCGATGACATGGGAGATCAGCTACCAGCGCATGGATCGAACTTTCGTGGTGATGCGGTCGCGTGATCGGGCCTTTGTCGGCGCGAATCGCACTCGGTCACGGTTGGGAGCCGCCCGAGCGTCACGGAAAGATCGAGCAGGGCTGCTTCGCCGTTTCGACCGAAAGGATCGCGTGGAAATGTCGGCCAAAAAAATCTTCGCTAAACGACATCTTTCAAAATGATCGCTGGCTTTCGCGACATGAAATTCTGATCCTCTCGCCCCGCGCGCCACGCTGGAGAATTGTCGTGCACTGGGACGGAAAACGGACGTAGACTGTTTCTAAACCGACGGTCATCAGTTCGATAAGAAATACCCTTGCGGGTGCAAGAAGAGGGCGGAATGGGAATCAACCAGGGTCCGATCAGTCTCGATCAGAAGTACACCCAGGAATCGGGACATGTCTTCCTCACGGGCATTCAGGCGCTGGTGCGGCTGCCGATGGCCCAGATCCGGCGCGATCGCGCAGCCGGGCTGAACACCGCGGGCTTCGTTACCGGTTATCGCGGCTCGCCGCTCGGCGGCTACGATCAGCAGTTGATGGCGGCGCGCAAGCACCTCGAGCAATACAACGTCAAATTCCAGCCCGGTGTGAACGAGGATCTCGCGGCCACCGCGATCTGGGGGTCGCAGCAACTCAATCTCTCGCCCGGCGCCAAGCACGACGGCATCGTCGGCATCTGGTACGGCAAGGGCCCCGGTGTTGATCGCTGCGGTGACGTCTTTCGCCACGGCAACGCGGCGGGTTCGGCGAAGAACGGCGGCGTGCTCTGTCTCGCCGGTGACGATCACGGCGCGAAATCCTCGACCGTGCCGCATCAGTCCGACCATGCCTTTATCTCGGCGTTGATGCCGTATCTCTACCCGTCGAGCATCCACGAGATCATCCAGATGGGTCTGCTCGGCATTGCGATGTCGCGCTACTCCGGCTGCTGGGTCGGCATGAAGGTGATCACCGAGACGGTGGAGACGACGGCCGAGATCAATCTCGCCGACGAACTGATGCCGTTCGTGCTTCCGACCGATTTCGAAATGCCGCCGGGCGGCCTCAACCTGCGCTGGCCCGACGACCGCTACGAGCAGGATCGCCGGCTGCAGGACTACAAGGGGTTTGCCGCCATCGCGTTCGCCCGCGCCAACAAGATCAACCGCATCACCATGGACTCGCCGAACGCGCGATTCGGCATCATGGCGTCCGGCAAGAGCTACGAGGACGTGCGGCAGGCGCTGCGCGAACTCGGCATCACCGAGCAGGTGGCCGCGCGCATCGGCCTGCGTCTCTACAAGATCGGAATGCCGTGGCCGCTGGAGCCGGAAGGCGTGCGCCAGTTCGCCGTCGGCTTGCAGGAAATCTTCATCGTCGAGGAACGCCGCGAGATCGTCGAGAACCAGGTCAAGCAGGAATTGTTCAACTGGCGCGACGACGTGCGCCCGCGCATCATTGGCAAGATGGACGATCACGACAAGCGCTTCCTGCCGTTCGCGGAGGAACTGAGCGTGGCGTCGGTCGCGACCTCGCTGGCGGATCGCCTGCTGGCGATGGAAATCGATCCCGAAATCGCGGCGTTGATCCGCGCCAAGGCGGACTGGTTTCACGGCCGTTCAGCCTCGCAGGTGCAGCCGGCGATCCCGATCGCGCGCACGCCGTATTTCTGCTCGGGCTGCCCGCACAACACCTCGACCAAGGTGCCGGAGGGCAGCCGCGCCATGGCCGGCATCGGTTGCCACTTCATGTCGCTGTGGATGGACCGCAGCACCGAGACCTTCACCCACATGGGCGGCGAGGGCGTCACCTGGGTCGGCATCGCGCCGTTCACCAATGAAAAGCATGTGTTCGCCAATCTCGGCGACGGCACGTACTTCCACTCGGGAAGTCTTGCGATCCGTCAGGCGGTCGCCTCCAAGGCCAACATCACCTACAAGATCCTCTACAACGATGCGGTCGCCATGACCGGCGGCCAGCGTCATGACGGCGATCTGTCGCCGCAGCAGATCACCTATCAGCTTCACAGCGAGGGCGTGCGCAACATCTACCTGGTGTCGGAAAATCCCGACGCCTATCCGCCGTCCACCATCGCGCCCGGCGTCAAGACCGCGCATCGCGATGATCTCGACACGGTGATGAAGACCCTTCGCGAAACGCCCGGCTGCTCGGCCATCGTCTTCGTGCAGACCTGCGCTGCCGAGAAGCGCCGCCGTCGCAAGCGCGGCCTGATGGAAGATCCGGCGCGGCGGGTGTTCATCAATCCGGCGGTGTGCGAGGGCTGCGGCGACTGTTCGGTGCAGTCGAACTGCATTTCGGTCGAGCCGCTGGAAACCGAACTGGGTCGCAAGCGCGCCATCAACCAGTCGAGCTGCAACAAGGATTATTCCTGCGTCAAAGGCTTCTGCCCGTCATTCGTCAACATCGACGGCGGCAAGCCGCGGAAACGCGCGGCGATGGATGTCACCTCGCTGATCGGCGATCTGCCGGAGCCGGCGTCGCGCCCGGCGCTGGACAGGCCTTACAACATCGCGGTGGGCGGCGTCGGTGGCACCGGCGTTCTGACCATCGGCGCGCTGCTCGGCATGGC
>CAUJJN010000011.1 GCA_963204905.1 Pseudomonadota bacterium
CTTGCGCGAACCGGAGAAGCCGATCGGCTCCTACTTGTTCTCGGGGCCTACCGGCGTCGGCAAGACCGAGGTGGCGAAACAGCTCGCGGCCTCGCTCGGCGTCGAGCTGATCCGCTTCGACATGTCGGAATACATGGAGCGTCACACCGTCTCGCGGTTGATCGGCGCGCCTCCGGGCTATGTCGGCTTCGATCAGGGCGGCCTGCTGACCGATGGCGTCGATCAGCATCCGCATTGCGTGGTGCTGCTCGACGAAATCGAGAAGGCGCATCCCGATCTCTACAACGTGCTGTTGCAGATCATGGATCACGGCAAGCTGACCGACCATAACGGCAAGCAGGTCAACTTCCGCAACGTCATCCTGATCATGACGACGAATGCCGGCGCCGCCGATCTGGCCCGGCAGGCGTTTGGCTTCACCCGCAACAAGCGCGAGGGCGACGATCAGGAAGCGATCAACCGGCAGTTCGCACCGGAGTTCCGCAACCGGCTCGATGCCATCGTCTCCTTCGCCCATCTCAATGCCGAGATCATCGGCATGGTGGTGGAAAAGTTCGTGCTGCAACTCGAGGCCCAGCTCGCGGACCGCGACGTCACCATCGAATTGTCGGACACCGCCAAGGCCTGGCTGGTCGAGCACGGTTACGACGAACAGATGGGCGCGCGCCCGATGGGCCGCATGATCCAGGAGCACATCAAGAAGCCGCTGGCCGATCAGGTGCTGTTCGGCGCGCTCAAGGGCGGCGGCCACGTTCGCGTCGTGCTGGAGAAGGACGAGACGGGCGCCGACAAGATCGGCTTCGAGTATCTCGACGGTCCGGTGACGCCCAAACCTGAGAAGCTGCCCGGCGCGCGCAAGAAGGCGCCGGCGCGCAAGCCGCGCCCCGGTGGTTCCGGCGGCGGTGGCTCCAAGGGCTCGCCGTCGAAGGGACCGCTGGTCAAGGTCTGAGGCGCGGATACGAATAACGAAGGGCGGCGGATGTTTCCGCCGCCCTTTTGTTTGGAGTGGAATTCCCCGTCATTGCGCGACGCGCAACGATGAGCGATCCAGCCCTGATGCTTCGTCCGGGACCGAAGTGTCGATAATTGCGCGCGACGCGTTTCCAACTAGACTGCGCAACATGACAGCACCGCAACTGGCCGAGATCGCCGCGCTGGTGGGCGATCCGGCACGCGCCAACATTCTCAGCACCCTGTTCGATGGCCGTGCCCTGACCGCGACCGAATTGAGCTTCGCCGCCAACGTCACGCCGCAGACCGCGAGCGGCCATCTTGCCAAGATGACGCAAGCCGGACTGCTCACCGTGCTCAAGCAGGGACGGCATCGTTACTTCAGGCTGGCGACGCCGCTGGTGGCGCAGATGCTGGAAAGTATCATGGCGGTCGCCGCCAGCGCGCCGGCGCGCTATCGGCCGCGCAGTGCGCGGGAGGACCGGTTGCGTCTCGCGCGCACCTGTTACGATCACTTCGCCGGCATTCTCGGCGTCTCGATCGCCGATGCGCTGTGCGAGCGCAGGCACGTCATACTCTCGGACGACGGCGGCGAGGTGACGAAGGCCGGGCAGACTTTCCTGAACGATTTCGGCGTGACGCTCGCGACCAACACGCGCCGACCGATCTGCCGCCATTGTCTCGACTGGACCGAGCGGCGCTTTCACCTGTCCGGTGTGGTCGGCGCGGCGATTGCAACGCGCTGCTTCGATCTCGGCTGGGTGCGGCGAGAGCGTGATCCGCGCGCTCTCCAGATCACGCCGAAGGGTCGCGAGGGTCTTCGCAGCAGCTTCGGGTTTTCGATCTAGGAAACTCCATCGCGCACGGTGCGGGCGGCGTCTTTCTGCGCGTCGAAATCGCGGCGACGGCGTGCGATCTCCTCGGCGCTCATCGTCTCGATGTTGTTGTAGTCGCGCTTCCAGGATGGATCGTCGTGCCAGCGCAGCGGCGATTGCATCGTGGTCTGCGGGCCCGGTGCGGATTCCAGCAGCCGCAGCGCCAGTTCCAGCGTGCGCGCCTGCGAATCCTTATCGCGCGGCTTGCCGGCGGAATTGCCGAGCGGAAAGTCGCTGAACAGGAAGCGCGGCACGGCGGCGAACTCGACGATGTCCTTGGCGCAGCCCATCACCACGGTCGAGATGCCGTTGGCCTCGAGATGCCGCGCCACCAGGCTGACGGTCTGGTGGCAGACCGGACAGTTCGGCACCAGCACCGCGGCGTCGACCCCGTCGGCCTGGCAGCGCGCGAGAATTTCCGGCGCATCGGTCTCGATCGTGACGCGATGGCTGCGATTGGTCGGCGCGCCGAAGAAGCGCGGCGCGACCTCGCCGATGCGCCCGGCCGCCGACGCCTTGATCAGTTGCGGCAGCGGAAACCAGGTGCCGCTGTCCTCCGCGCTGGTGTGCGCGCGATCATAGGCGATGTGCGAGATCCGCAGATCGTGCTGCTGGGCGGTGTCGCCGTCATAGACCGTGTAGAATTTGGCGCCACCGTTATAGGCCGCGCCAGGCCCCTGATCGCCTCTGGCCGGATCATAGGGCGCCGCCGTGGTGATGAGGGTGACGCGCGATTGCGCCAGCGGCTTGCGCAGCGGCTGGAACGGCGCGCCGGTGTAGTGCGCCCAGCGATACGGTGTCGTGTAGCCGATGGCCGCGTAGTAGGCGCGGGTGCGCGCCATGTATGGAATCGGCTGATCGTCGTCCGGCGCGAAGGCGAGGCGTTTGTCGTCTGGACTGGTCATCCGCATCTCCCACGCTCGCGCCGCATTTGTTGGCTACGCGCTGTGACGATAGCTAGCGGCTGACGAGAGGCTGTCAAGCCGTGCCATCCCGGCAGTGCCATGCAGGCGAGGAAGGCTGCGATGCGGATGCGAGCGGATAGCGTGCTGCGAGGCCTGCTCGTCGTCGCGGCGTTGGCGGTCTGCGCAGCCGCCGCCCGCGCTGGGGATATGGACGCCAAGCCGACGACGCAGAGCGACACTCGCGAGGCGATCTGCCTGATGATCGAATCCGCCGCGAAAGAGGCAGGCCTGCCGCTGGATTTTTTCTCCCGCGTGATCTGGCAGGAGAGCCGCTTTCAGCCGGACGCGGTCGGGCCGGTGACGCGCAGCGGCGATCGTGCGCAGGGCATCGCGCAGTTCATGCCGGGCACGGCGAGCGAACGGCGGCTGCTCGATCCGTTCGATCCGGTGCAGGCGTTGCCGAAGTCGGCGGAGTTTTTGCGCGAGCTGCGCGATCAATTCGGTAATCTCGGATTGGCGGCGGCTGCCTACAACGCCGGGCCGCGCCGCGTGCGCGAATGGATCGAGGGCACTGGGCCGATGCCGGCGGAGACGCGCAATTATGTCGTCGCGATCACCGGCGTCGCCGTTGATGATTGGAAGAATGCCAATGCAACAAAGCAGCCCCAGCCTCAACAGGCGTCGGTCACAAGCTGTCGCGACCTGATGGCGCTGCTGCAACGCGCGCCAAACCCATTCGTCGAGGGTCTCACCCAGCGTGTGAATGTCGGTGCCGACCAGCCATGGGGCGTGCAGCTTGCCGCCGGCTTCTCGCGCGACCGTGCGCTGGCGTCTTATGGGAGAGCGATGAAGCGGCTCACATCGGCGATCGGCGAACACGACCCGATGTTGCTGGGGTCGATTTGGCGCACGCGTGGCACGCGCACGTTCTATCAGGTGCGGATCGGTGCAACTACGCGCGCGGAAGCAAACGATCTGTGTCAGCGCATTCATCGCGCCGGACAGGCCTGCCTCGTGCTGCGCAACAAAGGCGCCAAAGGGTGATGGCGCGGCCTTGACTGTAAGGCGTTTCAGCGGCCTATTCCGGCGGATATATCGCTTAGACGAAAGGCTGTGCCATGGTGCGGGAAAGCGAAGTTCGCGCGGGGGAGGTGGTGGTCGAGGCGCCGCCGCCGAACGACGCCGGTCTCGTGTTCATCGGCCGCATCCATACGCCATGGACTTCGCGCCTGATGACGCCGCGTCAGGGGCGTCTCGACGGTCCGGTTTGCCGCATCGAGATTTTCGAGCCGTGGGTGCCGGCGCTACGCGGCATTGAGCAGTATGAACGCCTCGAGGTGTTGTACTGGTTGCATCTGTCGCGGCGCGACTTGATCCTGCAAAGTCCCAAAAGCGACGGTGCGGTGCGCGGCACGTTTTCGCTACGCAGCCCGGTGCGGCCCAATCCGATCGGCACCTCGATGGTGAAACTGGTCGGCATCGAAGGCGCGAACGTGATGGTGCAGGGACTCGATTGCCTCGACGGCACGCCGCTGGTCGATCTGAAACCGGATCGGTGTCAGTTCACGCCGCTCGCGCCGCCGCAGCCGGGCGACTTCGAAGTGAAGGGCTGAGCCTTATTGCAGCCCCACCGGAATTCGTATTGCGGGCGCGTTTGCAATACGAAAACCGTCGTCCCGCCTGCGCGGGGACGACGCTGATCGAATTGCATGCCTGTCAATAAACGCCCGCTCGACGTGCCCGCTCGGCTCTCGGGATAAGCCGTCGCGCGGACCTCAACCCATCACCGTGTCGGCAGGAACGTCGGTCCCACGGTGCGGATGCCGTTCTTGTCGGTGTTCGGGGCAGGCGCGGTGGTCGCGCCGTTTGCCGCCGCGGCGCCGCTTGCCGGTGGCGTATCCTGCGCCGTCGCGGCGCCCTTCTTCTGCGGCACTTGCTTGGGCTGCGACATCTTCTTGGCCCGGTCCTCGGTGACGATGATGTCGCCCTGCTGCAGCGACGCCTTGTCGTCGAGATGCTTCAACGCTTGCGACCAGGTCTCGCCGTTGGCCTTGCAAGTGCAGTTCGGATCGAATGCCTTGCGATACTCAAAGGCCTTGGGCAGCGAGGTATAGGGCTGGCCGGAGATCGAGACCGCCTGATTCATGTCCTCGCCGGGATTGCGATACGTATAGAGATTGGCCTCGGTCGCCGGGCACTGGTTTTTGCAGGTCCGTTCGTCGTCGGCGAAGCGGCCCTGCACCGTCGCGAACGAGATCGGGAAATAATAGCCGTCGCAGCTTCGCACGCAGACCGTGCGATAGGTGCCGGACGGCGCGCCCGGTGGAGGCGCGAGGGCCGGATCGCTTTCGGGGGGAGGATTCTGGCCGCCACCGAACAGGTTCTCAAAAAAACCGCCGGGGCCGCGTGGGGCATTGGCGTATTTCGGACCGCAGTTGTTCTGCGCCAGCGCGGCCAAGACGGAGCGGCGCTGGTGGTCGCGCTCGTATCCGCCGGCACCGCGCAACTGTTCCAGGCTGCCGAGCATCTGATCCAGGTTGGCGCGCATCTGTTGGATTTGATTGTTGACCGGGCCGCATTGCGCGGATTGCCCGTTGAACAAGGAGAAAAAGCCGGAGCTGTCGCAGCCCATGCGCTTGGCCTGCGCGGTGACGCGATCGAGTTCATGTTGCTGTCGCGTCGCGGAGTCCTGATAGCGGCGAATCTGCTCGGCGCGGGCGGGGTCGCCGCCGCCGCGATCAATGCTGGCGAGTTGCGCTTCAAGCCGCGCGCACATCGGATTGGCCTGGCCGCCGGCTTGCGGCGGCGGATAGTTCTGGGCGCTTGCTGGCGCTCCGAACGCCACGACGCTCGCAAGAATTGCACCGGCCAGCGCCCAGCGTGAGGTGGAGACGATCAGGGAATCCAGCATGATGCAGTCGATTGAGCCATTTCGATCGAGGTGGGTGTCGGCCGCGCGCGAATCGCCACGCATTGAATCGCGATGGCCTTATAGCATCGTCGGGCCGCGATGCGGGGCGTCGTTGCCGGGGTCTCCCCGACGGCGGCGACGGAGCACTTTCACGTCCTTCCAAGGCGTGAGTGTGGCGGCCGCGGGCACGTTCCCGTGACGTCTTTGCGGGATGGGACTTTTAGCGGTGGCAGGTGATGGCGATGAATTCGGCGCCGCCAGCGCCCCGGCGGGCGCTGCGGGTGGAGGCCGGAATGGCCCCGGTCACCTCATCGGGATCGACCCGGCGGAACGCGGTCGCTTCAGTGAATTCCCGTGACTGGCAATAGGCGCGGGCGGCATGGGCGCCGCAGGTCTCACCGTTCGCAAGACATTCGTCGATGCCGTAGCCGTCGGACTGGTTGGCGATAATGAAGACCCGATTATCCGCCCGCGCCGGGGCGGCAGCGGAAAATGCGGCAGCAACAGTCAAGGCAATCAGGGCAGGAAGGGATTTCATGAGGCACCGGAATGACAGCGTCCTGTCATCGATACGCCGGAAGGATTAAAAATGATTAACCTTGAGGCCCGGCCCGCCAAAAATCTTGGAAATGACGTCAGGGCAGGGACTTGACGTCATGCCCCGGTCTGGCACATGGTGA
>CAUJJN010000012.1 GCA_963204905.1 Pseudomonadota bacterium
GGTGATGTCGGACGCGGAAAGGCCCTCGATCCCCAGCAGATGCCGGTGGCGGAGGACGAAACTGGATTTTGCGGCGGGGGTCATTAAAGCAAGAGCTATAGGCATTGCGGCATGGGGGGGCAAGGCCGTTTTCGCCTCCGGCGGGTTATCCCCCAGAACCATGGGGGATGAGTTAATCCGGACGTTTCTGGTGGGGCAGGGCAGTTAAATTGGCCGGAACCGATGGTTGAGCGAGAGATGTTCGGGATGACGTATCGGCTTGCGCGGTGGCTGGTGGTGCTTGTGGTGACGGGGCTATCCGGATTTCCCGGCGCTGCGGCGATGGCGCAGGGGCTGCCGGGCGGGTTTGTCTATCTGCGCGACCTCGATCCGACGATCGTGCAGGACATGCGTTACGCCACCGCCAACAATTTCGTCGGCCGCGTGCTCGACGGATACGAGGCCGGCGAATGCATCGTGACCCGCACAGTTGGCCTTGCGCTCAAGCAGGTGCAGCAGGATTTGAAGCCGCGCGGGTTGTCGTTGAAAGTCTATGATTGCTATCGGCCGCAACGCGCGGTGGACGACATGTATGCCTGGGCGCAGGACGGCAACGAGACGCCCGCGCAGCATCGCTACAATCCGAAGATGCGGAAAGCGGATCTCTTTCGTCTCGGTTACATCGCGCGGCGGTCGGGCCACTCCACCGGCAACGCGGTGGACCTGACGCTGGTGCAACTGCCGTCGAAGCCGGTGGCGCGGTTCGATCCGCGTGCCGACTATGGCGACTGCACGGCGGAGGCGTCACGCCGCGCGCCGGACAACAGCGTCGACATGGGCACCGGCTACGACTGCTCGGATGAACGCGCCCATACCGCTTCGTCCGCGATCACGGCGCAGCAGCGCCGCTGGCGGGATATGCTGGTGGCGGCGATGGCGCGCCACGGCTTCATCAATTATCGTCTCGAATGGTGGCATTTCTCGCAGCCGGGAACGAGGCGCGAGGCCTACGATTTCCTGATCAAGCCGCGCTGACGGCTTTTGAGGGAGCCGCTCGCCGCGATGTCATTGCCGGGCTTTGACCCGGCAATCCATCTTTTCAAGAGATGGATGCGCGGATCAAGTCCGCGCATGACAACAAGGGTTTTCTGCCGGGACGGTGGACTTCTCACTTCTTGTTCTTGTCGTGCGCGTCCTTGTATCCGTCGCTGGCCTTGCCCTTGGTCTGCTTGGCGTTGGGGCCGGTTTCCGGCTGCCCCGACTGCGCATCATGCCCCGATGCTTGCGGCGACTCGGCGGGCGCGGATTGCTTGGCTGCGGGCTGGTCGCTGGTGGTGGGGTTGATCGTGCTCTGCGCCATCGCGGCGCCGGTGCTCACGACCAGCGCGGACAGCGCCGCTGTGAGAATGGACCTGAACTGCATGACGACTCCGCTTGGTTGCGGGGAGACAACACCAGCGTGATCGGGCTGGTTCCGAAAAAAGTCATGTTGCGACGTTTTTCCGCACCTTGCGCCGCGCCTGAAATCGGCGGATGTCTGGTTATCCGCACCGCTCAGAAGCCGGGAGTTTATGATGTCGTCCGCTTCCTCCGCCCGCACCGATGTGTTCAACCAGTCGCCGCCGTTCGAGGACGTCAATCTGTTCGCGCAGGACCGCCCGCTGGTGGAAGCGGTGACGGCCAATGGCGGCGCGGATGCGGTGCGCGATTTGACCGAATTCGGCAGGCACTGGGGATCGGCGGCGATGAGCGAGCGCGGCCGTCTCGCCAACGAAAACACGCCGAAACTGAAGACGTTCGATGCGCGGGGCTTCCGGCGCGATCAGGTCGAATTCCATCCGGCCTATCACGAACTGATGGCGCACAGCGCGCACGCCGGCATTCACAATTCGACATGGACGGCGACGGGCGAGGCTGCGGGCGGCGCATCGGAAGTGGTGCGCGGCGCGCGATTGTTCATCGTCGCGCAGGTGGAGTCGGGGCACCTGTGCCCGATCACCATGACGCGCGCGGCGGTCGGCGCGCTCGGGGCCGATCCCGCGCTCAAGGCCAGGGTGATGCCGGTGCTCGGCACCCGCAGTTACGACCCGGCCTTCGCGCCATGGTGGACCAAGCGCGGCATGACCATGGGCATGGGGATGACCGAGCGGCAGGGCGGCACCGATGTGCGCGCCAACATCACCCGCGCGGCGCGCGACGGCGATGCCTATCGCGTCACCGGCCACAAATGGTTCATGTCGGCGCCGATGTGCGACGCCTTCCTGGTGCTGGCGCAGGCGGACGACGGGCTGACCTGTTTCTTCATGCCGCGCTTCGCGCCGGACGGCTCGGTCAACGGCATCCGCTTCCAGCGCCTCAAGGACAAGCTCGGCAATCGTTCGAATGCGTCGTCGGAGGTCGAATTCGACAACGCTTATGCGTTGCGGCTCGGCGAGGAGGGGCGCGGCGTGCGCACCATCATCGAGATGGTATCGCTGACGCGGCAGGACTGCGCGCTGTCGTCGGTCGGCCTGATGCGTTCGGGATTGGCGCACGCCATCAATCACACCCGCCATCGCAGCGTATTCCAGAAGCATCTCGCCGATCAGCCGTTGATGCAGAGCGTGCTTGCCGACATGGCGTTGCATGTCGAGGCTTCCACCGCGCTGGTGATGCGGCTGTGCCGCGCCTTCGATCGCGCGCCGTTCGATCCGGTCGAAGCCGCCTACATGCGGCTGCTGACGCCGGTGGTGAAATACTGGACCTGTAAGAGCGCGCCGGGATTTCTCTACGAGGCGATGGAGTGCCTCGGCGGCAACGGCTATATCGAGGAAGGCATCCTGGCGCGGCATTATCGCGAGTCGCCGGTCAACGCGATCTGGGAAGGCTCCGGCAACGTCATGTGTCTCGACGTGCTGCGCGCGCTGTCGCGTGAGGCCGAGGGGGCGGAGGTGGTGATGACGCATCTCGCCGCGCAGGCCGGCGACCTGCCGGGCGCGAAGGAGACGCTGGGCTTCGTCGCCAGGGCGTTCCGCCGTCCGGATATCGAGCGTGTGGCGCGGATCGCGGTGGAGCGGCTGGCGCTGCTCGCGGCGGCGGCGGCGCTTCAGGAGGTATCGCCTTCGAGCGCCGAACTGTTCGCCGCGACGCGGCTTGGCGCGTCGCACGGCAATCTCTACGGCGCCGCGGACCTCGGCGCCGACGCCAGCCGCCGCCTGCTGGACCGCGCGCTGGCGTGAGTTGAGAGAGTGTCGCCTTTCGTCATTGCGAGCGGAGCGAAGCAATCCAGAAAGCCACGAAGCGCGGACTGGATTGCTTCGTGCTCACGCGCCTCGCAATAGCGGCTGGTACTTGTTCTCCGCTGTCCGACCACGGTTTGGTAATCATTCCTCACCACATTGGCCTCATGAGCACGCTTGAAACAGAGACTTTGCCGCCGCCGCTTCCACCGCGACGGGTATGGAAGTTCATCGGCACGAGCCTGTGGGGGCTGTTTATCTTCGTTGCGATGTTCACCGGGCAACTGGCGGTGGTCGGCTATTTGCTGTGGCGGAACGGCGGCGATTTTGACATCGCGCGGATCACCGCGATGGCCGGCAACGGCGTCACGCTCTCGATGTCGGTGATCATGGGGCTGCCGGCGGTGATGCTGGCGATCTGGATCGCGACGCGTCCGATCGGCGCGCGGTTCGCCGATTATCTCGCACTGCGTTGGCCGACGTGGCGTCAGTTCCTTGTCGGACTCGCGGCCCTTGTCGCGCTGGTCGCAGCGTGGGATCTGCTGGCCAAAGCCATCGGCCGCGAAGTGACGGCCACCTTCATGGTTGAAGTGCTGAAATCGGCCGAGGGCGACAACGCGCTTTGGCTGTTGCTGATCGCCTTCTGTGTCGCCGCGCCGCTGACCGAGGAGTTTTTTGCGCGCGGATTCCTTTATCGCGGCTGGTCGGAGTCGTTTCTGCGGCCGTTCGGCGCCATCGTGCTGTCGTCGCTGGTGTGGACGGCGATGCACTTGCAATACGACTGGTTCTTCTTCGGCGAGATCATGACCATCGGCCTGTTGTTCGGCTATCTGCGCTACCGCACCGGCTCGACCTGGCTGACCATTATTCTGCACGGCCTCAACAACCTTGCCGCCACCATCCAGACGATGTGGCTGGCGTCCCATCCGTAAGCGACGATCACGATCGAACGCGATGAACAGCGGCGAGGCTTCAGCGGTGGAAGGCGACTAGGCGGTCCAGCGCGCCTTGCAGGATGAAGATCGCGGCGTGCTCATCGATGACTTTGGCGCGTTTGGCGCGGCTGGCGTCCGCGGCGATCAGTTCGCGTTCCACCGCCGCGGTCGACAAGCGCTCGTCCCACAATCCGATCGGCAGATCGGTGAGACGGGAGAAATTGCGCGCAAAGGCCCGGGTCGATTGGGCGCGCGGCCCTTCGCTGCCGTCCATGTTGATCGGCAGGCCGAGCACGAAGCCGACCGCGTTGCGCGCCTGCGCCAGCGCGATCAGTCGCGCGGCGTCGGCGGTGAACGCCGTTCGTTTCAAGGTTTCGACGCCGGTGGCGAGCTTGCGGTCGGGATCGGACACCGAGACTCCGATGGTCTTGGTGCCGAGATCGAGGCCGATCAGCGCGCCACGCGCCGGCCAGTGAGAAGCCGCTTCAGTGAGGGGCAGGATCGGTGCTGTCATGGCGTTGCATATCACGGCTCTGGCAGGCGTGACAAAGCATCAAGATCGGTGGAGGTGATTCACGTCGATGCTATGGAGCGCTCGTTTCACGTGGGCGCCGGCTGCTCGGCCGCGTCTTCCCTGTCGTTTCGGCCATGAGCATACGAAGCGCGAGGACGGAAGGTGAAATCTCGCCCTTGCGCCAGATCAGGGGTGTCACGATGTCGCTTAACGCACGAGGGATCGGATTTCGGCGGATGCGGACTTGCGGCATCGCCGCAAGCACCGTTTCCGGGATCATGGCGATGCCAGCGCCAGCCGCAACGCAGGCCACGATGGCGTGATACGAATTCATTTCCAGGACGCGCAAGCCGCCCAGACTGTCGCGTTTCAACCAGCGGTGCAGCGCGCGGCGATAGGCGCAGCCATTGGGGAAAGCGATCAGACTCCGGCCCTCGGCGTCACGGGGCTTGTTGATCGGCGGATCGTCGATGCTTGAAATCACAACGAGGCGCTCGGGGAAAACCTGCAAATGCTCGAACTCCCGCGCTGGAGGCAATTCCGCGGTGAACGCGGCATCAAGCCGCCGCTCGACCAACGCGGTGACGAGGGCATCGTTGGTGCCTGTCGTGAGCTCGATGTGGACATCGGGATGGCGGCGATGTAAACCCGCGAGGACCGCCGGCAGGCGGCTCGCAGCCGTGCTTTCCAGCGCGCCGAGCTTGAGCAGGCCGCGCGGCGACGTGCCGGCGACGGCATGACGGGCTTCCTCGGACAAATCGATCAGACGGGTCGCATAACTCAACAGAAGTTCGCCGTTCGGCGCCAAGTGCAGACGCTGGCGGCTGCGGTGAAAAAGCGGCGTCCCGACGTCCGCCTCCAGCTGCTTGATGCGCATCGTGATATTGGAGGGCACGCGGCGCAGTTTGCGCGCGGCTCTGGTGATGCCGCCTTCATCGACGACTGCCTTGAAGATCTGCAAGTCCGAGAAATTCATCCGGGCAGCTCCACGCTGTATTCTCAAATACAGAATGACATATTTTCAATTATTCATTTTCAATAAAGAGGCAACCAGCGTATGTTTTCCGGCGGCAGATTCAAGTCCTTTCATCGCGACGTCGCCGTTGCCATTATTCGTGCGGAATTCTTCTCGCCATTCCCCTGAGAGTCATGTCGCCAACCCCACCACTCAAGCTGCCCACCGTCATGACCGCTTTGTTGACCGGGATGATCGGTTTGGCGGTGGCGATGGGAATCGGCCGCTTCGCTTTCACCCCGCTGCTGCCGATGATGCAGCAGGACGCCGGCCTGAACCTGGCGCAGGGAAGCTGGCTCGCGACCGCGAATTATATCGGTTATCTGGCCGGGGCCGGCATCTGCATGGTCGTGCAGATTAGGCCGCGGCGCGCGATCCTGTGGGGGCTGTTGTCGACCGCGGCGTTCACCCTCGGCATGGGGCTGACGAGCAACTTCGTGTTTTGGCTGGCGCAGCGATTCCTCGCCGGTGTTGCGAGCGCGTTTGTTCTGGTGGGCGTGTCGGCCTGGGTCATGCCGATCCTCGTGCGGGGAGGCAAGCCGGCGTGGCCGGGGCGCGTCTTTTCCGGCGTCGGCATCGGAATTAGTCTTTCCGGCCTGCTCAGCCTCGCGGCCGGCGCGGCGGCGCTGGGTTCGCGCGCGACATGGATCCTGTTTGGCCTGATCGCAACGGTCTTCACCGCAATTCTGTGGCGTCTGTTGTCGGGCAAATCCGAACTGCCTGTATCCGGAGACGAAGCGGAGCGCCGCCCGCTGTCCGGTCAGGCATGGCTCTGCGTGCTTTGCTATAGCGCGTTCGGTTACGGCTACATCATTCCGGCGACTTATCTGCCGGCTCTGGCGCGGGACGTCATCACCAATCCTACCGTCTTCGGCTGGATATGGCCGGTGTTCGGCGTCGCCGCCGCGACCTCCGCGGTCGCGTCGAGCTATCTGACGAGGCTTTCGCCGCGCCGGATCTGGATCTGCGGTCAGCTTGTGCTGGCGGTCGGCGTCATTATTCCTGTCGTGGCGGCCAATCTGTTCGGGCTGATGGTTTCGGCTCTCTGCGTCGGCGGTACGTTCGTGACCATCACGGTGGCCGGGATACAGGAGGCGCGGCGTCTCGAAGGAGGGCACGCGGCACGCCTCATTGCCATGATCACCACAGCGCTCGCAGTGGGCCAGATCGTGGGGCCGATCACCGTTGGTTTCTTTCATGAAAGCGGGTTGATGATCCCGAGCGTTGTCGCCGCGCTTGCGCTGGTCGGCAGCAGCGTTGCGCTCGGGCTGAGCGAGCGATCGTCGGAGGGGCGATGATCGCGCGCATATAGCCGAACGCCGTATTCGAACGCCTCGTCCATCGTGCTAGGTGAACATCAACCTGATCAACATCAACGAGTCTTGCTATGTGGCCCGACCGCCGACTTCTCGATCTCTTCAAGATCGATCTTCCCATCTTTCAGGCGCCGATGGCCGGCGCGATGGATACCGAGCTGGCGATCGCGGCCGCCAAGGCCGGCGCGCTCTGCGCCTTGCCTTGCGCCATGCTGTCGCCGGAGAAGGCGCGCGAGCAGGTCAACATCGTGCGCCAGCAGGTGTCCGCGCCAGTGTCGATGAATTTCTTCGCCCACACGCCGACAGTGCCGGAGCCGACGAAAGTGGCGGCGTGGCGCGAACGTCTCGCGCCTTATTATAAAGAGTTGCAACTCGACCCTGCGATGCCGTTGCCCTCGGCCGCGCGCGCACCGTTCGATGCCGCGATGTGCGAGGTGGTGGAAGACGTGAGGCCGGAAGTCGTCAGCTTCCACTTCGGCCTGCCGGAGGCGAGCCTGCTCCGGCGTGTCAAGGATGCCGGCTGCGTCGTCATCGCCTCCGCCACCATCGTCAAGGAGGCGGTGTGGCTGGCGGAGCGGGGCGTCGATGCGGTCATCGCGCAGGGCGCGGAATCGGGCGGCCATCGCAGCATGTTCCTCACCGACGATATCGCCACCCAGCCCGGGACCTTCGCGCTGGTGCCGCAGATGGCGGATGCGGTGCGGGTGCCGGTGATCGCCGCCGGCGGCATCGCCGATGGGCGGGGCATCGCGGCGGCGTTCGCGCTCGGCGCCGCAGGCGTGCAGATCGGCACGGCGTTTCTGCGCACTCCGGAATCCAAGGTCAACGCCATCATCCGCAGCAGTCTGGCGAAAGGCGACGACGGCTCCACCGCCATCACCAATGTGATGACCGGACGCGCCGCGCGCGGCATCGTCAACCGGGCGATGCGCGAACTGGGACCGGTGACGGCGGAAGGTCCGGGATTTCCCCATGCGTCGGCAGCATTCGGGCCGCTCAAGGCGGCGGCGGAAAAGACCGGGAGTTCCGATTTCACCAACCTGTGGGCCGGGCAGGCGGTCGCGCTCGGTCGCGAACTGCCGGCGGAGGAGCTTGTTCGCGCGCTAGCCGAGGACGCCTTGCGGCGGCTGCGCGCACTGTCCGCCTGATCGGACGCGGGCGTGCCGTGGTTGCGGCGCGAAAGGGCTGTCTGCTATAGCGTCGGCTGGTCGCCATCGCGCCTTAGGGCATTGATGCATTCCTGACCGCCCGAAAGGCCCCTATATAATGTCCGTCGACGCCGCCACCGTCCGCCGCATCGCGCATCTCGCGCGGATTGCGGTCACCGATGCCGAGGTTCCGCACCTGCAAGGCGAACTGAACGCGATCCTCGCTTTCGTCGAGCAACTGTCGGAGGTCGATGTCGAGGGCGTCGAGCCGATGACATCGGTGACGCCAATGGAAATGAAGAAGCGTGCTGATGTCGTCAATGACGGCGAGATCGCCGCCGCCGTGATCGCCAACGCACCGGCGCGCGAAGATGATTTTTTCGTCGTTCCCAAGGTGGTCGAATAAAGCGGGAGACCAGTCCGATGTGTCTGCTGTGCGATGACGAGAAAGCCTATCAGGCTTACATGACCTATCTCGATGCCATGCGGCGTCAGGGCGAGGAGGCCGATCCCGACAAGGCGATGGACGCGGTGCTCGATGCGATGGAGCAATCCGCCAAGAAGCAGCCGCGCCGCGACGATCCGGCCAACGACAAGACGCTCTCTCCTTTCTTTTGCAGCCCGGTTGATAAATGACGGACCTGACTTCGCTGACTCTGGCCGAGGCGCGCGACGGCCTCGCGCGCAAGACGTTCACCTCGGTCGAACTCACCGACGCGCATCTTGCGGCGATGGAGCGTGCGCGTGCGCTCAACGCTTATGTGCTGGAGACGCCGGAGCAGGCGCGCGCGATGGCGCGCGATGCCGACGCGACGATCGCCAACGGCGGGGGCGGCCCGCTCGCCGGCATTCCGCTCGGCATCAAGGACCTGTTCGCGACCAACGGCGTGCGCACCACCGCATGCTCGAAGATCCTCGGCGACTTCAAGCCGCCTTACGAATCCACCGTGACCACGCAGCTCTGGCGCGACGGCGCGGTGATGCTCGGCAAGCTCAACAACGACGAGTTCGCCATGGGTTCGTCCAACGAGACCTCGTGCTTCGGCCCGGTGATCAATCCGTGGCGGCGTGATGGCTCGGACGCGAAACTGGTGCCGGGCGGCTCGTCCGGCGGCTCCGCGTCGGCGGTGGCGGCGGGGCTATGTCTCGGCGCGACCGGCACCGACACCGGCGGCTCGATCCGCCAGCCGGCGGCCTTCACCGGCATCGTCGGCATCAAGCCGACCTATGGCCGCTGCTCGCGCTGGGGCATCGTGGCGTTCGCATCCTCGCTCGATCAGGCCGGGCCGTTCGCGCGCACCGTGCGCGACACCGCGATCCTCTTGCGATCGATGGCGGGGTACGATCCGAAGGACACCACCTCGGTCGATCGCGCCGTGCCGGACTATGAGGCCGCGGTCGGGAAATCGGTGAAAGGCCTGCGCATCGGCATTCCGAAGGAATATCGCCTCGACGGCATGTCCGCCGAGATCGACCGGCTTTGGTCGCAAGGCGCGGAGTGGCTGAAGGCGGCCGGCGCCGAACTGGTCGAGGTGTCGCTGCCGCACACCCGATACGCGTTGCCGGCCTATTATATTGTGGCGCCGGCGGAAGCCTCGTCCAACCTCGCGCGTTACGACGGCGTGCGCTACGGCGCGCGCGTCGATGGGAACAACATCGTCGAGATGTACGAGAACACCCGCGCGGCCGGATTCGGCCCCGAGGTGAAGCGCCGCGTGATGATCGGCACCTATGTTCTCTCCGCCGGCTACTACGACGCCTATTATCTGCGCGCGCAGAAAGTGCGGACGTTGATCAAGAAGGATTTTGAGGACTGCTTCGCGCAGGGCGTTCACGCCATCCTGACGCCGGCGACGCCGTCGGCCGCCTTCGGCATCGGCGAGAAGACCGGCGCCGATCCGATCGAGATGTACCTCAACGACATCTTCACCGTCACCGTGAACATGGCGGGCTTGCCGGGCATCGCGGTACCCGGCGGCAAGGACGCCCAGGGTTTGCCGCTCGGCCTGCAACTGGTCGGCCGCCCGTTCGACGAGGAGACGCTGTTCTCGCTCGGCGAGGTGATCGAGCAGGCCGCCGGGCATTTCACGCCGGCCCGGTGGTGGGGTTAGGATTGGTCGTCACCAATAACGCTCCGTCATTGCGAGCGAAGCGAAGCAATCCAGAGGGCCAGGGCAAGGACTGGATTGCTTCGTGGCTTCGCTCCTCGCAATGACGGAACTTATCGTTCGCTGAATTTGTCGAAACGCAGCCGAACCGTCGGCGCAGGATTAACCATGATGGCCTTGCGGTTGCCACGATGCTGCCATCTTGTTCACCAGTTAACCGCCTTCGGGCGATAACCGCCGCAATGGAGGGCGGTCGATCATGCGGTGGTCGGGATGTCTGAGCGCGATCATGATGAGCTTGTGGCTGGGCGGATGCGCCTCGGTGCACAACACGCCTGTCAATGAGCCCGCGCACGGCAGCGTGGTCGATCAACTTCACCTCAACTTCAAGGAAGAGGCGGCCGACAACGATGACTTGCTGATCGGGTTAGCGTTCTCCGGCGGCGGGACGCGTGCGGCGGCGTTTTCCTTCGGTGTGCTGTCGGAGTTTGATCAGATCGCGGTGCCGCACGCCAGCGACAAGCTGCTTGATCGCCTGGATTTCATTTCCGGTGTGTCGGGCGGCTCGGTGACCGCCGCCTATTATGGGTTGAAGAAGAAGGCGGCGCTGACGGATTTCCGCGAGCGGTTCCTGTTGCAGAATGCGGAAGCGGGGCTGGACACCACGCTATCGCTGGCGACCATGGGCCGCGCGCTGGGCGGCGGCATCAACGACCAGCAGGGCTTCACCCAGTGGCTCGACCGCAACCTGTTCCACGGTGCAACCTACGGGCAGTTTCGCGAGGTCGGCGCGCCACGCGTCTGGATCAACGCCTCGGATATCTATAACCGCGTGCCGTTCGTGTTCGGCGCCACCTCGTTCACCGCGATCTGTAGCGATCTGACCAAGTTTCCGCTCTCGAATGCGGTGGCGGCGTCCGCCGCGGTGCCGGTCGCGTTCGCGCCGATCGTGGTCAAGGCCTATCCCGACACCTGCACCGATCCGCTGCCGTCGTGGATCACGCGCTCGGCCGCCGACCGCAATGCCTCGCCGATGCTGCGCTCGTTCGCCAGCGCCATCCTGCGCTATCGCGAGGGCAAGGTGCCGTACATCAAACTTCTCGACGGCGGCCTCGTGGACAATTACGGCCTCGCGGGTTTCACCATTTCGCGGGAATCGTCGAATACGCCCTATGGGCCGCTGACGCCGCAACAGGCGGTGAAGCTGCGGCGCTCGATGTTCCTGGTGGTCGATGCAAAGGCTGGCCTGTCGGGCAATTGGGTGCAGAGCGCGGAAGGCCCGACCGGCATCGATCTGGTCAAGGCGGCGATCGATACCACCATCGATGCCAGCGTCGGCGCCAGTTACACCGCTTTCGAGCGGACCATGTCGGACTGGCAGAACGCGCTGATCAAATGGCGCTGCGGTCTGTCGGCGGCGGATCGCAAGCGCTATGGCGCGCCTGCCAACTGGAATTGCCGCGACTTGAAATTCTTCATGGGGCGGCTCGGTTTCGATCAGCTCGACCCGGCGCGCGCCGCCACACTCGGCAACGTGCCGACCCGGTTTAACTTGCCGCAGCAGCAGGTGGATGACGTGATCGAGGCGGGGCGCGACGCCCTTCGCATCAATCCGGCGCTGCGGGATTTCCTGAAAAGTATGTAGTTCTTGCCGTCAGTCCTTATCGTCAGTCATTGCGAGCGAAGCGAAGCAATCCCGTCCTCCGTCGCGGCGCCTGGATTGCTTCGTCGCGTCGCTTCCCGCAATGACGATCCCGGGGTGACCGGGGTTTTCTCGCCCCGCCGATCATTGTAGAACCCGTCTCATGAACGCACCTGTCAAATCCGCGAAGCTCATCAAGGGCGCCACCAGCGATTGGGAAATGGTGATCGGGCTGGAAGTCCACGCCCAGGTCACCTCCAACTCCAAGCTGTTCTCCGGCGCTGCGACGCAGTTCGGCGGCGACCCGAACGCGCACGTCTCGCTGGTCGACGCCGCGATGCCGGGCATGTTGCCGGTGATCAACGAGGAGGCGGTGAAGCAGGCGGTGCGCACCGGCCTCGGCCTCAAGGCGAAGATCAACCTGCGCTCGGTGTTCGATCGGAAAAATTATTTCTATCCGGACCTGCCGCAGGGCTATCAGATCAGCCAGTACAAGTCGCCGGTGGTCGGCGAGGGCGAGGTCCATGTCGATCTCGACGACGGCGACAGCGTCACCGTCGGCATCGAACGGCTGCATCTGGAACAGGACGCCGGGAAGTTGCTGCACGACCAGCACCCGACGTTGTCCTACGTCGATCTCAACCGTTCCGGCGTCGCGCTGATGGAGATTGTTTCCAAGCCGGACATCCGCTCGTCCGAGCAGGCGAAAGCGTATGTCAGCAAGTTGCGCACCATCCTGCGCTACCTCGGCACCTGCGACGGCGACATGGAGAAGGGCAGCCTGCGCGCCGACGTCAATGTCTCTGTGCGCCGGCCGGGCGAGCCGTTCGGCACCCGCTGCGAGATCAAGAACGTCAACTCGATCCGCTTCATCGGCCAGGCGATCGAGTACGAAGCGCGGCGTCAAATCGGAATCCTTGAAGACGGTGGCAGCATCGATCAGGAAACCCGATTGTTCGACCCCGGCAAGGGCGAAACACGCTCGATGCGCTCGAAGGAAGAAGCGCACGACTATCGCTACTTCCCTGATCCCGATCTGCTGCCGCTGGAGTTCTCGCAAGCCTTCGTGGATGAACTCGCGGCCGCGTTGCCGGAACTGCCGGACCAGAAGAAGGCGCGGTTCATCGGAGAATTCGCGCTGACGCCCTACGACGCCGCTGTGCTTGTGAGCGAGCGCGAGAGCGCCGACTTCTACGAAGCCGTATTGACGGCGCTCGCCGACAAGGCGCGCGACGGCAAGCTCGCCGCCAACTGGGTGATCAACGAGCTGTTCGGCCGCCTCAACAAGGAAGGCAAGGACATCGCCGCGTCGCCGGTGTCGTCGGCGCAACTCGCCGCCATCGTCGATCTGATTGGCGAGGGCACGATCTCCGGAAAGATCGCCAAGGATCTGTTCGAGATCGTCTGGAACGAAGGCGGCGATCCGCGTGCGGTGGTGGAAGCGCGCGGCATGAAGCAGGTCACCGACACCGGTGCGATCGAAAAGATCGTCGACGAGATCGTCGCCGCCAATCCCGACAAGGTGGCGCAGGCGCTAGCCAAGCCCGCGCTCGCCGGCTGGTTCGTCGGTCAGGTGATGAAGGCGTCCGGCGGCAAGGCGAACCCGCAGGCTGTCAACGATCTCATCAAGAGCAAGCTCGGTTTGTAATCTGCGACGCTCGCCGCCGCGCACGAGGATCGCGCGTGCGTGGTGGCGTCCGTTTTGCGTCGCCGGATCGATCGCGGCGCGGCGCCGGCGAGCTGTCGCGACGACCTCCGCGGAGCAAAAATTTCGTCGTCGCCGGTGCGATGAACTGACGTCGTGTCGGACACGGCGACGGCCGATCGGAAAAATCGCGACCGCGAATCAGCGCGGAGTGCTGGCAAAAAATTCGCGTTTGAGAAACCGCGAAGCGCCGGAACGTCCACACCGCTGAAAATATTTTTTTTGCCAAAAATCGCGACTCAGAGTCCGCGCGCGGCGTTTTGAGCAATCCCGATGAGTCGCATCGAATGGCATCGTGCGTGAAAATTTTTCAAAGCAAATTGCGAATCCATCTGTAGTACAAGCGTTTCCTGCAACCTTGACATTCACCGACGTAGATTTCGCGGGCACTACTTGCATCGCGCGCAACGCCGTCTTTGGAGTTGTCGGTCGCGACGCGGGTGTGGCGCTGCCACCGCTTCATCAACACTTCCTTAAGCAGGACGCTGTTTTTTCGCATCTGTTGGTGTATGCGGGATGAAGTGCATTTCGATTCCCGAGTGCACGCAGCGATCAAGCCATCTCACTAATTAGGAGGGCAACATGGCTAAGAAGGCGAAGAAGGCGAAAGCCAAGAAGACTGTGAAGAAGGTCAAGAAGGCGACCAAGACCGCCGCGAAGAAGACCGCGAAGAAGACCACTCGCAAGGTCGCCAAGAAGAAGACCGCCAAGAAGAAGTAAGTTTTCTTCTGGAAGAATTGCCGGCGGACTTTGCCGGCGACGTCACACGAGCCGCCAGTTTGCCCTCCGCTGCGAAGCGGATCCGGTTGGAAGCTCTGGTCGACGAAAGAGGGTGTCGGCGAGACATCAGGTCAGCCGGTCGGATCGAACAGCAGGGCACATCGTGCCCGATGGACGATCCGGCGGAAGGATGGTTCGGCAACGGAGCATTCTTCATATGGCGTGGAGATACCGTCTCCACAGTCACGCGTGGTTCCACCACGCTCGACTTCGCCCCTGACGTGTTCGCCGACGCCCTCGTTTTTTTGCCGGGTGTCCCTCGCGCGCCTTGCTGCGCGCCTCACAGCGCCCCGGCTTCCCCACCGCATCGTCCTCACATCGTCCGTCCTTGTCGCCGCCCGTCGCATCGCTTTGGTGACGTCGGGTTTTGCCGCGCTTTGGTGCGATGGTTATCGGTTTGCCAAGCGCCACGGTAAACCGGCGATTCAGGAATCCGGAAAGTCCGCGAACGACGGGCATTTCCGCGATTCCTCCGCGAACGGCCGATTGCGGCATTCAGATTCCGTTCATCGCGATGCTTAAACTGCCCTTCAAATTTGACCGGTCATAGTCACCCCAACACGCCGGACAACGGCGGTTGGGAATGGTGTCGAAGGATTGGACAGGAGGCCGCGCTCGGAGCAGGGCGGCTACCAACAAAAAGGTCAAAGGTCATGTTTCAGGGAACGATCGATCTGGACGCAGCGAAGCCGGTCAACAACACCGCGATTCCGGACGTGTTGTTTGAGCGTGGATTGTACTGGGCGAGCGGGCGGGGTGGCCTGGTCGATCTGGTCGCCGCGCACAAGTGGTTCAACCTCGCCGCGCTCAAGGGGCGCGTCGATGCGATGCAGTTGCGGCGAGAGGTCGCGGAGATGATGTCGGACGTCGAGATCGCCACCGCGCAGCGCGATGCCCGCGCCTGGATCGCGATGCAGTAAGGCGGACGGTTTTCCGTCCGGCGAACGGATCAGGCGGCGGGGCTGGGGCGCTTCTGAATCCAGAATTGATACATCTCGGCGAAGGTCGCGGGATGCTCGGCTTCGAATTCGGCCCAGTTGGCGAGATTGGTCGCTGACGGATCGTTAGGGAAGCGTCGCCGATAGCCCGCTTCGGCCCGGGTCTCGAAACCCAACAGGTCGAATCCTTCGGCGTCGAGGAACGCGGCGATCTCCGGCAGGCTGAACTGATGCTCCTGAACGTGCATCAGCAGGTCGCGGCATTCGCTGGTGCTGAAGAAGTCGGGGAAGTCGGCGATGCGCCGCAGTGGATCGGTCGATTCCCGGTCGACGATCATCTGACGCAGCGCGCGCAAGCCGGCGGGCGTCGGGGCCCATCCGGCGTCCGACACCATCTCGCGTACCGCGCTGATCTCCCGTCGCGCCGCCGCGCTGTACAGCGCGACATGCATCAGTCCGCCGGGGGGCAACAGGCCCGCCAGCGTCCGCCATCCCAGCAACGGATCGCCCATGTGATGCAGCACGCCGCTGGCGTCGATGACGTCAAATGTGCGCCCGAGCGTCGGCAGCGCGAGAATGTCGGCCTGCGCGAACGCGATCGTGGTCAGCCCGGCCTCGCGGCTCTTGCGGATCGCGTAGCTCAGGCTGCTCGTGCTGAGATCGATCGCCAGCGTCCGGTTCGGCTGAAACTCCAGGACGCGCTCGATGGCGTGCATTCCAGTGCCACAACCGGCGACCAGCAGATCGACCGGGCGCGCGCCGATGCTGCGATAGGGCGCAGCGGGGAAGCGGGCGCGGATGTAGTGATCGACGCCGAGCGGCGGCCGGTTCGCGACGTGTGTGGTCCAGCGCGGGTAGGGGTGTTCCTCGTACTGCGCGCGAACTGCCGTCGACACCGCGTCGGTGATCGGCGTCAATGCTGGAATCGTCGCGCGGATATCGCGCTCCATGTGGGGTTCGCGGATTTGCTGCGTGATCAGCGCGCCGAGCGGATGCATATCGGCTGCCGCCGCGAGTTGCTCGCTGCCGGCCAGCATGTGGAGCGGGGCGTAGGCGGCGCTGAGCGCGAGCGCCATCGGCGCCACCGGTTCGCCGGTTGCAAGCCGCGCCGATACCGCATCGTTGAGCGCGTCCACCTTGCGCTGCTCATCATCGGAGATCGCGAACACATACTCGTTGATGAAGCACTGCCGCGCCAGCGCCTCGGCAAAGCCCAGCGGATCGTTCGGCGCGGCGGCGGGGTCTGAACCGAAGCGATCGAGCAGCGCGCGCCGTTCTGTCGTGAGCCGTCGTTCGAGATCGATGTGCATCACCGGCGTCGACGTCAGCAACGCGCGCAGCAACGGATCGTCGCTGCCGATGGCGGCATCGGTGGCGTCCCGCGCGTCGTGAACGGTCGCGACCGTGGGCTGTCGCAGCAAAACGATGGAGCACAGCCGTGCGAGATCGCGCGGTCTGCACCACGGTTCCGTCAGCGCACGCGCCAGCGCATCGCGGAAGCCGGCGTGCCGAATAGCATCGTCAGGATCGATGGCGCGCGCGATCATCACGAAAATCGCCTTGAGATTGGCGCTATCGCCGTCGCGCAGGCCGCGCAGAACGACATCGATCGCTTCGCCCGCGCGTCCGTCCTGCAACAGCGCCTGCGCCAGGTTCTCATACGCCGGCTGTGACGGGTTGAGCGCGAGGGCCTGCGTCAGGTGATCCGCTGCCTCGCGGGTGCGACCCTGACGAAGCAACAGAAGTCCGAGATTGGTGCGGGCTTCGGCATGACGCGGGTTGAGCTTGAGCGCCTTTTGATTCTGCACGATGGCGTCGGCGTCGCGGCCGAGGCTGGCCTGGATCAGGCCGAGGCTGTAGCGCGGTTCCGCATTGTTGCGATCGGCGGCGATCGCTTGCCGGATCAGCTCGATGGCGCTCTCGGTTCGGCCGGTCTGGTGATGCAGGACACCGAGATAGTTGAGGGCGCCGGAATGGCGGGGCGTCAGCGCGAGAATGTTGCGGTAAAGCAGTTCGGCATCGGGCAGGCGCCCGGTCTGATGTGCTTGCAGCGCCTGTTGGAACAGCGCCTCGCCGGGGCCCGTCGCATTGCCGGTTCCGAGCACGGCTGCGGTGGCGCCCGTGGTTGCGGCCGCGCGTCGCTCCTTACGATTCATGTGAATCACTCCGAGGGATTACCGCGGCAGCGGCCTGCCACCCGAAGCCATTACCTAAAGCGATGGGGTGGCGGGCCGCGACCGATAGTGATGATCACTACGTTTACGCTATAGCCCTATGATTTCCGCTCAACTCTAACGCACTTTCGGCGTTCCGGTCGATCCTGCATCACCAGATCGCGTTTCGTCACCGTGGATCATCGCAGCAACCAGCATGAATCAGGTTGTCGAGTGTCGATTATCACTATAGCGTTCCCCCACGAAGGCTTGATGAGAATCACTGACGATGCACCCAGGAACGACAGTCCGGCAGGATTGCCTTGAAAAGAACGGATTGAGCGTCACCGACGCTGCTCGGGTTCTTGGGGTGGACAGGCAGACCCTCAGCAACTTGCTGAACGCTAGGTCGGGCATCTCCCCAGAGATGGCCGTCCGGCTGGAAAAGGCGTTCGGCACACCTGCCCGTGAGTGGCTGATGCGGCAACTCGATTACGAGTTGGCCGAGGTCATGCGTCGGGCCAAGAAAATCAAGGTCGAGCCTTTCCGTGCATCGACCACGGAAAGCGGGGGAATGCATGAACGCCGTCGAGATTGAAGAGGCCTTATCCGTACTCGCCGAGCAGCCGTTCGACGCGCAAGAGTTTCCCTTCGCCTTCCTTGAAGCCTTCGGCAACAAG
>CAUJJN010000013.1 GCA_963204905.1 Pseudomonadota bacterium
ATGGTCGAGCATAACATCAACGTGGTGGCCAACCTGTCGGATACCATCACCGTGCTGACGCGCGGCAAGGTTCTGGCGGAGGGTGTCTATGCCGACCTGACCAAGGACGAGCGGGTCAAGGAAGCGTATCTGGGGGCAGGCCATGAGTGATGTTGTAACGGCGCCGAAACCTGCCGCGCAGTCCGCGGGCGGTGCCCCGCTGCTTGAGGTCCGCGATCTGCAGGCCTGGTACGGCGAGTCCCACGTTCTGCACGGCGTCAATTTCGATGTTCGCACCGGCGAGGTCGTGACGTTGCTCGGCCGCAACGGCGCCGGCAAGACGTCGACGCTGAAATCGATCATGGGCATGATCGGCAAGCGCACCGGTTCGGTGAAGTTTGACGGCCATGAGATGATCAAGCTGTCGTCCGACAGGATCGCGCGTCTCGGCGTCGCGATCTGCCCGGAAGAGCGCGGCATTTTCGCCAGCCTCAACGTGCTGGAGAACCTGATGCTGCCGCCGACGGTGCGCGGCGGCGGTCTGTCGAACGAACAGATTTTCGAACTGTTTCCCAACCTGAAGGAACGGCTGTCGTCGAGCCAGGGCACCAAGCTGTCCGGCGGCGAGCAGCAGATGCTGGCGATCGCCCGCATCCTGCGCACCGGCGCCCGGTTCCTGATGCTGGACGAGCCGACCGAGGGCCTTGCGCCGGTCATCATCCAGCAGATCGGCCGCACCATTCAGCGGTTGAAATCCGAAGGTTTCACCATCTTGTTGGTCGAGCAGAATTTCCGTTTCGCATCCACGGTGGCGGATCGTTTTTACATCGTCGAGCATGGCAAGGTGATCGACGGTTTCGCCAATTCCGAACTGGAGGCGAACATGGACAAGCTACACACCTATCTGGGCGTCTGATATCTGGGCGCCTGACAGGATGCAGGCGGCGTGCGCGGACGGGCTGGAACAAGGCGCGACAAGAGGGGGAGGCCGAGCAGAATGACACATTCCATACATGGGCGCGCCACATGCGGGCGCACCGGTGGAGCGGCGCCGGGCGCGATGCGGCTTTCCTCGCGGATGCGTGGCTAAGGCCTCAATGACCGGCGGCTTGCCGTCGGGTGAATTGGTTCAAAGAGTTTCAAAAGGTCGGCGGGAAGATTATGCAGGCTCTCTATGCCCAGCTTCTGGTTGGATTGATCAACGGCTCGTTCTACGCGCTGTTGAGTCTCGGTCTGGCCGTGATTTTCGGAATGCTCAACATCATCAACTTCGCGCACGGCGCGTTGTATATGATGGGCGCGTTCTGCGCGTACTTTCTGCTCAACGGTCTTGGGCTGAATTACTGGTACGCGCTTGTTCTCGCGCCGATCGCGGTCGGCATCTTCGGCATGGTGCTGGAACGCACGCTGCTGCAGTGGCTGGCGGGGCTCGATCACCTCTACGGCCTGCTCCTCACATTCGGCATCGCGCTGATCATCCAGGGCGTGTTCCAGAATTACTTCGGCTCGTCGGGGCTGCCGTATGCCATTCCCTCGCAGTTGCAGGGTGGCATGAATCTCGGCTTCATGTTCCTGCCGATCTATCGCGGCTGGGTGGTGGTGTTCTCCCTCGTGGTGTGTTTGGCCACCTGGTATCTGATCGAGCGCACGCGGCTCGGCGCCTATCTGCGCGCCGCGACTGAAAATCCCAATCTGGTGCGTGCGTTCGGCATCAACGTGCCGCGCATGATCACGCTGACCTACGGTCTCGGCATCGGCCTCGCGGCGCTCGCCGGCGTGCTGTCGGCGCCGATCAATCAGGTGCGTCCGCTGATGGGCGCGGACCTGATCATCGTCGTGTTCGCGGTGGTGGTGATCGGCGGCATGGGCTCGATTAAGGGCTCGATCATCACCGGTTTTGCGCTCGGCGTAATCGAGGGACTGACCAAGTATTTCTACCCCGAGGCTTCCAACACCGTGGTCTTCGTTCTGATGGTGCTGGTGTTGCTGGTGAAGCCGACGGGATTGACAGGGCGGGCGACTTAACATGTCAGTGATCACCGAGAATTCCTCACCCACGTCCTCGGGGCGCGGAATCCGCGACGAAATGGTGGCGTTCGTCATCATGGCGGCGCTGCTGGCGACGGTGCCGTTCACCGGCATCTATCCGTTCTTCGTCATGCAGGCGCTGTGCTTCGCGCTGTTCGCCTGCGCCTTCAACCTGCTGATCGGCTACGGCGGCTTGCTGTCGTTCGGCCACGCCATGTTCCTCGGCTCCGCCGGTTACTTCACCGCCCATGCGCTGAAAGTGTGGGGCGTGTCGCCGGAGATCGGCATCGTGATCGGCACCGCCGGCGCTTGCGCGCTGGCAGTTATCACCGGCTGGATTTCGATCCGTCGTCAGGGCATCTATTTCGCGATGATCACGCTGGCGCTGTCGCAGCTTGTGTTCTTCGTCTACTTGCAGACGCCATTCACGCACGGCGAGGACGGTATCCAGGGGATTCCGCAGGGCGTCCTGTTCGGTCTGTTCGACCTGTCGAAGCCGACGACGCTGTACTACGTTATTCTCGTCGCGTTCCTGCTGGCCTTCCTGCTGATCTTCCGCACCATCAACTCGCCGTTCGGCGAGGTGTTGAAGGCGATCCGCGAGAACGAGCCGCGCGCGGTGTCGCTGGGCTACAAGGCCGACCAGTACAAGTTGATGGCCTTCATCCTGTCCGGAACGCTGGCGGGCCTCGCCGGCTCGCTCAAGGTGTTCGTGGCGCAAAACGCCTCGCTCACCGACGTGCACTGGACGATGTCGGGTGAAATCGTGCTGATGGCCCTGATCGGCGGTCTCGGCACCGTGTTCGGCCCGGTGGTCGGCGCCTTCATCATCGTCGCCATGCAGCAGTATCTCGCCGGCTTCGGCCAGTGGGTGACGGTAATCCAGGGCGTGATCTTCGTGGTCTGCGTGCTGACGTTCCGCCGCGGCATCGTCGGCGAAATCGCGGCGCTGTTCAAACGCTCGCTGTGATCGAGCTGATCCTCCTCTGTCGTTCCGGCCTGCATACGCCGGAATGACAGGAGCGTTTCGGACCAGAGCCTTCCCGCCTCTGACGAAATCAGGGGCGAGCCCCCATGATATTGTTTTCACGAATTTCTCGACGCAAGCGGGCCTTCCCGGTGCGCCTGAAAGCAATAGCTGTCGGCCGGTCCGGGCAGGCTTCAGTTCCTGAGCGAGACGCGATCGGGTCGGTCTCCGACGATCGTCACGTCCGCCGTGCATATGTTGTGATCGGCGGGTTCGGCCGCGAACGGGGCGATTGCGCCGGGTCCGCAGAAGTGTTTTATGACACCGCAATGACGCGCCGTCGCATGTCGATGGCCTGTCGCATCGGGGGCGGGGCGGTCCTGGCCCGGCATGTGGCCCGAACGCCGGCGCGGTCTTGAGGCGGGGCACGCCGGTCGTATGACGGTGCTGATGCGCCGATCGGGGATCGCCAACCGAATGGCCGGGGAATAGCGATGTTACGCTGGTTCAGAGCTCTGTTGCCCAGGGAAGAGAAGTTCTTTGACCTTTTCGCCCGCCATGCCCAGGTCGCGGTGCAGGGTGCCCAGGCGTTGCAGGGGATGCTGCAGGGCGGCGAGGAAACGCCGGTCTATTGTCAACGCGTCAACCAGTTCGAGGGCGACGCCGATGGCATCACCCGCGAGGTGCTGACGGCGGTGCGCAGGACCTTCATCACGCCTTTCGACCGCGTTGACATCAAGAACCTGATCACGTCGATGGACGATGCCGTCGATCAGATGCAGCAGACCGCCAAGGCGGTGGTGCTGTTCGAGGTGCGTCAGTTCGAACCGCCGATGCGCGAGATCGGCGCGCTGCTTGTCGAGTGCGCCAATCTGGTCGGCCGCGCGGTGCCGCTGCTGCAAGCGATCGGCGATAATGTCACGATGCTGACGGCCATGACGGAAGAGCTCGGCAAGCTGGAAGGCCGCGTCGACGACTTGCACGACATCGGCCTCAAGGAACTGTTCCTCAAGCACCGCAACGCCAACACCATGGATTTTATCGTCGGCGCCGAGATCTACGACCACCTCGAAAAGGTGGCCGACCGTTTTGACGACGTCGCCAACGAGATCAACAGCATCGTCATCGAGCACGTGTAGGGCGGGGACGGCCGGGTGGACGCCACGATTGCTTTTCCGGTGCTGGTCGGCCTGATCGCGGTCGCACTGCTGTTCGACTTCCTCAACGGACTCCACGACGCGGCCAATTCGATTGCCACCATCGTCTCGACGCGGGTGCTGCGGCCGCAATACGCGGTGTTCTGGGCGGCGTTCTTCAACTTCGTCGCGTTTATGGTGTTCGGCCTGCATGTCGCCAACACCATCGGCACCGGCATCATCACGCCGGACATCATCAGCCCGGCGGTGATCTTCGCGGCGTTGGTGGGCGCCATCGTCTGGAATCTGGTGACCTGGGCGCTCGGCATTCCCTCCAGTTCGTCGCATGCGCTGATCGGCGGGCTGCTGGGCGCCGGCGTCGCCAAGGCCGGCATCGTCGCGGTGGTGTGGAGCGGCCTGTCGATGACCTTGCTCGCCATCGTGCTGTCGCCGGTGGTCGGCTTCCTGCTCGCGCTGGTGCTGGTGGCGATCGTGACCTGGGCTTCGGCCCGGTCCACGCCGTTCGCGGTGGACCGGGCGTTTCGCATCTTCCAGTTCTTTTCCGCGTCGCTGTATTCGCTGGGCCACGGCGGCAACGACGCGCAAAAGACCATGGGGATCATCGCCGTGCTGCTGTATTCGCAGGGTCACCTTGGAAGCGAGTTCAGCGTGCCGTTCTGGGTGGTGCTGTCGTGCCAGTCGGCGATGGCGCTCGGCACCCTGATGGGGGGCTGGCGCATCGTGCGCACCATGGGATTGCGCATCACCCGCCTGACGCCGATGCAAGGCTTCTGCGCCGAGACCGGCGGCGCGGCGACGCTGTTCATGGCGACCTTCCTCGGCGTGCCGGTGTCGACCACGCATACCATTACCGGCGCCATCGTCGGTGTCGGCGCGGCGCGGCGTGTCTCGGCGGTGCGCTGGAACGTCGCCAGTTCCATCGTCTATGCCTGGGTGATCACCGTGCCGGCGTCGGCGGCGGTGGCGGCGCTGGCCTACTGGGCCGTGGTGCTGGTGCAGCGGTAGAAGCCCACGGCGAGGCAGATCGAGTTTCAATGCGTCATTGCCGGGTATAGCCGTTCGAAGAACGGCGTCGCTTCGCTCGCCTATGACCCGGCAATCCATCATCATTCGAAAAGATCGATGCGCGGATCAGGTCCGTGCATGACAAGGGTGAACTTGGCCTACTCGTGCCTCACGTCACCAGCTTCAGCCCGACGATGCCGGCGACGATCAGGCCGATCGAGCCGAGGCGGGCGGCGGTCGCCGGATCGCCGAACAGCACGATGCCGAGGATAGCGGTGCCGACCGCGCCGATCCCGGTCCAGACCGCGTAGGCGGTGCCCACCGGCAGCGTCTTCAAGGCGAGACCGAGCAGCACGATGCTGATCAGCATCGCCGCCAGCGTCAGCACCGACGGCACCAGACGGGTGAAGCCCTCGGTGTACTTCAGGCCGATCGCCCAGCCGACCTCCATCAATCCCGCGACGAACAGAATATACCAGGCCATCAGGCCCTCCCATGACGACAGGCAGGGCCGTCCCCGCGATGACTGGATGAAGCCGGAGGGTCGTCCCTCGGTCCAGCAGATATGGGGCCGCCGGAACCGGCTGGCAACCCGCGTCGGCCGATGGAAACTCCTTGATCCCGCCCGCATTCCCTGCCACACGCTCGCCTTATGACCGATACCGCAACCGAACCGCGCCCGGCGCTGGCCGCCGAGGTGGCGCGCCGCCGTACCTTCGCGATCATCTCGCACCCCGACGCCGGCAAGACCACGCTGACCGAAAAGCTGCTGCTGTTCGGCGGCGCCATCAATCTTGCCGGACAGGTCAAGGCCAAGGGCGAGCGCCGCAACACCCGCTCCGACTGGATGAAGATCGAGCGCGACCGCGGCATCTCCGTCGTCACTTCGGTGATGACCTTCGAGTTCGACGATCTCGTCTTCAATCTGCTCGACACGCCGGGCCACGAGGACTTCTCCGAGGATACCTATCGCACGCTCACCGCGGTCGATTCCGCCGTGATGGTGATCGACGCCGCGAAGGGCATCGAGGACCGCACGCGAAAGCTGTTCGAGGTCTGCCGGCTGCGCGACATCCCGATCATCACCTTCATCAACAAGATGGACCGCGAGAGCCGCGACACCTTCGACTTGCTCGACGAAATCGAGAAGACGCTGGCGCTCGATACCACGCCGATGACATGGCCGGTCGGGCGCGGCCGCGACTTCCTCGGCACCTATGACATCTCAACCGGCGGCATCCGCCTGCTGGAGGGCGGCGGCGCAAAGACCGGCGCGGCGGAGCAGATCGCCATCGACGACCTCGCCGCGCGCAACCCGAACCTCAACGTCGACGAGGTGAAGGAAGAACTGGGGCTCGCCACCGAAGCCTGCAAGCCGTTCGATCTCGCCGCGTTCCGCGAGGGTCATCTGACGCCGGTTTATTTCGGCTCGGCGCTGCGCAATTTCGGCGTCGGCGACCTGCTGGAAGGTCTCGGCAAATTCGCGCCGCCGCCGCGCGCGCAGGAATCGAGCCAGCGCCTGGTGCAGGCCGACGAGCCGAAGATGACGGCCTTCGTGTTCAAGATCCAGGCCAACATGGACCCCAACCATCGCGATCGCATCGCCTTCGCGCGGCTGTGCTCGGGCAAGCTGACGCGCGGCATGAAGGCGAAGCTGGTGCGCACCGGCAAGCCGATGCCGCTGTCATCGCCGCAGTTCTTCTTCGCGCAGGACCGCGCCATCGCCGACGAAGCCTATGCCGGCGACGTGGTCGGCATTCCCAACCACGGCACCTTGCGGATCGGCGACACGCTGACCGAGGGCGAGGACGTGTCGTTTGTCGGCGTGCCGAGCTTCGCGCCGGAAATCGTCCGCCGCGTGCGGCTCACCGACGCGATGAAGGCGAAAAAGCTCAAGGAAGCCTTGCAGCAGATGTCGGAGGAGGGCGTCGTGCAGGTGTTCCGCCCGCGCGATGGCGCGCCGGCGCTCGTCGGCGTCGTCGGCATGTTGCAGCTCGACGTGCTGAAGGCACGGCTCGACGCCGAATATTCGCTGCCGGTGGAATTCGAGATCAGCGAGTTTCAACTGGCGCGCTGGATTTCGTCGGACGATCCGAAGAAGCTCGATGCTTTCGTCGCCGCCAACAATTCCGGCGTGGCGGACGATGTCGACGGCGATCCGGTGTTTCTCGCCCGGAACGAATTCTATCTCGGTTACACCCGCGAGCGCGCCGAGGGGATCGTGTTCTCCAACGTCAAGGACGTGAGGAAGAAGTAGCACGTCGCGCGTGAAGCCGCCGGCACGCGGCACACCCGCAAACAAAAAGCCCCGCCATTTCTGACGGGACTTTCACTGCGAGCCCCCAGTACATCCGTGGGTGGCTCGCGTCGCTCGGTGCTTGTTAGCTCACGAGCGACAGATTTTCCGCGCTGGTCTTGCCGCGCATCTTGTCGGTCTTGGCCTCGAACGAAACCTTCTGGCCTTCACCGAGCCCGTCAAGGCCGGCGCGCTCGACCGCGCTGATATGCACGAACACGTCGCTGCCGCCGTCGTCGGGTTGAATGAAGCCAAAACCCTTTTGGCCGTTGAACCACTTCACTGTACCTGTCGTCATAGTGTCTTCTCCTGGAGCACAACCGCTCTCGATCCCGCACGACCTCCGTGCTGGGTTGATCCAATTCTGGCGATGTCCAAGGAAAAGAGCCCTAAGGCGCGCTTACAAGGCAATTGCAACAAATCGAATGATTGCACCGTACAGGTATTCCGCCGGATAGCAAGCGATCAATTGTGTTCAATTGGCGACGTGTCGCATTCTGAAAATTCATCCCTATATAAGAGCGATGACCGAGAAAACCCTTTCGCCAAAATCCCTGGCGTTGCATGAGCGCCGTCGTCACGCAGCAGAAGAGGGCGTGAAAGCTCTCGCGGAATATGAGGCGCACGATGTCGCCGTGCGAAACAACATGGCGAAACTACGCGCCCTTCGCTTGGCGAACGAAGCCGAGAGCGCGGCGACCGAATCCCGGAAGCCGCCGCGCAAGCGACGCAAGATCTAGTTTCTTGATCTGCAACGACGCAACGGCATCGACTTCGTAACATTCGAAGTCCCGGTTGCATGCGTGGATCGTGGATGATGCCGGCGCCGTCATTGAAAAAAGGGCCGGCGCAGAACGCCGGCCGCTGAGTTTCAGCCATTGAATATCGGCCTTGGAGAGAGTTTAGCGCGACATCGTTCCCGGCGCGGTCCCGCCCGGTGCCGTTCCGCCCGGCGCGGTGTCGCTGCCGGTGTTGGCGCCGCCGTGCTGCAATGTTCCTTCGGGAGCTGGCTTCACGGCCTTGTCGCCGCGGCTGCCGGCATGGTTCGCCGATCCGACCGTTCCCGATGTCGATCCTGTCTTGCCATGGGGCGCGGTGGTGGAGCTTCCCTGTTGCATCTTGTGAGTCGGCTGCGGCGACGTCTGCGTCTGAGCCTGTGCGGTGGTCACGGCGAGCGTGGCGATCGCGGCGGCGGTGGCGAGATATTTCAAGTTCATGCATTCAGCTCCATGTTGATGGAGCGTCGATGCTCAGCGCAGGACGCGGTCATTCCGCGAAAATTCCAAGGTGATTACGTGATGATGTTGCGGCGTCATCGTGAACGCGCGGAGCGTACAGATCGGGATATGCTATCCTGATGCGACGAGAACGGTCCGCTTCGGAGAATGTCGTGTGACAACAATTCGCGAAATGAGCATCGATGATTTTGACCGCGTCATCGGCCTGATGCGGCGAACGCCGGGCGTCACCGTGCGCGAGGCCGATTCAAGGGAAGCCGTCGCGATCTACCTGAACAGAAATCCGGGTATGAGTTTTGTCGCCGAACACGGCGGCGAACTGATCGGCTGCGTCATGGCGGGTCACGATGGCCGCAGAGGTTACTTGCAGCATCTCATCGTTGCGCCTGTGCATCGCCATGCCGGGCTCGCCTCGCGCCTTGTGAACGCATCGCTCGACAGGCTGCAAGCCGAGGGCATTCTGAAATCGCACATCGACGTGCTGGCGAGCAACGAGGCCGCGATGGTGTTCTGGGAGAAAATCGGCTGGCGCCGACGCGCCGACATCGTGCGTTATTCCTTCATCCGCGACGGCGGGGAGAATGTGTAGGATAGCCGTGGCCGGATTTTCGTCATTGCGAGCGAAGCGAAGCAATACAGCCTTTCTCAGTAATCTGGATTGCTTCGTCGCTACGCTCCTCGCAATGACGGAGAAATCCTCAGAACGTCGCGCGGTTGCCGCGTGCCTCGACGTTGCGTTTGATGTTGGCGAGACCCATTCGCGCCTCGTCGTCCATTCGCGCGACCATCTCGTCGGTCGGCGGTTTCGGCCGCGCCGGGTTGCGCAATGTGCGGGTGAATTGCGTGCCGCCGTCGACGCTCTCGCAATTGTATTGCACCACCACCGGCCCCATGAATGAGGTCTGCGTCAGGCCGATCCACAGATGCGGCGCATCGCAGGCGATCACCAGCCAGTCGAGCTCGACCTTGGCGGTGCGCGTGCTCCAGTATTCGTGGAAGGTGTCGCCGAACCGCATCGGGCGATCGTCGCAATCGATGTGATGCGACGACGGCAGCCATTCCGGCCATGATTTCGGATTGGTGACGTAATCGAACACCGCGCTCGGCTTTGCCGCGATGACGATCGAATGGTGGCGCTGGAACGGATGCGTCATGCGAACCTCGTTGTCGTTTCCTCGACGGCCGATGTGACGGCAGCGCGCGAATGGTTGGCATATCCGTGTCCGGGGTCAACCCTGCCGCGTCGATTCATGGCGTTTGGCGCCGTTGCGGAATATCGGGGAAAGATGATAACGATTCCAATCTGACAATCGGCGGATGGGAAAAGCACCATGGGACTGGCAATCATGATCGTCGGCCTCGTGCTGTTTCTCGGCACGCATCTGGTGACGACGCGGCGCGACCTGCGCGCGCGGCTGATCGCGACGCAAGGCGAGGCGGGATACAAGATCGGTTATTCGATCCTCTCCGTCATCGGTCTCGGGCTGATCGTCTGGGGCTTCGCGCATTACCGCGCCACCGGCTGGATCGACGTCTGGCATCCGCCGGTCGCGATGCGGCACATCGCGCTGGCGTTGATGCCGTTCGCGGTCATTCTGGTGGTGGCATCCTATGTCCGCGGTCGCATCTACGCGCGACTCAAGCATCCGATGCTCGCCGGCGTCAAGCTTTGGGCGCTGGCGCATCTGCTTGCGAATGGCGATCTCGGCTCGATCATCCTGTTCGGGTCGTTTCTGGCGTGGGCGGTCTACGACCGCATCTCCCTCAAGCACCGCAGTGACGCCGGCGCGCCGCCGATTCCGGTCGGCGGCGTCGGCAATGATGTCATCGCCGT
>CAUJJN010000014.1 GCA_963204905.1 Pseudomonadota bacterium
TCGCGGACGTTCGAGGGCGTGCGCGAGAAGCGCGGCGCGGGAGCGGGCTGCGGGATGCCGTGGCGGGTGATGAACACCTCGCGTGCAGCCATGTGCGAATGCTGCGTCGCCTCGGTCATGGTCAGAACCGGCGCGAAGCAGACGTCGGAGCCTTCCATGATCTTGCACCACTCATCGCGGGTTTTGGTCTTGAACACTGCCGCGAGCTTCTCCTTCAGCACCGGCCAGCCTTTGGCGTCCATCTGCGCGTCGTAGGCGGCGTCGTCGAGGCCCGCGAGCTTGCGCAGCAGCGCGTAGAACTGCGGCTCGATCGAGCCGATCGAGACGAACTGGCCGTCCTTGCATTCGTAGACGCCGTAGAAATGCGCGCCGCCGTCCAGCATGTTGCTGTCGCGCTCCTCGCGCCAGCGGCCGATGGCGCTGAAGTCGAAGAACATCGACATCAATGACGCCGCGCCGTCGCACATCGCGGCGTCCACCACCTGGCCCTTGCCGGATTTGCCGGCTTCCACCAGCGCCGCCAGCACGCCGACGACGAGATAGAGTGCGCCGCCGCCGAAGTCGCCGACCAGATTGAGGGGCGGCACCGGCTTGTCCTTGCCGCCGATCGCCGCCAGCGCGCCGGTGATCGAGATGTAGTTGATGTCGTGGCCGGCGGCCGACGCCAGCGGGCCGGTCTGGCCCCAGCCGGTCATGCGGCCGTAGACGAGGCGCGGGTTGCGCGCCAGCACGACGTCGGGACCGAGCCCGAGCCGCTCCATCACACCAGGGCGAAAGCCTTCGATCAGCGCGTCGGCGCTGGCGAGAAGGTCGAGCGCCTGGGCGATCGAGGCTTTGTCCTTCAGATCGAGTTCGACCACCTTGCGGCCGCGTCCTGACACCGATTTCATGTTTTTGTTGGCGCCGACGCGGTCAAGCGTGATGACCTCCGCGCCCATGTCCGCCAGCAACATGCAGGCGAACGGCCCGGGGCCGATGCCGGCGAACTCGACGATGCGCACGCCTTTCAGCGGCCCGGTGGCAGGTTGCGATGCGGCGCTGGTCTGCGGATCACGTGTGGTCACGGTCTCGGTCACGTTCACTCCCTGTCGCGATGGCGGACGCGCCTCGCGCGTCTCGTGGTTCGATCGATTGTCGGTCCGGACAGCCCATCGCACAAGCCGGTTTTGATGGCAACGCGACGCGTGCTCAAGCCGTGGAACCGCATACCCGGATTGCCGGCGTGCCCTTGCAATTCCTTGTCGCGAAAATCCGCGACGAAAATCACGCGGGATTGTCCGTCGCACCATTGAAGCGATGCGATCCGTGCACCCCTCGGGTGCAACCATCAGGTTTCCCTGCACCGGTGTTTGTGCATAGTGTCGCACGCGTATGTGACGAGACGGGAGCTTGAGTTCGCGGTGATCGACAAATGTGTGAAGACGGTGGAGGACGCCGTCGCCGGCATCCGCGACGGATCGACGGTGCTGGTGGCGGGTTTCGGTATTGTCGGCGTGGCCGATCACTTGTTGGAAGCGCTGCACGATCAGGGCGCGAAGGACCTCACCATCGTCGCCAACAATTCCGGGAACGGCGATTACGGATTGGCGCGCCTGATCAATTCCGGTCGCGTCCGCAAGGTGATCTGCTCGTATCCGCGCTCCGGCGACTACAGCGCGTTTCTTAAAGCCTACAAGGCGAAGAGCCTCGAACTCGAACTGGTGCCGCAAGGCACCATCAGCGAGCGGATGCGCGCCGCCGCGGCGGGACTTGGCGGGTTCTTCTCGCCGGTGTCGGCGCATACCAAACTCGCCGAGGGCAAGGAAACGCGCGAGATCGACGGCCGGCTGCATGTGTTCGAGAAGCCGCTGCGCGGCGACGTCGCGCTCTTGAAGGCCAACAAGGCCGATCGCTGGGGCAATCTGACCTATCTGAAGTCGGCGCGGAATTTCAATCCGGTGATGGCAATGGCCGCCGAACTGGCCGTCGTCGAGGTCGACGAGATCGTCGAACTCGGCAGTCTCGATCCGGAAGCGGTGGTGACGCCCGGCGTGTTCATCGACCGCGTCGTCGCCGTGGGAGCAAACGCATGACAACTTCAGCCTACACGCGTCTCACTCGCGAGCAGATGGCATGGCGCGCCGCGCAAGATCTGCCGGACGGGTGCTTCGTCAATCTCGGCATCGGTATTCCGACGCTGGCGGCGAGCTACGTGCCGGCGGATCGCGAGGTGATCTTCCACAGCGAAAATGGCGTGATCGGGCTTGGCCCGAAGCCGAAGCCCGGCGAGGAAGACCCCAACCTCACCGATGCGGGCAAGAATCTGTCCACGCTGGTCACCGGCGGCTGTTACGTGCATCACGCCGACGCTTTCCTGATGATCCGCGGCGGCCATCTCGACGTCAGCCTGCTCGGCGCGTTCGAGGTTTCGGAGACCGGCGACCTCGCCAACTGGACCACCGAGGATCCGGCGTTCCCGCCCGGTGTCGGCGGTGCGATGGATCTCGCGGTCGGTGCGCGCGAAATCCGCGTGCTGATGGCGCACACCGACAAACATGGCGCTCCGCGCATCCTGAACTGCTGCTCTCTGCCGCTCACCGCGCCGGGCGTGGTGAAGCGCATCTACACCGATCTCGCGGTGATCGACGTGACGCCGAATGGTCTCGTGGTGCTGGAAATGATTTCAGGCATGACGCTGGCGCATTTGCAAAGCCTCACCGAACCGAAGCTCAACCTTGCTGGAAGCTGGCGTGCCCTCGCACCCCCGCAGGCGATGGCGGCGTAAGAACAGCCGGCGGACCAAAGCGTCATGCCCGACGCAAGGCCGGGCATGACGGATTGGATATTTCGTTGGAACGAAAGTAACGTTAGCTGTTGCCGCTGCCGCCGATCACCGCACGAACGGTGTCATCGGGTCCGAAATCCTCGGCGCCATCGACATAGAGCAGGGCGCTCAGCTTGGTCCGCGCGCGATTGACGCGGCTCTTGATGGTGCCGACGGCGCAACCGCAGATCGCGGCGGCGTCCTCGTAAGAGAAGCCCGAGGCGCCGACCAGAATAAGCGCTTCCCTCTGGTCCTGCGGCAGCTTGTCGAGCGCGGCGCGAAACTCCTCGAATTCGAGATGCGCGTTCTGGCCCGGCTGCGACTTCAGCGTCTTGGCATAGTTGCCCTCGGCATCCTCCACCTCGCGCCGACGCTTGCGATAGTCGGATCGGAACAGGTTGCGGAGAATCGTGAACAACCACGCCGGCAAGTTGGAGCCGGGTTGAAACGAGTCGATGTTGGCAAGCGCGCGCAGCAGCGTTTCCTGCACCAGGTCGTCGGCACGGTCGCCGTTGCCGCTCAACGAAATCGCAAAAGCGCGCAAACTCGGGACCGACGCCAAGATGTCGTCGCGTAACTCATTGGTGAGAGGCATTAGTCCCTCCCGTCTTTGTTGGCCGCGAGATCCGCATCCGGTGTGTCGAGTTTCCGAATCAGGTCGGCAAAACGGTCGGGAACGCCCTGGCGTACGACGTCGTCGTACATCGCACGAAGCTGATGCCCGATCCTGGATTGAATTTCAGCATTCAGGCCGCCCTGCTTGCCCGGCTTCTTCACGTCTGTCATGAGTTTGTTCCGAATGTCCCAAACATCTAAGTCTTTCGAATTTCGAAAGAATTCTTCCGGCAGAGGTGCCGATTGCTACGGTTTACGGCGAGGTAATGCGGAACATGTTGGAAAGTTCCTGCTTGTCGTGGAACTTTTATCGCGCTGACACGTAAATAGCTGGCCAGGACGCGCTGAGCGTCCGCTGGCGTTTGCGAACCCGTATAAGGATGGAATGGGGATGTCCCGATCACAGCTCGTTGCTGAGAATTTGCCGTTGCTGCGGCGCTACTCTCGCGCTTTGACAGGGAGCCAAGCCTCCGGGGATGCTTATGTCGGCGCCATGCTGGAGGCGCTGCTGGAAGACCAATCGCTTCTCAACGAGGAGCATGGCGCGCGCGCCGGCCTGTTCCGGCTCTTCACGCAGATATGGAATTCGGTTTCGTTGAACGGCGACAACGCGCAGGCGCTGAATCCTTCCGAGCACCGGCTGGCCAATATCACCCCCTTGCCGCGACAGGCGTTCCTGTTGCTGTCGCTGGAAGGCTTCTCCGAAGAAGAGGTTGCTTTCATTCTCCAGATCGATGTGACGGAGGTGCGCAGCCTGGCGGACGAAGCGGGTCAGGAGCTGGCGGCGGAGATTGCCACCGACGTGCTGATCATCGAGGACGAGACCTTCATCGCGATGGACATCGAGAGCCTCGTGAAGAAGCTCGGCCATAACGTGATCGGTGTGGCGAGGACTCATGCCGACGCGCTGGCACTGGCGAAGACCAAGCAGCCGGGGCTGATCCTAGCCGACATTCAACTCGCGGACGGCAGCTCCGGACTGGATGCGGTGAACGAACTGCTGAAGACGTTCGAAGTCCCGGTGGTGTTCATCACCGCTTATCCGGAACGCTTCCTCACGGGTGAACGTCCCGAGCCGGCGTTCCTGATCTCGAAACCGTTCCAGCCGGCGATGGTCTCCGCGGTGGCGAGCCAGGCGCTGTTCTTCCAGCGCAACTCGCGCAACCGGATGCCGCGCGCCGCGGCGTCGTGAAGGCCTGGCTGAACGGCCGTTTTTGAGAGCGCCTCACGCGATACGCGTCGTCCCGGCGAAGGTGGGGGCGGCGCTGAATGGTCGATCTTGTGGCTTGGGCCGTGCTTTCGAGGCAGCGGCCGCTCAAGGCAAATCATCAAAAGAAGCGGCCATCAAAAGAAGCGGCGGGCGACTGGCATTCCCGGGCTCGCGCCCCGCGTCGGCGGCTTCAAGGGCCGCCGTATCAAACAGATACGGATATTGCTGTCCCGGAAGTTTCCGAAGATTTTTTCCTCCCCGACCGAGTGAACTGAACCTGTTCGTCGCGCGTTATGACCAACATGAGTGACCCCTAGCGGGCGCGGTTGGCGAAGCGAGGCGCGTGATGTCTCAGATGGTTTCAGTCCAGAGGGTGGTGATAGCCGCGGCTTTGACGGTCGCCGCAGCCCCTTTCGCAATGGGTGGTGAATTACCGGCCTGGCTGGTGCGATCGCCGGCAGTGGCCACCGCCACTTCACCTGCCTTTTCCAATCATTCGATCGATGTCGTGGAGCGCGCCGGGAAATCTGATCGCGCGGCGATCACCCGGAGCAGTGCCCCGTCGCAAACTTTCTCGATCCAGCCGAGCGGAATGGACGGGACCTCGGTGCTTGTGCGGATCGTCAACCAGACGGCTGAGCGTCAAGCGAATGAAAAGCCAGCGTCGCAGATTCTACCGCGCGGCGCCAACGCCAGGCCCCGCGTGGCCTGTGAGCCGGTGGTCAGCATGTTGACCGAGGTGGCCAAGCAACTGGCGCCCGGGCGCTGCATCACCTGAAATAGAGGATTTGACGATACGTGGAATCGTGAATGGCCGGAGTGAATTCGGCCATGACGCCTGAAAATCACGCCGCGCCAATTCCCGCGTTTTCAAGCATCGTTTTCAATCATCGTCCGTGGCGTCGTCTGCATCTGCCGGCTCGTCGCGGCGCGCCACCATCAGGCCGAGCGCCAATCCACCCAACAGGATGACTGGAAGCAATCGCTTGATGCCGACGACGCGCGCCAGCTGGATTCCGGTCGCAAGCAAGGCGGGGTCGGCGAACAGGCTCGGCGGGGCGCGTTTGGCGGCTTCCTTGCGAAGGATGTCCGCGCTGCGTTGCTGCTCGCCATAGACGGCCAGCACCACCAGCCCGATCACCAGAAACAACCCCGCGCCCGCGAGGCAAGCATAGATCGATCCGTATTCCCGGGAGATGTAGATGAACCCGGCGGCGCAAAGGAAGATCAGCGCGATCGTCAGCGCGATAATATTGGCCACCACCAGACCCGAGAGCCGCAACGTCGTGCCGGCGTTCGCCTTGAAGTCATCGATCCATCGTTGAAACATGCTGCGCCCCGATATCGTTCACGCAATAAAAAGACCGCGTTGGACGGCGCGGTCAACCGGTTGTTCGGGCGCGGCTGGCGCGCCCGAGGTCAAGGCCCAATGCAACGTGATGCGGACACGTTATCGGCGCCACGTCACGCCGATCAGGAAGCCCAGACCGACCGCCATGGCGATCGCCGCCACCGGCCGCTCGCGGATGGCGTCTTCCAGCGTTTCTTCGAGAGAGGCGGCGGCTTCCTGTGCGGCTTCCATCGCCGCCGAACCCCGCTCCTGCGCGTCCGAGAGCGCCGCGTCGACGTTGCGGCGAGCCTGCCGGTAACCGCGCTTGGCTTGCTTGGACGCCTCTCCAGACACGGCGTTGAGCGTGTCGGCGATCCGTTCGGACAACTGGCTGATATCCTTCTTCACCGAGGCCAGATCCCTCTCGAAACGATCGGACAGGCTCTTATCGGTATCGCTGCTCGCCATTCAACTCTCCTGGGTAATACGACTGCGGGATAATGCCGTGCGACGATTGAAAGTTCCAGCCACGGCGGCGGTGAACATCAGGTTTCGCGACTGACGCGCGATGGTGGTCATCCGCCCGGAATCGCAAGGCGATCGCCCGTTAGATCCGGCCGAGCAAGAGCAGCACCAGTACGATGACGAGAATGGTACCGACAATGCCGGACGGGCCGTATCCCCATCCACGACTGTAGCCCCAGCTCGGGATAACGCCGAGCAGGACCAGGATAAGCAGGATGATCAGAATGCTGCCGAGTGACATGGGACGCCCTCGCGACGCGGCGGAAGCACTGATGATGGTATCGAAGGCCGCCGTATTCCATCAACCCGCGCGCCCCGTCCGAGTTCCAATCATCCGGCCGCGTCGATAGCCAGGAACCGGATGTCACCGCCGCGCGTTGGCGGGCAGGCGGTCGACGTGACGAACGCAAATGAACTTTCGCAAGCGATCCGCGTCTTACCGTCCGGCGGTTTGTCGCCGTCGGCCGTTACAAGCGTCAACCATGGAGTGCGTCATGGCCGTGCCTGCGAAGAAAAAGTCGATGCTGCGTGGCGCAGTGCTGGCGGCAGTCGTCGCGGCGGCGGGAGCGGCCCCCGCGCACGCCAACGATTTCTTCTCGACGTTGTTCGGCGGCATGATCGGTCAGCCTTCGCCGCCGTCGTTCCTTCCGTTTGGCAACGATGCGGCCGGTGCGCCATCCGCGCCACGGCAAAGGACCGCCTCCAGCGGCGGGCGACAGGCATTTTGTGTGCGGACATGTGACGGCCGCTACTTCCCGTTGGCATCCCCAAACGGGCAAAGCCGCGCAACTTCTTGCAACGAACTCTGTCCCGCCAGCGAGACCAAGGTATTTTACGGCTCGAATATCGATCACGCGGCGGGAGAGAACGGCAAGGCCTATTCGGCGTTGCCGAACGCCTTCCGTTACCGCAACGAAATCGTCTCCGGATGCACGTGCAACGGCAAGGATACGTTTGGTCTCGCCAAGATCGACGTCAAGGATGATCCGACCTTGCGCAAGGGCGACATCGTCGCCAGCGAGGACGGGTTGCTGGTGGCGCGCAAGGCGGACAAGCGTGGCGCATCGCTGAATTTCTCGCCGGCGTCGCCCGCCGTGATGGCGCGCTACGCGAGAGCGCCCATCGTCGCGGCGGAATAAGCGGCGGCTCTTGCAAGGACCGGCTGGTTCCTGACGCTGGAACTTTCCCCGAGCGGATGCGTTTCAACGGGGCTTGTTTCCACACGCGATGGTCGCATCACGTATTTTCCAACCTGTTACTCAAGGACATCCCATGCTGGTCGGTATCCTCGTTACCTTCCTTGTCGTCATCCTCGTGCTTTATCTGATCAACATGCTACCGCTCGATGGCCGCGCCAAGCAGATCGCGCGCGTCGTCGTCATCATCATCGGCATCGTGTCGCTGCTGAAATATCTCGCGGTCTTCTAGCGCGGATTCGGCCCGGAATCGCGCAGCGCCAGACCGGTCGCGGTTTCGAGATCGGCAATGGCCTGCGCGCCGTTGAGCACCTTGATGGTGGTCATGCCCATCTCGCGCGCCGGCTTCAGGTTGACGCCGAGATCGTCAAGATAGACGCAGTTGTTCGGTTCGACGCCGAGGGCTGCGGTCATCATCTGGTAAATACGCGGGTCGGGCTTGCGCAGCCCGATCTTGGCCGACTCGATGACATGATCGAACAGCGTCATCACCTCCGCAACGTAGAGTGTGCGGCCGCTGGCGCTGCCGATGGCGTTGTTCGGCAGGTTGTTGGTGATGCAGCCGGTCTTGAAGCGGGACTTGATACGACGCAGCGCCTCGACCATTTCCGGCCGCAGGTCGCCGGACAACAGCGGCAGCACGTCGCGGCCACGCACCTCGGCGCCGAGGGCCAGCGATTCCGCCGCGAACAGTTCGTCGAACGCATCGAGATCGACCTCGGCGCGCTCGAACTTTGCCCAGGCGTTTTCCAGATGGTTGGCGGCGTTGGTGCGGCGGATGATGTCGGCGGGCAGCCCGCGCTCCTCCTCGTATCGCGCGAACGCCTCGAACGGCGACGAGGTGATGACGCCGCCGAAATCAAAAATCACTGCCTCGATCATGTGTCCTCGCTCTCTCAAGCGTCATGGCCGGACTCGATCCGGCCATCCATCTTTTTTGAATCGATGGATGCGCGGGTCAAGCCCGCGCATGACGCGCTGCTATTTGGCTTGACGAATGTCACTGATAACTCGCCACGATATCGGACACCGCGCGTTCGAGCTGTTGCGCGGTGGCGCACTGGCGCACCACGGTGCAGAAGGTCGAATAGCGCGTCATCTCGGAATCGCCAAAGCCCCACGCCATGCGGTTTTCCGGGTTGAGCCAGACCAGCCGCTTGGCCCGCTCGCCAATCGTGCGCAGGATGTCGGCCCGCGGATCGAGGTTGTTGGTGCGCGCGTCGCCGAGCACGATCACCGTGGTCTGCGGCGTGATGGTCGACAACCATTCCTTCTCGAAATTCTCGAACGATGTGCCGTAGTCCGACGAGCCAAAGCCGACCTTGGCCATGATCTCGCGCATCGCCTCTTCCGGCGGCATCTTCTCCAGAATATCGCTGACCTCGATCAGGTGTCCCGAGAACGCGAAGGAGCGCACGTCGGACACCACCTCGTGCAGGCTGTGAATCAGCAGCAGGAAGAAGTCCGACACCCGCGCCACCGAGCCGGAGACGTCGCATAGCGCGACGATCTTCGGCTTGTCGCGATGCTTGCGCTTCCCCGCGGTGAGGAACGGCACGCCGCCCCACGCCGCGTTGCGCCGAAGCGTGCGGCGCACGTCGAGATGGCCGCGACGCTGCCGTTTGCGCGGCTTGCTGTAGCGTTCGCGCAAGCGCCGCGCGATTCGGCGGATCAGCGCCCGCATCGCCTCGACCTGACGCGGCTCGATGCGCGACAGCGGCGCGCTGCGCAAGATTTCGTTGCGCAGGTTCTCGGATTCCTCGCGCCCGTAAAGCAGCAGCGCCTGCGACACCGCCTCGCGCACGCTTTCCCTCAAGGCATCGGTCGCCGTCGTGAGCCGTTCGGCGGTGGCCGGATCGGTTTCGGTCAGACGATCGAGATCGTCGCGCAGCCGCGCGATGCCGAGCGCATCCAGCATCCGGGTGGTGAAGATGCCGCGCTGGGTGAAGAAGCGAATGTCGGAGAGCGATGCCGCGCTCGCGGCGTTGGCCATCGCGGCAGCAAGCGCGTTGCGGTCCTGCGACAGCAGCATCTGCGCCAGCTGTCCGAGATCGGAATCCGACGGCGCGCCGCCACCGCCTGACGGCTGCGAACCGCCGGACGGCATCTCGCTCGGCGGAGATGCGTCGTCCGCCTCACCGTCGTTCGCATCCGTCTCGTCGGCTGGCGGCGGGCTTGCGTCGGCGACCTCGGGTGTGTCGAAGAACAGATCGAAGCAGTCGTTCAGTGCGCGCTTCTCGTCCTCGGACTTGGCGAGCGTCAGCAGCAGGGTATCGCGCAGCACGTCGCGATCACTGAAGCCGATCACCGCGACCGCGCGCATCGCATCGATACTTTCGGCGGGCGAGACGTGAACGCCGACGCCGCGCGCCGCCCGAAAGAACCGATGCAGGTTCTCCCGCATTTATCCGAACACGCCGTGCCGGCCGGCGCGGGCGACGAAGCCGGAGACTTCGGGTCGCGCCGCCTCGATATCAGCCTCGTACTTCAACAGCACGTTGAGCGTATCCTTCACCATCTCCGGCTCCAGCTCGGACGCCTGCAACAGCACCAGCACCCGTGCCCAGTCGATAGTCTCGCTGACCGATGGCAGCTTCTTCAGATCGAGCGTGCGCAGGTCGTTGATGAAGCCGACCAGTTGCCGGCGCAGCGATTGCGCGATGCCGGGCACGCGGCTCTCCACGATGCGCTCCTCGAGGCGCTGTTCAGGGAAGCCGATATGCAGATGCAGGCAGCGCCGCTTCAGCGCATCGCCGAGATCGCGCTCGCCGTTGGAGGTGAGGATCACGGTCGGCGGCACCACCGCCGAGATGGTCCCGAGTTCGGGAATGGTGATCTGGAAGTCCGACAGGATTTCCAGCAAGAGCGATTCGAACTCGGCGTCCGACTTGTCGATCTCGTCGATCAGCAGCACGCAGCCCGCCGGCTGCTCCAGCGCCTGCAACAGCGGGCGCGGCTCGACGAATTCCTTGGAGAAGAACACGTCGCCGAACGCGTGAAGCTGGTGCAGCGCCTGCGCCAGCGTCTCCGCGCCGCCCAGCACCTCGCCGAGCTTGTCTTTCAGGATTTGCGTGTAGAGCAGTTGCTTGGCGTATTTCCACTCGTACAGCGCCTTGGCCTCGTCGAGCCCCTCGTAGCATTGCAGGCGGATCATGTTCTGGCCGCGCCAGGCGGCGATCGCCTTCGCCAGTTCGGTTTTGCCGACGCCGGCGGGGCCTTCGACCAGGATCGGCTTCTCGATCTGCTGCGCCAGATAGACGGCGGTGGCGATCTGCCGGCTGGCGATATAGCCCGCCCCCGCAAGTCCCTTCTCGACGTCCGCGATGAGGTCCGACGACCGTTGTTCCGCCACGCAATCCGCTCCGCATTTCGCCGGCAGACGCACCGGCGCATTCTGGCTACGACGTTGCGGGGGTGACGTCCAGAGCCGGCACCGGCACGGCCGATCAGACGGCCATGCGGAATCCGGATGCGTGGCGATCGCCGCCGCCGAGGATATCGCGAGACGGAATTTGCCTGATCAGCTCAGCTTGGCGACGACGGCGAGGCGCTTGATCTCGCCGTTCTCGAACGCCCGCATGAAGGCGTCGTAGTCTTTCAGCGAGACGCAGCCGTTGGAGTCGCCATTGGGGCCGAGCAGGTAGGTGTGAACCAGCAGACCGGTGCGGCCGTAGATGGCATTCGAGCCGCCGACCGGATTGAGCCGGATCGCGCGCACGCCGTGGAACAGGCGTTCGCGCCAGGTCAGGTCGTAGAGATGCGGCGGCGTCGGCCCCTTCATCCGCTCATGAACGAAACGGATATCGTCCAGCCGGCTGCCGAGCCCGGAATGGGCTTCGAGTTTACGGCCGCTCGGCAGGTAAAGCGTCTTGCGCGAGATATCATACACCGCCGTATAGCGATCGTAACGACCCGGTGTGATGCTGCTTCCGTCACTCAAGACGCCGCCATCGGGCGAGGCGAACGCCAGTGTCGGTCCTTTGCCCTGAAGCACGCCGAACAGCTTCTTGAAGATCGAATCTTCCTCAGCCGGCGGAGTGGCGAGCGCCACGGATTTGTTGGGTTGCGCGATCTCGTCGGCGGATGGGCCATTGGCGCCGGCTGTCTGCGCGGCGGCAGGTCGCGGCATCGGCATCGGCACGCTGGCGACCGCGAGCGGCACTTCGGGGCGCGGCAACGGCAGCGGCGCGGCCGCCTGCGGCGACGCCAGCATCGGCTCGACCGGCGCGGCGACCGGCGGCGCCTCGGGAACGGTCAGGCTGGCGAGTTGCAATCGCGCGCCGCGCGGTGCGACTTCGGAGAAGGTCGACGGCTTGGCGCCCAGCGAATAGCCGGGATCGAGCACCGCGGCGAACGGGCTCGCGGTCTTGTCGGCGCGGGGCGTCTCGGTGGCCGCGGCGGTTTCAGTGCCGGAGATGTTGGCATCGGCATCGGAGTGATAGACGAGGGCGAAGCCGAAAAACGCCAGCGCGACGCCGACGAACGCGGCGTGTCCCATCACCTTGGCGGAGATCCGTCGTGCCGGGGCTTTGCGCGGCGGTGTTTGCCGCATCGGTGCGTGGGCAACGCGCGCCTGCGACGTGGCGTGCTGTTGCTGCGAACTCGTATGAGGACGGGCCTGCCTCGGCGCGGCGTGCGCGGATGGTTCTCGCGCGAACTGATCCGGCGCGAACTGATCGGAAGCGGCGCGTTGCGATGAAGGGCGGCGGGGCGGCGTGTGGTCCGCGAAAGCGCGTTCGACGAAGTCGTGCTTCGGCACCGACACGCGCCGCGTCGGGATCTGTCCCGCACGGTCTTGCCGGGAAAGCCCTCGTCGCATGTCTGCGGGCGAGGCTTGCCTGCCGTTCCGATCTTTCATGCGCCCCGATTCCAGTCTGGTTCCAATTCGGACCCCGAACCAAGCTTGGTCCTGCTTAGCAAATTCCGCCGGGTTCGCCTAGCCTGCC
>CAUJJN010000015.1 GCA_963204905.1 Pseudomonadota bacterium
AAGGCGGCGATGATCGGCAGCGTCAGGATCTTGTCCGGAATGGCGATGTCGGCGAAGGCAACGATCGGCACCCACACCAGATTGAGCAGGGCGACCAGGACGCCGAGGCTTTCGGCGCCAAGCCAATTCAGCCAGCCGAGGGCGAATTCGCGCTTCTGGTCGGGGCTCAGCCGGCTCGCGCCGGGCAGGAAACGCCGCCAGTGCTTCTTGACGATCTGGAAGCCGCCATAGGCCCAGCGATGGCGCTGCTTCTTGAAGGCTTCGTATGTGTCAGGCAGCAGGCCGTGGCCATAGCGCTTGTTCGTGTAGTGGGTCAGCCAGCCCTGTTCGATGATGGCGAGGCCGAGGTCGGTGTCCTCGCAGATGGTGTCGCCGGCCCAGCCGCCGGCCTTGTCCATCGCTTCGCGGCGGATCAGGCACATGGTGCCGTGGACGATGATGGAATTGGTCTCGTTGCGCTGGACCATGCCGATGTCGAAGAAGCCGGCATATTCGCCGTTCATCGCATAGTGCATCAGCGACAGGTCCTCGTCGCGATGGTCCTGCGGGGCCTGCACCAGGCCGACGCGCGGGTCGTCGAAGGCCGGTACGAGGTCCTTGAGCCAGTCGGGCTGGACCACGTAGTCGGCGTCGATGATGCCGATGATCTCGGCATCAGCGGCGGTGCGGTCCATGGCGATGCGCAGCGCGCCCGCCTTGAAACCCTTCACCTTCTCGGCGTTGATGAACTTGAACCGCTCGCCGAGCATCCGGCAGTGATCCTGGATCGGCTGCCAGAACGTCGGATCGGGCGTGTTGTTGATGATGACCACGCACTCGAAGTTCGGATAGTCGAGCCGCGCCACCGCATCGAGCGTCTGCTTCAACATCTCCGGCGGCTCGAAATAGGCCGGGATGTGGATCGACACCATCGGGTGCTTGCGGTCTGCGGAAGAGGCGGCAGCGGCCGTCTTCTCGGGCGAGAGCAGGCGAACTGGACGATGACCGAAGGCGATGGTCGCGATTTCCTCGATGCGGGCCATCGCGATCAGGATCAGCGGCACCAGCAGGATCAAACCCAGCGTCATGGCGAACGCCGAGCCCCAGACGAAATAGTGACCGTTCCAATAGGCGAATACAGTTGCGACCCATGCGCCAACGCCGTTGGCGGCCACCGACAGCATCCCGGCCTGCAGCACCGTCGGCCGGTACAGGCGGAAGATCGGCAGCGATAGCAACACGCCGATCAGCAGGGCGATTCCGGCCTGCTTCCAATAGGCCTGATCGACGACAGGTCCGGTCCAGTTGAATTTTGGTTCGCGGCTGGCGTTGAGAACGCCCCAGTAGGGGCCGACGCCGCCTTCAAAATACTTCCATGGCTGGTCGATGGCTTCGACGATATTGTATTCCATGCCGACCGACTGCGCGCGGGTAACGAAATTGCGCAGTACCACAGCCTGCTCGAACGAGCCGGGTACCGCGTTCTTCAGATTGTAGCCCGCTGACGGCCAGCCGAATTCGGCGATGACAATCCGCTTGCCGGGAAATGCCTCGCGGAGCTTTTGATATATAATCAGCGCCTGTTCGACGGCCTGTTTGTCCGAGAAGCCTTCCCAATAGGGCAGGATGTGCGCGGCGATGAAGTCGACCGATGAGGCCAACTCAGGGTGCTCAAGCCAAATATTCCAGATTTCGCCAGTTGTCACAGGGACATTGACCTGGCTTTTGACGCGCTGGATGAGCTTGATCAGGTCGTCAACCTTCTGGTCGGCGCGGTAGATGGTTTCGTTGCCGACCACGATGCCGTTGACGTTGCTGTTATGCTTGGCGAGTTCGACCGCGGCCTGAATTTCGCGTTCGTTGCGGTCGACATGCTTGTCGATCCACGCGCCGACCGTCACCTTGACGCCGGCTTCGTTGGCGATCGGCGGCACCAGTTCGACACCGCCAGTCGAGGAATAGAGACGGACAGCGCGCGTCAGCGGCGCCAGCACTTTCATATCGGCGCGGATTTTCTCGACGGTCGGAATGTTGTCGACGTCGGGATGTCCTGAGCCGTCGAAGGGCGCATAGGACACGCTCGGCAGGATTCCGGTGAAATCTGGAGCTGGCAGTTTTTCCCGCAAGACACCCCAGAGGGCGGCGTGTGCGGCGGTGACGAACAACAGAACGGCGACGACAGCGCGCATCGCGACTAAACCATTTCGGGGCGGCATGACAGGTGAGCGGACCGTTCCCCTCGATCCGTCAGAAGCTGCGGCACGACCAGCATATCAATGCCACAGCAATTATCCACTCGTATGACGCGATGGCGTTTTTCGGGCGACAATGAAAGCAAATCCCAAGCCGCCTGTTCGTTCCAGCGTATCGCGCCGGCTATTTCGCTGGTGCTGAAGGCTGCGGTGCCGCCTGCGCCGCAGCAGGAGCTGATGCAGCCGGCGTGTTCGCGGCCGGCGCGTTGGGTTGGCCGCCGGCATTGGCGGTTTGCGGCTGTGCGTTCGGATTGATCCAGCAGGCATGAACCCGGCTATTCAGGCTGTCGGGCACTTTGGGATCGATGGCACCAAAGCGGACCAGGCAGCGGAACGTGGCCTGGACATGACCGCCGGGACAGCCGAAGCGGTCGTAGAGATCGAGATGGCGGAAGGCAGTGTCGAGATCGTCGCGCCACATGAGAACCACGACGCGCCTTCCGAGCCAGACGCATTCGGGGTTGCCCGCTGGACCGTTGATGGCTTTTGAAGCCTCGGCAAATTCGTCGGCTTTGCGCTGACTGTCCTTGGCCGCGGCTTCCGTCGCGGTCGCCGGATTGGCGTTGGTGGATTGAGCAGGTTTGGTCGTTTGATCCTGCGCGCGAAGATCGCCGCTCTGGGCGATCGCGCCGCCAACGCCTAGCATCAGTGCCAATCCCGGCACGGCCAATGTCCGCATCAAAGCAGCTCGCAATTCAACTCGTATCTGGCCCATACCGTCCCCGGTTTTGATACCCTGATGCCCGCCCGTGGCAAAATCACTGCTCAGATGCCGCGCAAATGGGTCTCCAATGCGGCGAAGGGCAGTTCAGGATTCCATGAAACACAAAATGCTTTTTGTCTAGTAAAGGAGGTAGCTATTGGGGGCTTCGGTGTGCAAGGCGGTGCCCTGGTCACTGTTAAGGCAAGAAGTACGGGATTGCGGCAGCGCGGCACTTGGCAGAGCGTCGGTGATTGGCTAATCGACGATTCCGGCGCTTTCCGCTGGCGGGGGAATTCTGTCAAACCCTGAGCGGCTCTGTGATTTGAGTGGTTCCCTTGGCGGCGAACTCCGTCAACAGGATATCTTCGAGGAGGATCGGGCCCATTTCGTTGCGAACGCCACTATCGTTGTTGGTCCTGTCGTTGTGCGCAATCGCCGCCATCTGGTGGTGGCTGGCCATCCCGATCACGCTTGCGCGCGCCCCGATCGATCCGGCCGCGAAACTGGAATGCGTTTCCTACGCGCCGTTCCGTGGCAACCAGAGCCCACTGGTGAAGGGAACGCACATCGCGCCCGAACAGATCGCCGAGGATTTCACCCAACTTGCCAGGATTTCGAAGTGCGTTCGCACTTACTCGGTTCAGAACGGCCTCGACAAGGCGCCTGAACTGGCGCGCAAGGCAGGCCTCAAGTTGATCCTCGGAATCTGGCTGGGCAGCAATCGCGTCGACAACGTCGTCGAAATCGCGACCGCCGTCCAACTCGCCAAGGAGTATTCCGACGTCATCAGCGCGGTAGTGGTTGGCAACGAGGTGCTGCTGCGCGGCGAGATGACGGCCGCCGATCTCGCGGCCAACATCCGCTCGGTCAAGGCGCAGGTGAAGGTTCCGGTCACCTACGCCGACGTCTGGGAGTACTGGCTGCGCAATCGCGACATCTATGAAGCGGTCGATTTCGTCACCATCCACATCCTGCCCTACTGGGAGGACCTTCCGGTTCCAGCGCGCTATGCCGCCAGCCATGTCGACTCGATTCGCAAACGCGTGGCGGTGGCGTTTCCGGGCAAGGAAATCCTGATCGGAGAAACGGGCTGGCCCAGCGCCGGGCGGATGCGGGAAGGGGCCTTGCCGTCGCGGGCCAATCAGGCGCGCGTCGTGTCCGAAATCCTCACTTTGGCGAAGCAGGAGAATTTTCGCGTCAATCTGATCGAAGCCTACGATCAACCGTGGAAACGCCAGCTCGAGGGCACTGTCGGCGGTTATTGGGGGCTGATCGATGCGAAGGCGCGCGCGGAAAAATATCCGGCGGGCGCGCCTATCAATAATTTCCCCATGTGGAAGCCAGAAATGGCTGCCGGGATGGTGCTGTGCGCACTGATCTTCATGGTGGCAATGTGGACCGCGCGCCGGCGACCATGGGCGCCGCGATTCGGGACGTGGCTTGGCGTCGCTGGCTCCGCCACCGCCGCCGGCGCCTTGCTGGGAGTGGCGATCGACAAGTTGCTGACCGAAAGCCTCGGGATGGGTGGCTGGATCCAATGGGGGCTGTTGCTCGCCGCCGGCATAGCCTCGCCGTTGCTCGCGGCCAGCGTCCAGATGTCGGGCCGGTCGCTTCCTACGTTTCTCGAGGTGATCGGACCACGTCAGGGGCGAGCGACATCGCGGCGGATGCTGCTATTGGCTTTGATGCTGGGTGTGACGACGGTGATCGCGACCGAGACAGCGCTCGGTCTTGTGTTCGATCCCCGCTACAAGGATTTCCCCTTCGCCGCGTTGACGATGGCGGTGGTGCCGTTCTGGATGCTGATGGTGTTCAACCGCCCGCATGCCGGCGCGCGCCCGATTGCGGAAGCCGTGTTTGGCGGGCTGCTGGTGATCGCGTCCGTCTATATTGCTTTCAATGAAGGCATCGCCAATTGGCAGTCGTTGTGGACGTGCCTGATCTACGTGATGCTCGGAATTACACTGTGGCGGGCGCGGGTCGCGCAAAACCCAGAATGAGCAGACCGACGGCGACACCGGAAAGTGCTACATTATAGAGCACGATGCCGGCACCGGCGGCCACCAGTCCAATGGTGAGCAGGACGATCGATGGTCGGATGACGTGAAGTACGGCCACAATCACCGCCACGATGCCGAATACAGAGTTGCGAAACAGATAGGTCGCGACCGAGCGCGCCTTGCAAAGGTAACTTTGCAGGCCTGCGTCGCATGCCAGCGTCACGGTCGATAGCTCGATGGCGAGATAACGTACGTAAAGCGCATAGCCGACGGTGACAAAGCCAACGACCATCAGCCATTGAACCTGGTAGGGCGTGAGTCTGAAGGGATTTTTCTTCATGGCGCGAATATGGTTCGGATCGTACGGAGGGGCAAGTCGGCGAGGGCCTTCATCGCGCAGGTCCTGTGCATGACGTGGCCACACACGAGGGAACTAGGGGCCGCGCGGAAGCGGCCGCGGCGGCGCAGCGGCTGAGGACCGTGTGTGTCCGGGAGATGAAGCGGTCGCCGGCCTGTCGCGCGCGGTATGGCGCGCGTTCGGCCTCCGGGGTGGCGGATTGGGAACAGTCGCGGGAATGATCGCCGTCGCCAATTGCTGACCTTCGAATGTCGTGGTCGAGCAGCCGCGGCGGCTTGTGGCGATGGCCGCGCAAATCCCTGCCGCCCGCGCCGCGTCGTCGAGAGGCCCCGCAACAAGGCGCAGTTCCACCCCCGGGGTTCCCTTGCGCTCCCTGATTGCGATCACCGGCTGCAGTTCTCTCAAAACCGATGGATGGGCAGAGGCCATGCGTTGCCACAGCGCACGAAGGCCATCCATGGAGCGGGCTGTTCCGAGATCGACGCCGAATCGAGTTCGAGGCGCGGCTATTTCGGCCGCAGGACCCGGTTCGGCATGGATCGAAGCTGTAACGTCCGGCGCGGCATCCTTCACGTCGGTTTTGACCGAGAGGGGTGCGGAGGGCTCGGGGAGATCAGCCGGGGACGGAGCATCCGAGGCGGCTCTTGTCGGCTCGGCCGGTGTCGCAGCGACCTCAGCGATTGGATATGCCTTTTCAACTGACGGCGACGGCGAGGTCGCTTGCGGCCGACTTGTGGCTGTTGTCCTCGATGCCGCGGCCGTCGCCATCGGAGCAGTGGTTTTCAGGTCGGGAACGGCGAGCGGCGGAATCGATGCGGCGAGGGAGGAGAACGCCGTGTTTTGGCGTGTGATCGATCCCGTTACCGACTCCAGTCCCTGTTCGAGCGCGGTTGCCCGGGCATAGAGGCGGTCGCGGTCGCTGTTGAGGGTGTCGACTGCGGCTGCGAGGCGTCGAATTTCACTACGGCTTTCCCGCGCAACGGTTTGAAGCTGCGCGGACTGCCGCGCCAGATCGGCCGCCGCCATGCGATCCTGCCGCTGGTGAATGTGAAACTGATTGGCCAGCACTGCGAGGGTCACAGCGGCGACCGCCCCGACCCCCCATGAGGCAAGCCGCCACGATGTCCGTCGGTCGTAGGCATCCTCGTCGGCCAGAAGGCTGACCTGCGTGCCGTCCAGATCGTGGGCGATCACGTCGTCAGCGAGGTTTTTGCCGCGTTTTGCCATCAGATCCTGTCGGCCCCCCAACGCCGCCGAATCACACCAGGAACAATATCAAAAATACCTCTCGTCCTCACGGTTCGTGGGAGTGGAGTCGGGCTCCCGGGTTTGATCTTTGACGAAAAGCGCTTATTGACGGGCCATATTTTCTGGATCGCTCGCGGGAATTCATATGACTGGAAGAACCACGCTCACCATCGTCCTGGCAGCCGGCGAAGGCACCCGGATGCGTTCGTCGATGCCGAAGGTACTGCATCCGGTGGCAGGCCAGTCGCTATTGGCGCATGTGCTCGGCGCGGCTGCCCATGGGGATGGCGCCGCACTCGCGGTGGTGGTGGGGCCGGACCATCAGACGGTGGCTGACGAGGCGCGGCGTGTGCGCCCGGAGGCTGGCGTTTATGTCCAGGCTGAGCGGCTCGGCACCGCCCATGCCGTGATGGCTGCGCGTGAGGCCGTCGCGGAAGGCTACGACGATCTGCTGGTCGCATTCGGCGACACGCCGCTGATTTCGGCGGAGACCTTTGCGCGTCTGCGCGCGCCGCTGGCGGCAGGCGCAGGACTTGCGGTGCTGGGATTCCGTGCCGCCGACCCAACGGGGTACGGCCGGCTGCTGGTTGAAGGCGGGCAGCTTTCGGCGATCCGCGAACAGGCCGACGCCAGCGCCGCGGAGCAGGCGATTACACTATGTAATGCGGGCGTCATGGCATTCGACGGTCGTATCGCGCTCAAGGTGCTGGAGCAGATCGGCAACGCTAACAGCAAGGGCGAATACTATCTGACTGATGCGGTCGGAATCGTCCACGCGCTCGGCCGGGACGTGGTGGTGATCGAGACCGGCGAAGACGAAGTGCGCGGCATCAACACCAAGGCGCAACTGGCGCAGGCCGAGCAGGTGATGCAGGCGCGTCTCCGACAGGCCGCGCTTGATGCCGGCGTCACCATGATTGCGCCGGAAACGGTTTTTCTCGCGGCCGACACCACCTTCGGCAAGGACGTCACAATCGAACCCAACGTCGTGTTCGGGGCGGGTGTCAGTGTTGGTGACGGCGCCGTGATCCATGCGTTCTCGCATATCGAGAAAGCCGCCATCGGCGCCCGGGCCTCGGTCGGACCTTTCGCCCGATTGCGACCGGGAACATCGCTGGGGGACGGGGCGAGGATCGGCAATTTCGTCGAGACCAAGGCCGCGATGATTGAGGCCGGAGCCAAGGTCAACCATCTGACCTATATTGGTGATGCGCATATCGGCGCTCATGCGAACATCGGTGCCGGCACCATTACTTGCAACTACGATGGCTTCGACAAGCACAAGACGATCATCGGCAAGGGAGCGTTCGTTGGATCCAACTCATCGCTGGTTGCACCCGTCAAGATCGGAGACGGTGCCTATATCGGCTCCGGCTCGGTGATTACGAAGGATGTGGCTGACAACGCATTGGCCATCGGACGCGGTCAGCAGACGGCACGCGAAAACTGGGCGACCCGGTTCCGCGATGCCAAAGCGGCGGCGAAAGCCGCGCGGAAGTAAGTTTCGCAAGAGTTAAGAGATTCGCTTAACTCTGTGGCAATTCGCAATAATTCTTGAGTACCCCGATATTAGAATTTCTCGTTATGAGACGGCTCGTGCTGAATCCGGCGCGGCTTGAACCGAAGAGATGACATTACATGTGCGGCATCATTGGGATATTGGGACGCGGCCCGGTTGCCGATCAGTTGGTCGATTCACTCAAGCGG
>CAUJJN010000016.1 GCA_963204905.1 Pseudomonadota bacterium
CATTCTCGGCGCGGCGTTCGACAATATTCCGCTGATGTTCGCCGTCCTCACCATGAACCCGGACATGCCGAGCGGGCAATGGATGCTCGTCACCTTGAGCACCGGTGTCGGCGGCAGCCTTGTCTCCATCGGCTCGGCGGCCGGCGTGGTGCTGATGGGCCTGGTGCGCAACCACTACACATTCATGAACCACTTGAGGTGGGCCTGGGCCATCGCGCTGGGCTATGTGGCGAGCATCCTGACCCATCTGTGGATCAACGCCGCCTTCATGTGAGGCGCGCGGGAAGGCCGGAGTTGTCTTGAACCCCGGCCGGTTCTCCGGTGACTGACCACGGCAGATGTTGTTGTCGCTGAAAGTCTTCCCGCCGATGTGGATCTACCGCCTGTTTCTCGCCGCCGCCGCGGCCGCGCTCGCCGTCGCGCTTTACATCTTCGGCGCGGGGCTTGCCGACGGTTCGGTGTCGTCATTCAACATGGTGATGTGGCTGGCGCTGCTCACCGCGCTCGGCGGCATCGTCTTCAGCGGCATCGCGATCAACCGGTCCGGCCAGCGTGCGGCCGCGATCGCCGTGCTCGCGATTGTCGCCGTGCCGGCGGTTCTGGCCACGCTGTTCTTTCTTGTCTTGATCCTCACCCAACCCCGCTGGAACTGAGCACGCGACAACCGTCGCAAAGGCAACGGTACGCAGGAATTTACAGTCATTCTGTCGCAGGCCGGTGTTCCGCCAGACGCCACGGTTTTTGCGCGACGGCTTGCGCGCGCTTGAACTTTTCCTTCCAATGTCGCGACCAATCACGGGCCTGGCTGGGAGAGCTTCATGACACGCATCCGCACGTTCCTTTTTGCCGCCGCGACGGTTGCGTTAGGCGCTCCCTCACTGATCGCGCCCGCTGCCGCGGAAACATCACCGGCGGTCGAGAAGATCAATGCCTATGTCGGCTGCATCAACCGGCTGTCGGAGCGTTCCTACGATTCCCGCCGCCGCTATTTCAGCTGGGCCAAGCCGAGCGGGCCGACCGGCAAGGAACGCATCATCTACGGCACCTATACCATTTACGACACCTCGGATTGCCGCAAGAAGGTGGAAGCCGCCAACGCACTGGAGCCGCGCGACGCCGAACTCGAGGCTGCCGCGACCGCTTACGCCGACGCCGTTTCCAAGCTTGAGCCGCTCCTCAAGGAAGCCGACGACTATTACTCGCAGGAGAACTACAAGGACGACAAGATGGCCAAGGGCAAGGCCATGCATCCGAAACTTGTCGCAGCATGGGATGCGTTCGGCGCCGCCGACAAGACGCTGCGCGCCGGCATCGAAACGATCAACGACAAGCGGGCGCAAGAGCGCCTCGCCGAAATCGAAAGCAAGGAAGGCCGCAAGGTCAACTACCACGTCGCGGCGCTGATGATCCACGCCAAGCGCGTGTTGCGCGCCGAAACCGCCGACAAGCCTGACGTCGCCGCGATCACCCAGGCGCTGAACGACTACGAGGCCTCGGTCAAGGCGATCGAGGAGGCCTCCGGCAAGGACGGCGACGTCAAGCTCGGCTCGTTCTTCACCAGCAACGCGAAATCGTACCTGACCACGGCGAAGCAGTTGATGCGCCGCATCCGCGACAAGACGCCTTACAGCTCCGGCGACAAGATGATGATGGGCGGCGGTGGCGGCTGGATGGTCGAGGGCTCGCCGCCACGGCTCCTGCGCGACTACAACCAGCTCATCGATGCCTACAATCGCGGGGTCAAGATCTAGCGGTGGCGGCCCCCGCCCGCCTCAGCGCAAGGCCTCTTCCAGTGAGCGCGATGGCGTATTTCCGGTGCCGCGTGAAACCTTTCCGACCGTGAACACTTGTCGGAACGCGCGGCTTCGCGTCGCGCCGTGGGGGTGTCATTGAATCAGTTCATCGTTCTGGCGCTTTTTCTGGCTGTCGTGCTCGGCGGCGGTCTTGCCATCGGCTTCGCCACGCGGCCGGGCGCCTGGTATGCCGGGCTCGACAAGCCGACCTTCAACCCGCCGAACTGGGTGTTCGCTCCGGTCTGGACATTGCTGTATGTGATCATTGCGATCGCAGGCTGGCGCACGTTCATGCGCGCGCCAGCGGATGCGGCAATGATCGCGTGGACCGTCGCGCTCGCGCTGAACTTCCTGTGGTCGCCGATCTTCTTCGGCGCCAAGCGTCCCGACCTGGCGCTCGGCGTCATCGCCGCGCTGTTGGCGGCGATCGTCGCGTTCATCGCCCTGAGCTGGCGGGACGACGTGTTGGCGGCGTGGTTGTTCGTGCCTTATGCGGCATGGGTCGCCTTCGCGACGCTGCTCAACGAGGAAATCTGGCGGCTGAACGGATCGGCGACGTGAGCCATCGCGTCGGCGGCGCTCAAGCGCGCCGAAACTTTGACGCCGACGCGTGCTCGCGGCATGATCGACGCCTCATCCCATCATGGCAGGACCATTCATGCCCATCACCCACTACGCATCGCCACCGGGCATCAAAGCCCCGCCATTGTCGTTCGCCACCCGGGTCGGCGACTTTCTCTTTGTCTCCGGCATTCCCGGTTTCGATGCCGACGGCGCGCTGCCGGACGGTTTCGAGGCGCAGTTCGCCAATGTCGCGATCAATTTCACCCGCGTGCTGAGCGAAGCCGGCGCCACCACGCGCCATCTCGTCAAGCTCAACGTGCTGCTGACGCGCGCAGCCGATGTCGCCACCATGAACCGGCTTTATGCCGAGGCGTTCGGCCCGGCGCCCTACCCCGCGCGCACCACCTGCGTGGTGCAGACGCTGCCCGATCCGAAAATGCTGATCGAGATCGAAGGCGTGGCGTCGTTCGCGTAGCGTCGTTCGCGCGACGGCGTCTCAGCCGGCGTTGTCGCGCGCGGCCGCATCCTCCGGCGAAAGCGTGTAGAAGCCAGACCAGTTGCGGATCAGGATCAGGTGATCGCGCACCGCCGTGACCCCGGGCGTGGTCTCCGCGGCGACCACGGCGGCCTGCCGCGCGCGGTCGTCCATGATGATGCCGTGCAGATGCGCCACGCCGTCACGCACGGCGATCTGCAACCCGGCGGGCCGCCAGTCCGCTTCCATCAACTTGACCATCAGCCGCGCGCGGATGTCCTCGTCGCTGGCCGTGGGGCCGGACACATCGCGCGCCAGCGTGGAGATCGCCCGCATCAGATTGGCGCGGGTGACGATGCCGACCAGCCGTCCGTCGCGCATCACGGGAAGGCGCTTGACGTGATGCGTCTCCATGGACGCGACGAGATCCTGCAACGACGTGCTCTCGCTCACCGTCGCCGGATCGCGGGTCATGACGTCCGCCACCTTGCGGCCGTGGGACTGCACGAAATCGCTCGCCTCGCGGCCGGTGCCAAGGATGAATTGCAGCCACTTCGGCCGGCTGCGCTCGGTGCCGAGTTCGGCACGGCGCAGGAAATCGCCTTCGGTCACGATGCCGACCAGCCGGCCATCCTCAACCACCGGCAACCCGCTGATGCGATTGTCGAGCATGATCCTGGCGGCATCGGTCACCGCGGTCTCTGGCGAAACGGTGATGACGTTCTGCGTCATGATCTGGCCGGTCAGCATGGACACCCCTCCGTGATCGATGAGAGCAATCTAGCGGAAACGACTGCCCGCTCTTTGAGCCGCCGCAAACAAGCGCACGGGGTCAGGTCGGGCCGTCGTTCTCCGCCGGCGCGGTGCGGCCGTAATACTGCACGCCGAGTTCGATCGGCTCCCGACCCATGGCGCGCCGATGCGCGTTTGTATCGCGCAACGAATAGACGCAGCCGCAATACTCCTGCTGGTAGAATTCCTCGCGCTTGCTGATCTCGATCATCCGCGCCGCGCCGCCGCCCTTGCGCCAGTTGTAGTCCCAGTAGCTCAGGCCATCATAGCGCCCGGCGGCGCGTTTGCCGCAATCGTTGATCTGCGCCATGTTCTTCCAGCGCGAGATGCCGAGCGACGACGTCATCACCGGAAAGCCGTGCTCATGCGCATACAGCGCGGTGCGCTCGAAACGCATGTCGAAGCACATGGTGCAGCGCGCGCCGCGCTCCGGCTCCCACTCCATGCCCTTGGCGCGGGCGAACCAGTTGTCCTTGTCGTAGTCGGCATCGACGAACGCCACGTTGTGCTTCTCGGCGAAGCGCACGTTCTCATCCTTGCGAAGAAGGTATTCCTTCTCGGGATGGATGTTCGGATTATAGAAGAAGATGGTGTAATCGACGCCGGAAGCCAGCATCGCCTCCATCACCTCGCCGGAGCACGGCGCGCAGCATGAATGCAGCAGCACTTTCTTCTCGCCGCCGGGCGGCGTCAGGATGGGGCGGATCACGTCATCCATCGGGCAGGCTTTCGAAATCGGTTAAGGTCGGCGCCATCGGGCAGCCATTTCGCCGGGACGATAGTGAGGCTCCCCGCACTGTCAAGTCTTTAAGACCGCTTCGGAACCCGCCACCGCGTGATACGTTCCGCAGCCATGGACGCTCGCACATTCCCGTGAAAGACGGAGCCGGTCGCGAAACAAACGGGAGCGCGCACTCGTCCCTGGAGGCGAGCCCTGCACAGCCGCCACGGAGCCCTTCCCGATGATCCTCTTTCTGCTCGCCTATCTCGGCGGCGTCCTCACCATCCTCAGTCCCTGCATCCTGCCGGTGCTGCCGTTCGTATTCGCGCGCGCGGACCGTCCGTTCCTGCGCAACGGATTGCCGATGCTGATCGGCATGGCGCTGACCTTCGCGCTGGTGGCGACACTTGCCTCGGTGGCCGGCGGCTGGGCGGTGGCGGCCAACCAGTATGCGCGCTTTGCCGCCATCGCGCTGCTCGCGGTGTTCGGCGTCGCGCTGTTGTTTCCCGCGCTGGCGGAGCGGATCACCGCGCCGCTGGTGACGCTCGGCGCGAAGCTGTCCGAGTCCGCTTCCGATGCCAGCGCCACCGCGCGCGGCAACGTCGGCTCGTCGCTGCTGCTCGGCGTCGCCACCGGGCTGTTGTGGGCGCCCTGCGCCGGGCCGATCCTCGGGCTGATCCTCACCGGCGCGGCGTTGCAGGGCGCGAGCGTCGGCGCCTCGCTGCTGCTGGCCGCCTATGCGGCCGGCGCGGCGACCTCGCTGGCGCTGGCGCTTTTGGTCGGCGGGAAACTGTTCGCGGCGATGAAGCGCTCGCTCGGCGTCGGTGAATGGGTGCGGCGCGGGCTCGGTGCGCTGGTGCTGGTCGCGGTCGGCGCCATCGCACTCGGGCTCGACACCGGCATCCTCACGCAAGTCTCGCTCGCCGGCACCAACCGCATCGAACAGGGCCTGCTCGACAGATTCCGCGCGGCCTCCGGCACGACAACACCAAAGACCAACACCGCGATGACCAGCGACAAGTCCAGCGCCGCGGCAACCGGGTCTGACGCCACCGACGACATGCTTCCGGTGGAAGGCACTTTCCCTTCGCTCGATGGCGCGGTGGAGTGGCTGAACTCGCCGCCGCTCACGCCCGAACAGCTCAAGGGCAAGGTCGTGCTGGTGGATTTCTGGACCTATTCCTGCATCAACTGCCTGCGCGCGCTGCCTTACGTGCGCGCATGGGCCGAGAAGTACAAGGATCAGGGCCTCGTGGTGATCGGCGTGCACGCGCCGGAATTCGCCTTCGAGAAGATCATCGGCAACGTCAAGAAGGCGGTGACCGATCTCAAGGTCGACTATCCGGTGGCGATCGACAACAACTACAAGATCTGGCGCGCCTTCGATAACAACTACTGGCCGGCGCATTACTTCATCGACGCCGAGGGCCGCATCCGCCATCACCATTTCGGCGAAGGCGATTACGACAACTCAGAGCGTATCATTCAACTGTTGCTGTCGCAGGCC
>CAUJJN010000017.1 GCA_963204905.1 Pseudomonadota bacterium
AGCTTCTTGTCCTTCTCGACCATCGGGTCGTCGTAGCGGCGGCCGATCAGGCGCTTGACCGCGAAAATCGTGCGCTCCGGATTGGTAACGGCCTGGCGCTTGGCCGGCTGACCAACAAGCCGTTCACCGTCGTCGCTGAACGCGACGATCGACGGCGTGGTCCGCATCCCCTCGGCATTCTCAATGACTTTCGCGCTCTTGCCGTCCATGACGGCGACGCACGAATTGGTCGTGCCGAGATCGATCCCGATGACCTTTCCCATGATATTCATATCCTTCTCGTTGCGGCAGGTCGGCTGGGCCCTGACGGCGCCTCGGGCCGATCCCCCAAATATCGAATGTTCGCGATATTGCGATGGTGAGCCTCATATAGAAGGGGGGTGTCTTACCCGCAAGGACCGAGCATCGCCGGGATTCGTGAAAAACCGGGGGTTGCATCGGACGAAAAGCGAACGTCCGGTCAGCCCGACGGACTGGCTGCGATCAGTTCGCCATGTACGGCGTTCGTCAAGAAATGCTATGGGCTGGGCAACCGGGCCGGCGACCATCGAACGGCCTCAATACCTGCGCAACTAGGCCCCATGAAACACCTCGTCCGCGTCATCGCTGTCATGCTGGCTACGCTCTGGGCAGCGCCGGTCCTCGCTGCCGATCCCACCTATCTGCCGGGCACCCGGCTCGGTCTGGTTCCCCTGGTGGGGCTTGCGCCTGCCAGAACCTTTACCGGCTTCGAAACGGAAGATCATAGCGTCAAGGTGCTGATCACCGAGCTTCCCGCAGCCGCCTATCGCGAGGTCGAGACAGCCTTCGAGGCTCATCCGGCAGGTGCCAGTGGAGTCAAGCCGGAAACCGTCGAAACCGGTTCCGGCCGAGCATTCTACACCGTGGAGAATGCCCGGGAGGGCACCGCTGCCGTGCGGCGCTATTCCATGATCCTCTCCGGCGGATCATTTTCCGGCTTCGTCGCGGTCCAGGTCCCCGAAAGTGCCGGCAAAATCTACACCGACGATGCCATCCGCAAGATGTTCTCGACCGCCACCGTCCGTTCCAGCGTGCCGGCCGACGAACAACTGGGCACGCTGCCCTTCAAGGTCACCGAACGCGGCAACTTCAAGTCGGTGCGAACCTTGACGCCCGGCGGAGCCGTGATGCTGGCGGACGCTCCCGATGAGACGGCCGAGATCGAGAAAGCGCCCTTTATGGTGCTCGGCGTGGTGGGCTCTGCGCCAGAAAAAACCGATGACCGCGCCCGCTACGCCGAACAGGCCGCACGGCAGATTCCGGGCCTGCGCGACGGCCGCATCACAATGTCCGAACCGATCCGAATCGACAGCGCGCCAGGCTTTGAAACCCGCATCGATGCGTTAAGCGGCAAGGACGGCACGCCGGTCACGGTGGTGCAATGGCTGCGATTCGGCGGCGGCGGCCGAGCGATCCGGGTGATCGGCAGCGCCCCGCGCGATCAGTGGCCGGATGCATTCTCCCGCTTCCGTGCCGTCCGCGACGGCATCCAGTCACGGTAAGTCGTCAAGGCCGGCTTCCGCATCGGCTTTACCTTTCGCCCCTGACCTGGTTTGCTCTCCCTCGTCTCGCTGCGGGAGATTGAGCCATGCTGAACAGACGGCGGATGATGTTTGCGGCGGTCAAGGCCACCGCCATTGCGGGCCTGATGCCGATAGCGGCGCGGGCCGCCGGTAAAATCACAATCGACCAGAAATCCGTCCTGCTCGTCATCGACGTGCAGAACTGCTTCCTGCCCGGCGGCAGTCTCGCGGTGAAGGACGGCGATCAAGTGGTGCCGGTGATCAACCGCATCGCCAAAAGCTTCGCCAACGTGGTGATGACGCAGGACTGGCACACCGCGGGACATGTCTCCTTCGCATCCAGCCACGGCGGCAAAAAGCCGTTCGAGGTGATCGACCTGACCTACGGCAAGCAGGTACTGTGGCCGGATCACTGCGTGCAGGGCACGGACGGCGCGGCGCTCTCGAAAGACCTCAACATTCCGCAGGCGGCGCTGATCCTGCGCAAGGGCTTTCACAAGGACGTCGACAGCTACTCCGCCTTCACAGAGGCCGACGGCAAGACGTCGACCGGGCTTGCGAAATACCTCGAAGCGCGCGGGCTACGGCGGGTCTTCGTCGCCGGGCTGGCCACGGATTTCTGTGTCGCCTGGAGTGCGCTCGATGCCCGCAAGGCTGGTTTCGAGACTTACGTGATCGAAGATGCCTGCCGAGATATCGACACGCAGGGGTCGCTGGCGAAGGCGTGGGCCGACATGGGCAAGGCCGGCGTTAAGCGCATTCAATCCAGCGACATCGCGACCTGAGCTGGCTCGGCGGCGTGAGCCCGGCGGAAAGCGAGCTTCCGCGAGGCGGAAGCTCGCCTCCTTGTTACGCCACCCTTGCTATTCGGAGGCCGGAGCCTTGGCGCCACCCTTTGCAACGCCGACCAGCGCCGGGCGCAACACCCGCTCGCCGATCATGAAGCCGGCCTGAATCACCTGCACGACCGTGCCCGCCGGGACCGAGGCGTCAGGCACTTCGTACATCGCTTGCTGGAAGTTCGGATCGAATTTCTGGCCGGTCGGATCGAACTTCTTGACGCCATGCTTTTCCAGCGCGTTGAGCAGCGAGCGCTCGGTCAGTTCGACACCTTCCATCAATGATGTGAGGCCGGGATCGGCGGCGGCGCGCGCTTCCGCGGGCACGGCGTCGAGCGCACGTTGCAGGTTGTCGGCGATGTCGAGCACATCGCGCGCAAAGCCCGTGATGCCATACGTCCGGGCGTCGGCGACTTCGCGCGTGGTGCGCTTACGCAGATTTTCCATCTCAGCCAGCGTCCGCAACATCTTGTCGCGCGCGTCGGCGGCTTCCTTGGCGAGCGCCTCGACCGATCCGGTCTCGGGGTCGTCCGGCATGATATAGGGCTTGGACACGACCGGTTCCGTTTCCTGCACGGACTTCGCCGGATTGTCCTTCTGTCCGTTCTGCCCGCTACGTTCAGTCATTACAAAGCTCTCTTGAAAATCGTCTCGAATTGAAGGGGAAGATGCTGGCCGGGATATCGGTGCTTTCGCCGGGAAAATCAAGGCTGTGGGCCGTCGCCGGACCTGTTCGTCGGCCGATCACTCAGCCGCCAAGCATCCGGCTGACGATGCGGGCGGCATAATCCACCATGGGAATGACCCGCGCGTAGTTCAGCCGCGTCGGGCCGATGACGCCAAGCACGCCCACGATGTGGCCGGCGCCGTCGCTGTAGGGCGCGATGATCGTCGACGAGCCGGACAGGGAAAACAGCTTGTTTTCGGAGCCAATAAAGATGCGCACGCCATCGGCGCGCTCGGCGCGGCCGAGCAGATCGATCACCCCGCGCTTGCTTTCAAGATCATCGAACAGTGATCGCACCCGCTCGATATCCTCCAGCGCGTGCAGATCCTCCAGCAGATGCGCGTGACCGCGGACGATCAGTTGCCGCTCCTCGCCGTCACCGCCGGACCAGTTGGCGAAGCCCGCCGCGATGACCTTCTGCGTGAGTTGGTCGAGTTCGGCGCGGCTTTGCGCCAGCGCCGATTCCAGCTCAAGCCGCGCTTCCGCCAGGGTGCGGCCGCGAATCCGCGCATTGAGGAAATTCGACGCCTCGACCAGCGCCGACGACGGCACCCCGGGCGGTAGATCCAGCACGCGGTTCTCGACCTGCCCGTCCTCGGCGACCAGGACCACCAGCGCGCGCGCCGGCTCGAGCCGAACGAACTCGATGTGTTTCAGCCGCACGTTGGACTTCGCGGTCAGCACCACCGCGGCCGCACGCGACAGGCCGGACAATTGCGTCAGCGCCTCTCCCAGCGCCGCCTCGACGGTCTGCGCCTTACCCACCGACGCCAGTTGGCTTTCGATCGACTGCCGTTCCGGCTCGGACAGATCGCCCACCTGCATCAGCGCGTCGACGAAAAATCGCAGGCCAAGTTCGGTCGGCAACCGACCCGCCGACGTATGCGGCGCGTAGATCAGCCCGAGCTGCTCGAGATCGGACATCACGTTGCGCACCGAGGCCGGCGACAGGGGGATGGTGATCAGGCGCGAGATATTACGCGAGCCCGCTGGCTCTCCGGTGGCGAGATAACTCTCGACAATTTGCCGGAAAATTTCCCGCGAGCGTTCGTTGAGCTGGGCCAGTCCCGCTTTTGGCGCGATCAGGCCGATCGGATCGTGATGGGCCACGATGAACTCCCAGAGCATGATCCGAAAAGTGGAGACCGGTTTTCGGAAAAGATCATGCTCAAACAAAAATATACACGACAGGTCTGCTCCAGCACCGTTGGATCAGACCCTAAGTCGACGGAGCTTAATTTGTCCATCTTGGCCTGCGGTTACAAGCCGGTATCGCAACCGAACCCTCCACGGCCCCAAAAGCCTCGATCCCAAAAACCTTGCCGCTGCCGCCCGCGCCACCTAAAAGCAGCCCCGAGAACGATCCCTTTCCTTGATTTGCAGGAGAATTGCCATGCGGCCCAGCCGTCGCGCGCCGGATGAGTTGCGACCCGTTTCGCTGGAACGCGGCGTGGTCAAATACGCCGAAGGTTCCTGCCTCGTGAAGTTCGGTGATACCCATGTGCTGGTCACCGCCACCCTTGAGGAGCGGCTGCCGCCGTGGCTCAAGGGTCAGGGCCGCGGCTGGGTGACCGCCGAATACGGCATGCTGCCGCGCGCGACCTTGGAGCGGACCCGGCGCGAGGCTTCCGCTGGCAAACAAAATGGCCGCACCGTGGAAATCCAGCGCCTGATCGGCCGCTCGCTGCGTGCGACCCTCGATCTCGAAGCCCTGGGCGAGCGCCAGATCACCGTCGATTGCGACGTGCTGCAAGCCGACGGCGGCACCCGCACCGCCTCGATCACCGGCGCTTGGGTGGCGCTGGCCGACTGCATCGGCTGGATGAAGGCCCGCAACATGTTCAAGAACGGCGGCGGCAATGTGCTGCGCGACAACGTCGCCGCGATCTCCTGCGGCATCTACAACGGCACGCCGGTCCTCGACCTCGACTATGCGGAAGATTCCGAAGCCGAGACCGACGCCAACTTCGTCATGACCGGCGACGGCCGCATCGTCGAAGTGCAGGGCACGGCGGAAAAGACACCGTTCTCGCAGGACGAGTTCCTGGCGTTGATGGAGCTGGCGCGGAAGGGCGTGGCGCGGCTGGTCGATTTGCAAAAAATGGCAGTGGCGTAGCGTTTTCAAGCGAAGTGGGTGCCGGTTCGCGTGAAGAAAACGCGTCAAAACAAAGCGCAAGTCCGCCGTGTCGTGGTTTCGCGGCCGGCATTGACGTAGGATGACGAAATGCATCGGCGAATCACCGGCAAACTTGTGATCGCGACCCACAATCCCGGCAAGCTGGTCGAGATGCGCGAACTGCTGGCGCCATACGGCATCGAGGCGGTGTCAGCCGGAGAACTCGGTCTCACTGAGCCCGACGAGACCGGCGACAGCTTTCTGGCCAACGCCCGTCTCAAGGCGGTTGCGGCAGCGAACGGCTCAGAGTTGCCGGCCTTTGCCGACGATTCCGGCCTGGTGGTCGATGCGCTGGATGGCGCGCCGGGAATCTATTCGGCGCGCTGGGCAGGACCGTCCAAAGACTTTACCGCGGCGATGACGCAGATCGAGCGGCTGTTGCAGGAACGCGGCGCCACCACGCCGGACAAGCGCACCGCGCATTTCGTCTCGGCGCTGTGCGTCGCGTGGCCCGACGGGCATATCGAGGACGTCGAGGCGCGTATCGAGGGCACGCTGGTCTGGCCGCCGCGCGGCAATGCCGGCTTTGGCTATGATCCCGCGTTTCTGCCCGACGGACATCATCGCACCTTCGGCGAAATGACCAGCATCGAGAAGCACGGCCTGCCGCCGCTCGGCCTCGGCCTGTCACATCGCGCGCGCGCCTTCGTCAAACTCGCGGAGATATGTCTTGAGCCGCGCTGACGCAGACACCGCATTCGGCGTCTACATTCACTGGCCGTTTTGCCTGTCGAAGTGCCCCTACTGCGACTTCAACAGCCATGTCCGCCATGCGCCCATCGACGAAGCACGCTACGTCAACGCCTTCGCGCGTGAGATCGCGGCGATGGCAGCGCGCGCGCCGGGCCGCGAGGTATCGTCGATCTTCTTCGGTGGTGGCACGCCATCGCTGATGCAGCCACAGACCATCGGCGGCATCCTCGATGCCATCGGCCGACATTGGCCGGTTTCCAGCTCCGTCGAGGTGACGCTGGAAGCTAACCCCACCAGTGTCGATGCAACCCGCTTTCACGGCTATCGCGCCGCCGGCGTCAACCGCGTCTCGCTCGGCGTGCAGGCGCTCGACGACGCGTCGCTGAAAATGCTGGGCCGGCTGCATACCGCACGCGAGGCGCTCGACGCCGTCGCCATCGCGCGCTCGGCATTCGAGCGTTATTCATTCGACCTGATCTACGCGCGCCCGGACCAGACGCCGCAAATGTGGACCGACGAACTGACATTCGCGATCTCGGAAGCCGCCGAGCACCTGTCGCTCTATCAACTGACCATCGAGGAAGGCACGCCATTCTTCGGCCTGCACGCGGCGGGCAAGCTGAAGACACCGGACGAAGCGACGTCGCGCATTCTCTACGACGTCACGCAGGAGGTCTGTGCCCGGCACGGCCTGCCGGCCTACGAAATTTCCAATCACGCGCGCCCCGGCGCGGAGTGCCGGCACAACCTCGTTTACTGGCGCGGACAGGAATATGCGGGGATCGGTCCCGGCGCGCATGGCCGCCTCGACATCGGCGGCATTCGTCACGCACTCGCGACTGAGAAACGGCCCGAAGCGTGGCTGATGCGCGTCGAAGCCAACGGCCATGGCATCGTCACCGACGATTTGCTCAATCGGGAAGAACGCGCCGACGAATTCCTGCTGATGGGTTTGCGGCTGGCCGAGGGCATTGATCCCCGACGCTACGCCGCACTGTCAGGTCGCGAACTCGACGCCTCGCGCATCACGGTGCTGCGCGAGGAAGGCGCCATCATCGTCGACCCGAGCGGACGGCTGCGCGTCACGCAGGCCGGTTTCCCGCTGCTCGACGCCGTCGTCGCCGACCTCGCGGCTTGAAGCAATTTGTCCTGACGGGTTTCTTCACGCGAACCGGCATCCGCTTCGCTCGAAATCGCTATGGAAGCTAAGCTCCAAAGCTCTTGGGCGAGCCAGCGACCGGTTGTCCGCCGCCGGACGCAACGCGCATGACCGCCAGTCCACGTTGGTTGCTGCCATCGGCGCGGAATCGGAAAAGCCCGTCGATGCCGGCGAATCCAGACGGATTGGTCAGCACTTCGGTTGAAAACTTCTGCGCGCCCTGGGTGCGAGCCAGCGCCGCCACCAGCGCCACGGCGTCATAGGCCAACGTCGCGGTTCGCACCGGCTGCCGGCCATATTTCGTATTGTAGCGTCCAGAGAACGCACGGAAACCGGCCGGATCCGGCGCGGCATAGAGACCACCCTGCATCGCCGCGCTTCCGAACACGCGCGGGCTGTCCCACAAACCTGTCCCCAGCAATTGCACGCGTCTGAGATTGGCGCCCGCCGTCGTCAACGCCTCCGCGACACCGACCACGGCATCACCGTCGTCGGCCAGGAACAGCGCATCCGCGCTGCCCAGCGCCTGCGCCACATTCCGCACGGCGTTGCTGCGATCCGCACCGTATTTTTCGAAGGCCACGACGCGGCCACCTTTACGACTGACCTCCTGCTTGAAGGCCGCTTCGACCACGTTGCCGTAGGCATTCTCCGGCAGCAGGGCCGCGTAGGAGCGTTTCCCTGTTCCGGACGCGTAATCGATGATCCGCGTGACATCGGACTCCGGCAGAAAGCTCAGCAGATAAACGCCCCGTCCCGCGACGCTTGAATCGGTCGAGAACGCGATCATCGGCACACCGCGCGCCCGCGTCAGTTGCGCGGCTGCCGGCACCGACGCCGCGAACAGCGGACCGAGAATCACCTCGGCGCCTTCGTCAAGCGCCTGTTGCGCGCCTTGCTGCGCACCCTGGGCATTGCCGGCATCATCCTTGATCAGCAACTGAAGATTCGGATTCTGGAATTCGGCCAACGCCATCTCGGCGGCGTTCTTCATCGATTGCGCGGCGACGCCGGCATTGCCCGATGCTGACAGCGGCAGGATCAAGCCGACCTTGACCTGACCGGCACCGACCGACTGCGGCTGTTGCTGCGGAGCCGGTGCCGCCTGCTGCGATCCATTGCCGGTCAATGCATTTTGCACGCCGGCGCAAGCGCCGAGCAGCGGCGTCCCAAGCAGGAGACCGAGGGCTGCCCGCCTTGTCGCTCCGCGCTGCTTGATATCTGGATCGATCGGATCCGCCATCGCAATTCTTTCGTTTATCAGCGCCGATCGCCGCCGCTGCTGCAAACGATCTGCTGATGGGATTAAGGCATATTGTCGACGAATAGTTAACCAAAACAATAGGTCTATTTCGCCAGCGATGGCGTTTCATCGCGTCCGTTGCTTTCAAGCACACTCGCCGGCATCGCGCAAAGCCAGTACGCGGACGACACGAAAGCTGTATCCTGCGGCTCCGTTCCTGCTCTACAGTGTCGCAATGCCCAGCAAAGTTGCCCATTCGGATGTCGCGCCGGCAAGTACGGAACCGGCCGCCCGCTCATTTGTCATATCCGGGCACCTTGTGTCCGCGCCGAAAGCAGCACCGGGCCTGCATCTCGTCGCCACGCCGATCGGCAATCTCGGTGATATCACCCTGCGAGCCTTGCAGACGCTGGCCGGGGTCGATGTCATCGCTTGCGAAGATACGCGCGTGACGCGGCGGCTGACCGAGCGATACGGCATCGCTGCGATGCTCAAGTCCTATCACGAACACAACGCCGCCGCTGCGCGTCCAAAGATTCTTCATATGCTGGCGGAGGGCACATCGATCGCGCTGGTGTCCGACGCGGGTACGCCGCTGATCTCCGATCCCGGCTTCAAGCTGGTGCGCGAGGTTTGCGCCGCGGGTCATCCGGTAATCGCCTTGCCGGGCCCCTCTTCGGTGTTGACCGCGCTGGCGCTGGCGGCGCTGCCGACCGATCGCTTCTTCTTCGAGGGATTCCTTCCGTCCAAGCAAGGCGCGCGACGTCATCGCATCGCGGAGCTGGCGCGCATCCCGGCAACGCTGGTGATATTCGAATCCGGAAATCGCGTACAGGACACGCTGCTCGATCTCGCGGAAGCCATGAGCGGGCGCGATGCCGCGATCTGTCGTGAACTGACCAAGCTGCACGAGGAAGTTCAGCGCGGTCCGCTTGCGGCACTGGCACAAGCGGCTGCAATGCTGGAGACTCGCGGTGAATTCGTGCTGGTAATCGGGCCGCCACCCCCGCAGGCTGAGATCATGGCGGCGGATAAACTCGACACCATGCTGCGTGCCTCGCTGAAACGCGGCAGCGTCAAGGATGCGGTTGCCCATGCCGTTGAGTTGTCCGGCCGACCACGCCGCGAGGTTTACGCACGTGCTCTTGAGCTGGCTGGTGAGGATCGGGAAAGCGGCAGCGATGACCCGGACTGATCCGACCTCGCCGGGCCGCCCGCGCAAAGCCGTCGCGACCAAAGCCGCCGCGCCTGAACGCGTGGCGGCTTTTCGCGTCGGCCTCTCCGCCGAAAGCCGCGCCGCCGCCTATCTCATCGTCAAGGGCTATCGCATTCTGGCCCGGCGCTTCCGGACGGCTTACGGCGAAATCGATATCGTCGCCCGACGGCGCAACCTGCTGGCTTTCGTCGAGGTCAAGGCGCGGGCCACGCTGGACGATGCCGCGTACGCCGTGACGCCGCGCCAGCAAAAACGCATCATCGATGCCGCCAATGCATGGTTGATGGCGCACCCTGAACATGCCAATTTCGACCTGCGTTTCGACGCCGTCCTGGTCGCGCCACGCGCTTTGCCGCGCCATCTGCCAGGAGCCTTCGACGCCAGCGCCTGACATCAAGGCATTCGAATTATCTCGCCGAGACTGTATTTCCCAAGAAACCGACAAGCCGGACACCAGAGCATGAGCCTGAAAGTCGCCGTCCAGATGGACCCCATCGCGCACATCAACGTGCGCGGCGATTCCACATTCGCCCTCTTGCTGGAGGCGCAACGGCGTGGCCACGATATTTCCTACTACACGCCGGACCAACTGTCGTTGAATGGCAAGGATGTGGTCGCCCCGGTGCAATCACTCAGCGTCCGCGACGAGGTCGGCAATCACTACACACTCGGCGAACCCAAGCGGACCAATCTCGCGTCGTTCGACGTGGTATTGCTGCGGCAGGATCCGCCGTTCGATCTCGCTTACATCACCAGCACGCATCTCCTGGAACGCATTCATCCCAAGACCCTGGTGGTCAACGATCCGGCGAGCGTCCGCAACGCGCCGGAAAAACTGTTTGTGCTCGACTTTCCCGAGCTGATGCCGGCGACGCTGATCTCGCGCAATCTCGACGAGATTAACGCCTTCCGCGCCGAGCATGGCGCGGTGGTGATGAAACCGCTGCATGGTCATGGTGGCGCCGCGGTGTTTCGCATCCTGCCGCAGGACATGAATTTCGGATCGCTCTACGACATGTTTGCGGCCACCTTCCGCGAGCCATGGGTGATCCAGCGCTTCCTGCCCGAGGTAAAGAAGGGCGACAAGCGCATCATCCTGGTCGACGGCGAATTCGCCGGTGCCGTCAACCGCGTGCCAGCGGCGGACGATCTGCGGTCCAATATGGTGCGCGGAGGCGCTGCCCGCGCCACCGACCTGACGCCGCGCGAGCGTGAAATCTGTGAAACCATCGGACCGGCATTGCGTCAGCGCGGGCTGTTGTTCGTCGGCATCGACGTCATTGATGATCATCTGACGGAGATCAACGTCACGTCGCCGACCGGCATTCGCGCCATCGCCAATCTCGGCGGTGCGGACATAGCAGCCCTGGTCTGGGACAAGATCGAAGCCAAACGCGACTGAGACGATGCCGTCCGCCCATTTTTGTTCCCTTATTGTTCTTGCAACCGGCGTGATGCGGCGCTAGTCTCCCTCCGTTGGGGGGCACCATGGTCCAACGGGTCTCTACGGTCGCATTCGAAGGCATCGACGCCCGCGCGGTAGACGTGCAAGTCCAGGTCGCGCCCGGCCTGCCGGCATTCACCATCGTCGGCCTGCCCGACAAGGCTGTCTCCGAGGCGCGGGAACGGGTGCGTTCCGCACTGATCGCCTCCGGGTTGGCGCTGCCGGCACGACGGATCACTGTCAATCTCTCGCCTGCCGATCTGCCCAAGGAAGGCAGCCACTACGATCTGCCGATCGCGCTCGGTCTGATGGCCGCGATCGGCGCGATCCCACCCGATGCGCTGACAGGATTCACCGTGCTGGGTGAACTTGGCCTCGACGGCTCGATCGCGCCAGTCGCCGGTGTCCTGCCGGCGGCGATCGGCGCCAATGGCCGCGACGAGGGCTTGATCTGCCCTGCCGCCTGCGGGGCGGAGGCCGCGTGGGCAAGTCCCGACATTCAGATCATCGCCGCGCGATCGCTGATCCAGATCGCCAACCACTTCAAGGGCACGCAGGTTCTGTCGCGGCCGCAACCACGCATTCATCCGCAGGATACGGCGCGGCTCGACCTGCGCGACATCAAGGGCCAGGAAAGCGCCAAGCGCGCGCTCGAAATCGCTGCCGCAGGCGGCCATCATTTGCTGATGAGCGGATCGCCAGGTGCCGGCAAGTCGATGCTGGCGGCGCGGCTGCCTTCGATCCTGCCGCCGCTATCGCCCGCCGAGTTGCTCGAAGTCTCGATGATTGCCTCCGTCGCAGGTGAGATCGAGGGTGGCGCGCTGACCAACCGTCGTCCGTTTCGCGCGCCCCATCACTCCGCCAGCATGGCGGCGCTGACCGGCGGCGGAATGCGCGCCAAGCCGGGCGAGATTTCACTGGCGCATCAAGGCGTGCTGTTCCTCGACGAACTCCCCGAATTCGACCCGCGTGTGCTGGATTCGCTCCGCCAGCCGCTGGAGAACGGAGAAGTCTCGGTATCCCGCGCCAACCATCGCGTCACTTATCCGGCCCGCTTCATGCTGGTGGCGGCGATGAATCCCTGTCGATGCGGTCACGCCTATGAACCGGGCTACGCCTGCAAGCGCGGTCGCATCGACCGCTGCACGGGCGATTATCAGGCTCGCATTTCGGGGCCATTGATGGATCGCATCGACCTGCGCATCGAGGTTCCCGCGGTGACCGCCGCGGACCTGATCCTGCCGGCGGCGACAGAAGGCTCCGCCGAAGTTGCCGCGCGCGTCGCGGCGGCGCGCGATATCCAGCTTGCACGCTACGCCGCAGCGGGCTTGCCCCATATCCGCACCAATGCCGAGGCTCCGGCGTCGGTGCTGGACACCGTCGCGCAGCCGGACGCGCAAGGGCAGAAGCTGTTGCGCGAGGCCGCGGAAGCGATGCGCCTGTCCGCGCGCGGCTATCATCGCGTGCTCCGCGTGGCCCGCACCCTCGCCGATCTCGACGGCATGGACCAGATCGGACGAATGCATCTGGCCGAAGCACTATCCTATCGCGCGCTCGCGGACGATATCCGGCGCGCCGCATAAAGACGTAGACGGCATCGACGCCGCGATTGCCCCACATCAGGACATAAACCAAACAATAACGACTTACGTTTACGCTACGCAAACCATATGCCCGACTGTGTCTCGCGGGCCATTCAAATGCGGACAGCGTATCATGTCGCGTTTCAAGATTTTTGCCTCGGTCGTTCCGCTGATCCTGGCCGGCGTGTTCGCCCGCGAAAGTTTGGCGCCGCAGCCGCATCCCTGCATCCGGATCGGCAATATCTCCGTTCAGATGGCCACCGCGCCATGGCAGCCGCAATCCCGCGTGAGTTTTACCGACAATCCGGCGCAAGCGACGGTACGGGTACAGATCGTCGAAACGCCGGATAACGCCGACTTCACGATAGCTGATGACATCAATGGCGCTGAGCCCGACGCTTGCGCGTCGCGCACGGCGACGCGTTACATCGGCATCGCCAAGGCTGCCTCCGCGTTGCAGCCAGTTATCTATCTGTCGCGTGAGCCCGGTGATTTCCGCATCTTCGTGCAGTCAAAGACGTTTTCGCCACAAGCGGCCGCGGCGCTCGTGGTGGGCGCCGACGACAAGAACGTCCGGGTCGCCGCGGCCGCGCTTTAACGTTTCGTCAACCTTGTCTCGAAGCAACCGATCAACGCGAGGCCACTGCAAGCACTTTGCAAGATCACCTCGCCATCCTCGACCTCGAACACGCTGAACGGGCCCACGAAGGAGCCGTTTCGCGAGTTGTTCCGGAGTCGCTCAATGGGATGGCCGTTTCGCATCAAGGCACGTCTGCGCCGCTTCGCGCGAAGGCATCCCCGCATCAACTTTTTCATCCGCGCGATCATTCTGTTCCAGGTGATCTTCGGAGGCGCCTACGGCTTCATCGCCGGCGCCCGGTCGGACGCCGCCGGTTATGATCCTCATGCATTCGCGATCGGTGCCGCCTTTCTTTTCGCGGTGGCATGTGTCGCGTTGGCCCTGACCAGCATGCGGCTGCGCTGGATGCGCAAACGGCTGCGTCTCATGACCCAGCGCAATGACGCATTGATTGACCGGAACTGGGAGTTGAAGGAAGCGGAGGAGCGAGCCCGCTTATTGTTCGAATCGCAGGACGACCTCATTGTGCTGCGACAGGCCAACGGTACCATCCGGTTCGCCAACGACGCTTATTGCGCGCTGGCGAAACAATCTCGCGAAACGCTCGTCGGCAGCCGCTTCTCACTCCCGATTCTCGAGCAAGGCAAGGTCCTGACCGATGCGAGCGGCACCCGCATCCACGACCAGAAAATCGCCACCGCCACTGGCGAACGGTGGATCGCCTGGCGGGAAGGCCTGGTGCGCCCCGATGTGGATCAACCCGCGGACATCCAGTGCGTCGGGCGCGATGTCACCGACCGTGCCGAAACCGAACGCGCGCTCAGCGAAGCACGGGACCAGGCCGATGCGGCGAGCCGCGCCAAGTCTCGATTTCTCGCCATGGTCTCGCATGAAATCCGCACGCCTCTGAACGGCATCATCGGCATGAACGGCCTGTTGCTCGACAGCGTGCTGACGCCGGAACAAACGACTTATGCGAAGGCCGTGCAAACGTCAGGCGAAGCACTGCTGTCGCTGATCGAAGAGTTGCTCGACTTTTCCAAGATCGAGGCCGGTAAGATCGACCTCGAACAGCGAGCGTTCTCGCTTGAGGGTCTGATCGAGAGTATCAGCGAGCTCTTGGCGCCGCGAGCGCAGGCGCGAAATATCGAGATTGCCGCTTATGTCGACGAACGGCTGCCCGCGAATGTGATTGGCGACGCCCCGCGCCTCCGCCAGGTGCTGCTTAATCTCGCAGGAAACGCCATCAAATTCACGCAGACCGGTGGGGTCGCTGTCATCGTCGAGCCAGGACCGTTGCCCAACGAGGTGCTGTTCATGGTGCGCGACACCGGCATCGGCATCGCACCGGAAGCACAGGCGCGGATCTTCCGCGAGTTCGAGCAGGCCGACGAACGCATCGCACAGAACTACGGCGGCACCGGTCTTGGTCTCAGTATCAGCGAGCGCATCGTTCGGCGCATGGGTGGCCACATCTCCCTCGAAAGCACTGTCGGCGAGGGTGCGACCTTCTCGTTCGCCATTCCGATGGCCAGCGGCGATGGCGACGACGGCGGCGCGCGGCAAAAGCCCTTCGCCATCCCCGATCTGACCGACAAGTCGATCATGCTGGTATCTCCCCACGGGGTCGAGACATTGCTGACCGCACGTCGCCTGCAAAACTGGGGCGCGCAGACCTGCGCCGTCGCGGATGTCGCGGTGGCGCGCGCCTTGCTGCCGGAACGTTCGTGGCACGCCGTCATGATCGACGGCGCACTCCAACCCGCCGTTGCCATCGCGCTCGCCACCGCCGCAATGCCGCACGCCGCGCATCGTATCGTAACCTTCACACCCGCGATGCGCCACGAGTATCGTGACGCCATCACCGATCCTTTCACGGGCTATCTCGTAAAGCCATTGCGTGCGGTCTCCCTGGCGATGCGCCTGGGCAGACCACCGCAACCTTTCACAACAACAGAAACCATCGAAGCTGCGCCGGACAGGGATCTGCTCGACAGCAACACAGGTAAAACGTCCCCTCGTCGCGGGATGTCGATCCTGGTCGCGGAAGACAACGAGATCAACGCGCTGCTGATGCGCTCGCTATTGGCGCGCCTAGGACATCAGGTGATGGTAACAAACAACGGCAACGCTGCGGTCGAATCATGGCTCGCGGCAGAGGCTGCGGAGAATCCCTACGATCTCATCCTGATGGATATTCAGATGCCGGAACTGAACGGCATCGACGCGACCAAACGTATCCGCATGCGCGAAGCCGGACAGACCGCGCGGCGAACGCCAATCATCGCACTCACCGCTAACGGGTTGGTGGAGGATCGCTACGCCTGCTTCGAGGCCGGGATGGACGGCTTTCTGGTCAAACCCCTCGATCGCGAGAAACTCGCCGAGGCCATATCGGCAATAGCCTCCTCACGGCATCTCGCCGCCTGACCTGAAATAGTCTCGCGCCGATGTCATTGGCCGCTCATGCCAATGTCATATGGCTGTCTGACAGGGGTGATCTGTCATCCTCGGCGACCGCATCGACCTGATTCGCGCGGATCGCGGTCTTGAGGGTGGCGATGCAAGGTTCCGAACAGGGCTTCGAACATAACGCCGCGCGCGAATATCCGAAGCAGCCTCTGATCCAGATGCTGCGCCCGGAGAATGTCGGCGCGCTGGCAACCAGCGCTATCGCCTGGCTGAAACCGCAGCCGATTCTTCGCATCGGCGATCCGATGCCGCCGCAATCGCTCTCGCTCGGACGGCTGGGCTCGCTCGAAGCAAGGCTCGCGGCGAGCAAGCGCGACGTCAGGCAAGCCCAGAAACTTCGTTACAAGGTGTTTTACAAAGACGGCGAAGCGATTGCCGATGCCAGAACCCTTTTGGCGCGCCGCGACAAGGACGCCTACGACAAGATTTGCGACCATCTTCTTGTGATCGATCACGACGCTCCGCCGACACGGAGCGGAAAGCAGCGCGTGGTCGGAACCTATCGTCTGCTGCGCCAGACGATCGCCGAGCGCCACAGCGGCTTCTATACCCAGAACGAATTCGATATCTCCGGCATGATCGCACGGCATCACGATTTGCGTTTCGTCGAGCTGGGACGCTCTTGCGTATCGCCGGCCTATCGCAACAAGCGCACCGTTGAACTGCTCTGGCAAGGCATCTGGAGCTATGTCCGCCAACATCAGCTCGACGTCATGATCGGCTGCGCCAGCCTCAATGGCACCGATCCTGATCGACTGGCGTTGCCGCTGTCGTTCCTGCATCATTTCGCCGCTGCGCCGGAATCATGGCGGGCTGGTCCGCAGCCGCCACGTCGGGTCGACATGAATCGCATTGCCAAGCATCGCATCGACCACAAAGTCGCTTTGCGGGAGCTGCCGCCCCTGATCAAAGGCTATTTGCGGCTGGGGGCCTACATTGGCGACGGCGCGGTGATCGACGACCAGTTCGGCACCACCGACGTGCTCATCATCCTGCCGGTGTCCGTGATCAAATCGCGCTACATCGAGCACTTCAGCGCAGACGCCGCGTAGCGTTCCAGACTACAGGCGTCGCAACGCCACCGTTTCGACGACGTGATCGGCGCCTTTCTTCAGGATCAACGTGGCGCGCGGGCGCGTCGGCAGGATATTGTCCTCGAGATTGGCAAGGTTGGTGCGTTCCCAGATCGCCAGCGCCGTCGCTGTCGCCTCTTCATCCGACAACAACGCATAACGATGAAAGTAGGACCGTGGGTCGTGGAATGCGGTGTCGCGCAGCGCGAGAAACCGCTTCACGTACCACTTGCGCAGCACCGGTTCGTCCGCGTCGATGTAGACCGAGAAGTCGAAGAAGTCCGACACCACCGGTACCGCCTGCCCGTCGCGCGGCAACTTGCCGGTTTGCAGCACGTTGACGCCCTCGACGATCAGGATGTCAGGGCGATCGACTTCGACCCACTGATTTGGGATGATGTCGTAGGTCAGATGCGAATAGACCGGCGCGCGCACCGGGCGACGCCCGGCCTTGATGTCGCTGAGGAAGGCGAGCAGCTTCTGCAGATCGTAGCTTTCGGGAAAGCCCTTCTTCTGCATGATACCCTGCCGCTCAAGAACGGCATTGGGAAACAGAAAGCCATCCGTCGTCACCAGATCGACCTTCGGCCGCGGCGACCATCGCGCCAGCAATGCCTGCAACACGCGGGCGGTGGTCGATTTGCCGACCGCCACCGAACCCGCGACGCCGATGATGTACGGCATTTTGCGATCCTCGATGCCAAGGAACTGCCGCTGCGCCACATAGAGCCGCTGGGTCGCATCGACGTAGATCGACAACAGCCGCGACAGCGGCAGGTAGATTTCCTCCACCTCGTTCAGATCGAGGCGATCGTACATCGAGCGCAGTGCTGCGATCTCGTCGGCAGCCAGCGTCATCGGCATATCGTCCCGAAGTTTCGCCCATTGCTGCCGTGAGAATATCCGGTAGGGGTTGTATTGCTGATCCAGACGCATATCCATGGCGCCGCTCTTCCCTGATCAGTCGCGCTTGCGCGCGGCCTTCTCTTCCAGCCCGGACATCGATGTCCGTTGCGCCAGCGCCGTTTCGACATCGTCAAGC
>CAUJJN010000018.1 GCA_963204905.1 Pseudomonadota bacterium
GGCAACTTTTCGGCCGCTTTCGCCAATCCTTAACGGCTTATTTACCCTAACACGAAAAAGTCCGGTTGAGAGGCAGACGAGCGCCGCCCGATGGGATTGTCTTAACCAAACGGGGACGCGTGGAGCCAGACGGCGCGGCAAGCAGCGCCAGAACGGACACCGGACCACAGCATGAATTCGCGCGGATCATGGAACGTTGAAGAGATCGAACCGTCCGTTCGCGAGAGGGCGGAAGCCGCCGCGCGCCGCGCCGGCATGTCGCTGACGGACTGGCTGAATTCCTCCGTCGGCGCGGCCGCGCAGGGATCGCGATCCTATCCGCCGATGTCGCCGCAAAACACGCCCGAAGTTGCCGAGATTCACCAGCGGCTTGATTCGATCGCCCGGCAGATCGAGACCATCTCGCGGCCCACCGATCGCGCCCAGCCTCCGGTCGCCCGTCAACTGAACGACGCGATTTCCCGGCTCGACGAGCGGCTGTCCCGGATCACCGCTCAGAAGCCGCAAGCGACACCGCAACCGCAGCCTTCGTTTGTCCAGCCGGGGCCACCGCCGATGACTGAGCGTCCCGTTGCGCCACCGTCCGCAACCACCTCAACCAGCGGTCCCTCGCCGCTCGATTCCGCCATCGCAGAAATCCTTGCACGACAAAGCGAACTGGAAGCCGAGCGTGCAGCGGCGCCGTATCCGGCGGCGGCGATGCCGGTCATGCCCGAGCCGACGCCACCCAGCCAGATGTCGACGATCGAACACCAGCTCGCGGCGATCACCAGCCGGATCGAATCCCTGCACCAGCCCGCGCGGGTCGACCATGCCATTGCATCGTTCCGCGACGAACTTGCGGAGATCCGCCGCGCCATCACCGAAGCGATGCCGCGTCAGGCGATCGAATCCATCGAACGCGATATCCGGCAGCTGGCGCAGCGCATCGACGCCAGTCGCCACCAAGGCAGCGACGATCAGACGCTCAGTGGCGTCGAACGCGCTTTGAGCGACATTCAGAACACGCTGCGGACCCTGACGCCCGCCGAACAACTGGCTGGTTTCGACGACGCCATCCGCAGCCTCGGCGCGAGGCTCGACACCATCGTCCGCACCGGAGAAGGTCCTGGGACGATGCCCCAACTCGAGGAGGCGATCGCCGCATTGCGCGGCATCGTCTCCAATGTCGCCTCGAACGAAGCGCTGGCGCAACTCAGCGAGCATGTTCAGGCGCTGTCGTCGAAGGTCGACCAACTCGCGCGCTCCGAAATCAACTCCGATTCATTCGCCGCACTCGAATCCCGCATCGCAACGCTGACATCGGCGCTGGAAAGCCGTCCGCCGCGCGTTGTCGACGACCGTTCCGAGCAGATCGAAGGCGCATTGCGTGCGCTGTCGGAAAGGCTCGACCGGATGCCGGTTGGCGAGGATGGTCCATCGGCCTTCGCGCATCTGGAGCAGCGCGTCTCCTATTTGCTGGAACGACTGGAAGCGTCCGCCGACCACCGCATGGGCGGGCTCAACCGCGTCGAGGAAGGCTTGCAGGACATCCTGCGCCATCTCGAACGGCAACAGGTCAGCTTCGCGGCGATGAGCAACCCCAGCGCCGGCCCGGCGGTGGACGATGTCGTGGTGGATACGATCCGTCGCGAACTCTCAGATATTCGCTACAGCCAGTCGGAATCCAACCGCACCACGCAGGATACGCTGGAAGCGGTTCACAACACGCTGTCTCATGTCGTCGACCGCCTCACCATGATCGAAGGCGATCTGCGGGTGGCGCAGGTTGCCTCGCCGGCCAAAGCACCGCCACCGGCCGCACCGGTTTCGAAGCGGCCGGACCTGCCCAACCCGGTGCATGGACAAAAGCCGCCATTCGCGCCGCCAACGCCGTTGACGACGCCGGTCGAGCCTCCCATCAACCGCGAGCCTAATGCCATTCGCGATATCCTGGCGCCGCGGCCGCTCGTCGAGCCGGCACCGATAGCGCCCTTGCCACACGCCGAGATACGCCACGAAGCGCCGCGAACGACGCTCGGCCTCGATCTGCCGCCGGATCACCCGCTCGAGCCCGGGACTCGCCCCTCGAACCGGTCGATGACGCCGGCGGAGCGCATCGTCGCGTCGGAAAACGCGCTGAGCGAAATCGGCGCGGCACAGCCGCGGGAGGAGCCGGCCAGCACGTCGAGCTTCATCGCGGCCGCACGCCGCGCGGCCAAGGCCGCCGCAACCGCCGCTCCGACATCCGTGGAGAAACCGGGCCGTGGCGCAAAGCTGAACGATTCGATCCGCACGGCAGCGAACAAAGGCGGCGTCCTCGGTTCGAAAATCCGCGCGCTGCTGATTGGCGCCAGCGTCGTGGTGATCGTGCTCGGCACGTTCAAGCTGGCGATGACGTTCCTCGATGGCCAGTCGGCGCCGGTGGCGGAGAATACAGTTTCAAGGAAGGTGCCAGCACCGGCCCCGGCTTCGCCTCCGGCCGCGACGAACGCTCCTTCGATGACATCGCCGACGCCGATCGACCGCCAGTCGCAACAGGCACCGTCCGACAATCAGGCGAAGACCAATAGCCGCGCGGAGATCGTCGCGCCGACCAATCGCACGGAGCCGGCGGCGGCTTCCACGGACATTGCCACGCCGCCGGTCGCCACGACGCAGGCCGGCGATGAAACCGGCAGCCTGACGACCGCGGGCAACGCCGCGCCCACGGCTCCCGCTGGCGGCCAACTGACGACCGTGACCATTCCGGCATCGGAGAAGCTGCCCGATGCGATCGGCGGACCCGCGCTGCGCACCGCCGCGCTCAAGGGCGACCCGGCGGCAGCCCACGAAATCGCGTTGCGCTACGCCGAAGGCAAGGGCGTTACAGCCGATTTGCCGGAAGCGGCGAAATGGTACGAGCGCGCCGCGCAAGGCGGCGTCGTGCCGGCAATGTTCCGCCTCGGCACGCTTTACGAGAAGGGCATCGGCGTCACCAAGAACATCGACGCGGCGCGGCGCTACTACACCATGGCCGCCGAGCGCGGCAACGCTAAGGCGATGCACAACCTCGCGGTGCTGGAAGCGGACGGTGGCGGCAATGGCGCCAACTATCGCAGCGCCTCGGCCTGGTTCCAAAAGGCGGCGATGCGCGGCGTCGCCGACAGCCAGTTCAATCTCGGCATTCTCTACGCGCGCGGCATCGGCGTCGAACAGAACCTCGCCGAGTCGTTCAAGTGGTTCAGCCTCGCCGCCGCCCAGGGTGACGCCGATGCGGCTCGCAAGCGTGACGACGTTGCCAAACGGCTCGATCCGCAATCGCTTGCCGCGGCCAAGCTGGCGGTCACTAGCTTCACCCCGGAAAAGCAGCCGGACGATGCGATCAGCGTCGCCACGCCTCCGAAAGGCTGGGATACGCCGCTCGATAAAACGGCGTCGGCGAAAACCGCGTCGCGCGCGGCGCGCATCGTTCGTTAAGGTGAAATCTTCACCAATTATCGACTGAAACACGGCCGGGAACGAAGAAACCCGTTCCTCCGGACTTCTTTAACTCGCCTTTCGTTTGATTTCGGCTATGCAGGGGTGTGGCGCCTTGGCTGCGCTCCAACATCCCGCCGTGAGCGGCGTGTGTCTCGCTCGCGGCGACTACCGAGACGAACGCTTGTGCAATTGTATCTTCCGATCGCGGATCTTCCGATCAACGTGTTCCTCATCCTGGCGATGGGAGCGGCGGTGGGTTTCGTGTCGGGGATGTTCGGCATCGGCGGCGGGTTCCTGCTGACACCCTTGCTGATCTTCATCGGCATCGCCCCGGCGGTGGCGGTGGCCTCGGTTTCCACGCACATCGCGGCCTCCTCGCTGTCCGGCGCGCTGTCGTATTGGCGCAAGCGCTCGATCGATCCGGCCCTGGCGCTGGTGCTGCTCGGCGGCAGCGTCGTCGGCACCTTTCTCGGCGTCTGGCTGTTCACGCTGCTGCGCGCCCACGGTCAACTCGATCTGGTGATCGCGCTGTCCTATGTCGTGCTGCTCACCGGCGTCGGCGGCGCGATGTGCTACGAGGGCCTGCGCGCGATCCGCCGGGCGCGACACGGCGGCAACCCGACCTTGCGGAGACCTGGCGCACATACCTGGATCCACGGCCTGCCGCTGAAGATGCGCTTCAAGCGCTCGAAGATCTATCTCTCGGTGATCCCGGTCAACATCATCGGTCTGCTGATCGGCTTCCTCGGCGCCATCATGGGCGTCGGCGGCAGCTTCATCCTGATCCCGATCCTGATCTACGTGCTGCGCATCCCCACCAGCACGGTGATCGGCACCTCGATGGCGCTGACACTGGTGACAATGGTGATCGCCACCATCCTGCACGCGGTGACCAACCACCAGGTCGACGCGGTGCTGGCATTGATCCTGATGATCGGCGGCGTCACCGGTGCGCAGTTCGGCGCGCAGGCCGGGTACCGCATCCGCAGCGAGCACCTGCGGCTGCTGCTGGGGCTGTTGATCCTGGCGGTCGGCGTTCGCTTCGCCGTCGAGCTCGGGATCAAGCCCGACGATATCTATACCATCCGCGCCACCGGAGGCAGCGCATGAGCCGCCGTCCTCACCGGATCGCGGCGACCGTCCTGGCGTTCGCCATTTGCGGCCTCGCGCCCGCGCAGGCGGAGAAGCTGATCGCCTCGATCTCGAACCATCGCGTCACGGTGACGTCGAGTTATTCCGGCGAGGAACTGGTGCTGTTCGGCTCGGTCGAGCGCGACGCGGCCACCCCGGCGCGGCAAGGCGGCTACGACCTGGTGGTGACGGTGTCCGGCCCGCGCGCCGACATGGTGACGCGCCGCAAGGAGCGCAGATTCGGCATCTGGGTCAACGCCGACTCACGGCAGTTCCTCAACGTGCCGGCCTACCTCGCGGTGTCCTCGAACCGCGCGATCGACGCCGTTGCGCCCGCCGACGTGCGGCGGCGCCAGCAACTCGGCATCGACAACGTGCTGCTCACCCAGCGCGTCGGCACCGACTACGCCGACGTCGTGGCGACCGACCCTTTCCGGCGCGCCTTCGTGCGACTGCGTAGCGAACACGGGCTATATCGTGAATCGCCGAGCGGCGTCACCTTCCTGACGCCGACGCTGTTCCGCGCCGGCATCGCGCTTCCCGCCGAGGTGCCGACCGGAACCTACGACGTCAACATCAAGCTGTTCGCCGACGGCGCCATGGTCGGCGAAACCCAGACCGCGTTCGAGATCGTCAAGGTCGGCTTCGAGCAGTTCGTCGCCAACGCCGCAAATCAGCACGGTTTCGTCTATGGCCTCGCCACAGCCCTGATGGCCCTGATGACAGGATGGATGGCCTCCATCGTCTTCCGAAGGGACTAGGCTTCACATCAGCGTGGCCACGGCCATGCCCAGCACGCTGGCGGCCATCACACCTGTCGCCAGCCAGCCAAGCCAGTACAGCGGTCCCTCGATCACGAAACGATCCATCACGTCGGCGCGGCGGACCATGATCATCAGCAGCACCATCACCGGCACCGCCAGAATGCCGTTGATCACCGCACTCCAATAGAGCGCCGTGATCGGATCGATCGGCGAGAAATTGAGGATGATGCCCACCACCGTGGACAGCGCCAGCACGCTGTAGAAAGCCCGCGCCTCGTTCGGCTTGCGCGCGAGACCGACCGGCCAGCTCCGCCCCTCACCGATGGCATAGGCCGCCGAACCCGCGAGCACCGGCACGGCGAGCAACCCGGTCCCGACTATGCCGAGCGCGAAGATGAACTCGGCGAAGGCCCCGGCGATCGGCCGCAGAGCCTGCGCCGCCTGCGCGGACGTTTCGATGTCGGTCTTACCGGTGGCGTGAAGCGTCGCCGCGGCGGTCACGATGATAGCCAGCGCGATCAGCGTGGAGAAGCCCATGCCGACCACCGTGTCGGCGCGGATGCGCATGAACTCGCGCGATGCATCGTTCGGCGTCTCGATCAACGGCTCCTTGTCGGGATCGATCCGCTCGTCTTCCGCCTCCTGCGAGGCCTGCCAGAAAAACAGATAAGGCGAGATGGTGGTCCCGAGAATTGCGACGATCGTGGTCCAGTAACCGGCGCTCCATTGCAGCCGTGGCAACACGGCGCCCTTGAAGGCCTCGGCCCAATCCACATTCGCGACAGCAAGCGCCGCGACATAGGCGAGCAGGCTCAACGTCAGCCATTTCAACACCGCGACATATCGCTTGTAGTCGAAAAATATTTGCGCCAGCACTGAAATCGCACCGTACATGATGACGTAGACGAAGGCCGGCCCACCCACCAGCAGTTTCGAGGCGTCCGCCATCGCGGCGAGATCAGCGCCGATATTGATCGTGTTGGCGATAAACAGCAGCGCCACGATGAGATGAAGCAGCCATGGCGAATAATGGCGGCAGATGTTGCCGCCGATGCCGCGTCCGGTGACACGTCCGACTCTCGCGGAGATTTCCTGTATCGCCGCCATCAGCGGAAAGCTGAGGATCATCGTCCAGCCGACGCTGTAACCAAGCTGTGCGCCGGCCTGACTGTAGGCGCCGATGCCGGATGGATCATCATCCGCCGCGCCGGTAATGAGACCGGGGCCCAAGGTTCGAAGGAAGCCGCGCAAGCCCCGCTTGCGCGCCGGTTCGATTTCGGTCGTTTCGACGGGTTGCGTCACGCTTGGTCCCACAGCCTCGGCGACAACTATAATCTCATCGCAGGCGGTCGGGTTCCACATCTTTGTAGGGTAGACCCCGTGCCAGATGTGCGTATGTGCGGATACGATCTCTCACCGCTGATCAATAACACCGTGCCGCGGCGATGGCGTGCATTCGACTATCGCCCAGCACATGCGCGGTGAACTGCAGCGACTTGAATATTCCCGCGAACGCCAGATCGCGAATGCTCAGACCGCCGGTGTAGGCGCCGAACGCCGGCATGATCGCACGCTCGCCGTCGGAGGCGAAGCACCGCCGCTCCACCGAGCGGCCACGGCGCGACACCCGCGCCTTCGGATGCAGATGCCCGGCGATCTCCCCGACCACGCCGGTTGGCTCATGACGAAAGACCACGGGGCCGATGCCGACATCGCTGGCGATGCTGCCGCCGAGATCGCGCGGCAAGTCGGGATCGTGATTGCCGACGATCCAGATCCAGTCGCGTCCCGCTTGCAGCGTTGCCAGCGTCGCGCGATGGGCAAACGTCAAACGATCGTGGGCCTCGCGATCATGGAAGCTGTCGCCGAGTGCGATCACCGTACGCGGCTGATAGCGCGCGATGACGGCATCGAGCCGTGCCAGCGTCTCGGCGGTGTCGTGCGGCGGCAACAGCACGCCACGCATGGCAAAGCTGGACCCTTTTTCCAGATGCAGATCGGAGACGACAAGCAGGCGCTCGTCGTCCCAATACAGCGCGCCCGACAGATCGGCGGTGAAACTCACACCGGAAACGGTCATGTCTGCGATGTGCATCGTATTCAGGTTCCCGTCGCCTCGCGTACCAGATCCTCGGCGGCTTCCGCCAGCAATTCGTCCGAAGCTTCGCCGTAAACTGCTTCGCGGCCGATTTCCAGCATCACCGGCACCGCCAGCGGAGATACCCGATCGAGTTCCTTGTGGGTGATTCGGCCCGCGATACGCGACAGCATATCACTGAGACGCCGAAGATCGAGCAACCCGGTCGCGGCGTCCGCGCGGGCCGCGCGCAACAGCACATGATCCGGCTGATGCTTGCGCAGGACGTCGTAGACGAGATCGGTGGAAAACAGCACTTGGCGTCGACTTTTCTCCTCGCCGGTGAAGCGGCGCGGAATCAAACCCGAGATGATCGCACAGTTGCGGAACGTGCGCTTCATCAGCGCGGATTCCGCGAGCCAGGCTTCAAGATCATCGCCGAGCATGTCCGGATCGAACAGCGAGGCGAGATTCAAGCTGCCCTGCCGGATCATCGCCGACATGTCGCCCAGCGCCCACACCGCCAGCGCATACTCGTTGGCGACGAATCCGAGCGGTCGCACCCGCGCGCGTTCCAACCGCCGCGTCAACAGCATCCCTAGCGTCTGATGCGCCAGCCGGCCCTCAAACGGATAACAGACGAGATAGTGCTTGTCGGCGCGTGGAAAGGTTTCGACCACCATTTCGCGCGCATCCGGCACGCGCGACAAATGCGACTGCAACGACAGCCATTCGCGCACCTGATCGGGCAACCCCCGCCACGCCCGCTGGTCAGCCAGCAGCCCACGCACGCGCTCGGCGAGATAAGTCGAGAGCGGAAACTTGCCGCCCATGTAGGACGGCACCTTGGCGTCGGCATCGTTGGCGCGGGAGACATAGACCTCGTCCTCCACCAGCGCCTCGTAACGCACGATCTCGCCACCGAACACGAAGGTGTCGCCGACCACCAGCCCTTCGATGAAATATTCTTCAATCTGGCCAAGCATCCGGCCGCCTCGCGCGATCGCGCCGGTCGCCCCCGAACCGCCGCGCCGCGACCGCACCAGCCGCACCTTCAACATCGATTCCTCGACGATGGTGCCGACATTGAGCCGATAGGTTTGCCGTACCTTCGGATTGGCGACCCGCCAGCGTCCCTGCTTGTCCTGCTTGATGCGCGCGAAGCGTTCGTAGCTTTTCAACGCGTACCCCCCGGTCGCGACGAAATCGACCACGTCGTCGAAGTCCACGCGTGACAGGTCCGCGTAAGGCGCGGCGGTTCTCACTTCCGCATACAGTTCATCGGAGAGAAACGGCGCGCCGCATGCGCAGCCGAGCACGTGCTGGGCAAGAACATCGAGCGCGCCGGATCGCAGCGGCGGCGTATCCTGGGCGTTCTCGTTCACGGCATCGATGGCGACCCGGCATTCGAGCACCTCGAAGCGATTGGCCGGCACCAGTACAGCCCGCGACGCTTCATCCAGACGGTGATTGGCCCGGCCGATCCGCTGCATCAACCGCGACGCACCTTTCGGCGCGCCGACATTGACAACGAGATCGACATCGCCCCAGTCAACACCGAGATCGAGCGAGGAGGTGCAGACCACCCCGCGCAGCCTGCCGGCGGTCATCGCGTCCTCGACCTTGCGCCGCTGACCGACATCAAGCGAGCCGTGATGCAACGCGATGGCGAGATTGTCGTCATTCACCCGCCACAGATCCTGAAACAGCATCTCGGCCTGACTGCGGGTATTGACGAACACCAGCGTGGTCTTGTTGCGCTTGATAAGATCGTAGATTTCGCCGAGCGCATGACGTGCCGAATGCCCGGCCCACGGCAACCTCTCGCGGGTATCGAGCATCTCCACCACCGGCGCCGCCGCGCCGCCCGCGACGACGATATCGGCGGCTGGGTTTTCTCCCTCGCTTGGTGCGGCCGCTTCTCCCCTCCCCCCACGCTCTCGCGCGGGGGGAGGGGAGAGCGTCTGCGGCACCAGAAACCGCGCCAGCGACTCCGGATCGGCCACCGTCGCGGACAATCCGATGGCCCGAACCTGCGGTGCGATCCGCCACAGCCGCGCCAACCCAAGCGACAGCAGGTCGCCACGCTTGGAGGTGACCAAAGCGTGCAGTTCGTCGAGCACGATCCGCTTCAGCGAGGCGAACAGATAGGGTGCGTCGTCGGAGGCCAATAGCAGTGCCAGTTGCTCCGGCGTCGTCAGCATGATGTCGGGCGGGTAACGCCGCTGCCGCTGCCGCCGCGACGCCGGGGTGTCGCCAGTGCGGGTCTCGATCCGGATCGGCAGGTTCATCTCGGCCACCGGCGTCTCCAGATTGCGCGCGATGTCGACCGCCAGTGCCTTTAACGGCGAAATGTAGAGGGTGTGCAAGCCACCAGTTTTCTCACCGCCGCCTCGCGAAGGGAGGGCAGCGCGCGCAAACTCTCCGCTCAGCTCCACCAGCGTCGGCAGGAAGCCCGCAAGCGTCTTGCCGGCGCCAGTCGGCGCGATCAGCAGGGCCGAGCGGTCCTCGCGCGCCTTCGCCAGCAGCGCCAGTTGGTGGGCGCGCGGCGACCAACCGCGCCGGGCAAACCAGCGCGAGAAGCTGTCCGGCAGCAATGCTGGCGGCATATCAGGGTCCGGAGGCGGCACGGCTCAGAGGTAATGGTTCCGAGGGCCGCGGTCGAGGCTGTCGCAGCGCATGGAAAGGCGCGACGCGGTGGGAGCGAAACGGCTTTGGACAAGGTTCCATCAACCCTCAGCCGCAATCCACCCCGGTGTGGCCACTAAACCACAGACAGACCTTCGTTCCCGGGTTAAACTTTGGCTGTCACAGGAATGGAATCGACGATGAAAAAGATTATTGCCGGCGTTGCTCTCATCGGAACCGCCGTCAGCGCGCAGGCCGCCGACCTTGCCGTCAAAGCTCCTTACACCAAGGCTCCAGCCCTGGCAGCGGTCTATGACTGGACCGGATTTTATCTCGGCGTGAACGCCGGCTTGGGCCTGGGCCGCAACCGAACGCAGCATTTCGACGCGGCCGGCGCGGATTCGACATACCTGTCGCCGCTCGGCGCCATCGGCGGCGGCCAGATCGGTTACAACTGGCAGACCAATTCGCTCCTGGGCCCGATCGTGCTCGGCGTCGAGGCCGACATTCAGGGCGCCGATATGCGTGACGGCTTCGTCAACGCCAATGGCAATTCCTACAACCAGAAACTGGACTGGTTTGGCACCGTCCGCGGCCGTATCGGCCTCGCGACCGGTCCGGCCCTGACCTATCTGACCGCCGGCTATGCTTACGGAAACGTCAACACCACCGGCATTGCTGGCGGCGTACCCTATGCCTTCGGTGGCGGCCGCAGCGGCTGGACCTGGGGCAGCGGCGTCGAGGCGGCGCTGGGCGGCAACTGGACCGGCAAGATCGAATATCTGTATGTCGATCTCGGAGACCGCACTTTTAACTTCGCCGGCGGCACCCAGGCGATCCGCTCCGATCTGCGCGAGCAAATCTTCCGCGTCGGCCTGAACTACCGCATCGGCGGCAACGGGATGTATGCGCCCACTGTCGCGGCGAACTGGAACGGGTTCTATCTCGGCGGCAACTTCGGCTCGGGCACAGCGCGAGACCGCAGCACCATCGCCGCGGGCGGAGCGGTCAACACCTTCAACCTCGCGGCCGACGGCTACAACGGCGGCGTGCAGGCCGGCTATAACTGGCAGGCTGGCAGCAGTGTGTTCGGTATTGAAACCGACATTCAGGGCGCCTCGCTGGAAGACAACAAGACCTGCTTCAACTGCGGTCCCGGCGGATTGGCCATCAATTCCAAGCTGCCATGGTTCGGCACCGTGCGCGGCCGTCTCGGTTACGCGGCCGGTCCAGCACTGTTCTATGCCACCGGCGGTTTCGCCTACGGCGGCGTGAAAACGGCCTTCAACGGCGCCAGCTTCTCGGAGACGCGCACCGGCTGGACTGTTGGCGCCGGCATCGAAACGCCGTTCACACTGCTCGGCTTGTTCGGTCCGAACTGGACCTCGAAGACCGAATATCTCTATGTCGATCTCGGTCGTTCCAACACGGGCCTGACCATCGGCGGCGTCCCGAGCACGTTCAACAGCAACGTGCAGCAGCACATCTTCCGCACCGGCATCAACTATCACTTCAACGCCCCGGTGATCGCGAAGTACTGAATGCTCTCAGCGGATTGAATCGAAAAGCCCCGGCAGCAATGCCGGGGCTTTTGTTTTGAGCGGGTGACTTTTTGTAACTCGTCAACGCCGGGATCGTCCTGGCCATGAAAATAGACCCGGCTCTTCCAGTGTGTTTCGCCATTTCCAAAACGGTGAGGACCGGGTTCGCAGCGAACCCGGTCCTCTCTTATCAAATCGATCCAGCTGAAAGCGCCGTATCGGCTACCCGGTGTAAGGCTTCCCGACGATGTCCCAGTCCTTGCCGTTGAAGATCGAGATGTAGAGTGTCTTCATCGGCGTGTAGTTATCCGGCGTGAAGGAATAGCTGATGCCGTCCAACATGTAGGGCGAGTGGAAGCCGTTCAGGTTGGCTGCCTGCTTCAGCACGTTCTCACGCGTCAGATCGTCACCGCAGCGACGCAGGATTTCCGCCATCGTCACCGCCTGACCATAACCGGCGAAGGCGATGGTGTTGTCGGGATCGACGTTCGGCAGATACTTCTGACGGAACTCCTCGAACGCCTTCACTTCAGGATCGTTGGCGAACTGCGGGACGCCAACTTCCTTGGCGTAGCGGATCGCGACAATGCCCTTGGCGTTCTCAAGACCGGCGGCGTGCAGGATCGAGCGGCCCGTCGAGCCTGCCGACAACAGATGCAGCGGCTTCCAGCCGAGTTCGGCGATCTTGCGGATGGTCTGCGACGTCGCCTTGCCCGTGGTGATGTTATAGAAAACATCGGCGCCCGACTTCGACAGATTGATGATCTGCGAATCGATGGTCGGATCGGTCAGATCGTAGGTCGTCTCCGCGATCACCTGCGCCTTGCCGCCTGCCTTGGCCAATTCTTCCTTGAACGGGCCAAGGAAATCACGGCCGAAATCGTCGTTCTGATAGAGAATGCCAACCTTGGCGTCCGGTTTCACGCTGAGCACGTATTTGGCGAGGATTCGCGCCTCGGTCGGATAGAGCGGCAGGCCCGCCATCGTCCATTTGAACTGCTTCGGATTGTTCCACTTGGACGCGCCGGTGTTGAGCAGAAGCTGCGGAACGCCCTTGCTGTTGAGATATTTGTGCACGGCGGTCTGTGGCGCGGTGCCCAGCGAGCCGAACAGCGCCAGCACCTCCTCCTGCTCGACCAGACGCCGGGTCTGCTCGACGGCCTTCGGCGCCGAATAGGCGTCGTCCGCCGTGAAGAACTTGATCTTGCGGCCGTTGATGCCGCCCTTCTCGTTCAGCATCTGGAAATAGGCTTCGCCGACCCGGCCCAGCACGCCATAGAGCGATCCCGGCCCGGAATGCGGCACGGTCTGCCCCAGCTTGATCTCGGTGTCGCTGGCGCCGGGGCTGTATTTCTTGTCGGCCGCGAAAGCCTGGGTCGCAACCAGCAAGGCCGCGCCCGCGATGACAACCTGCGGCAACGGAAACAGTGAACGTCGATCCATGGTCTGACAGTCTCCCCATCTTTTTTAGTTAATCGATTAAGTATGAGAAGCCTAACACACTCCCTTGCAGCCACAACCCGTCTGCTCGCATGGTTTCGCCGCGCGGCGTGCGGCCTATATACGCATCATGCGCCCGCAAGAGCTCCTCGCCCCAACCCCCACCGGTCTGCATTGCAACCCGGGAAACTTCCACATCGATCCGGTGCGACCGGTGGCCCGCGCCCTGATCACCCATGCCCATTCCGATCACGCCCGCCCCGGCCACGGACAAGTGCTGGCCACCCGGGAAACGCTGGACATGATGCAGCTGCGCTACGGCGGCAGTTTCGCGGGCAGCACGCAGGCCATCCGATACGGCGAAACCATCCGCCTGGACGAGGTCGGCGTCAGTTTTCATCCTGCGGGGCATGTGCTCGGTTCGGCGCAGATCGCGGTGAGCTGCAACGGTCTCCGGATCGTAGCCTCCGGCGACTACAAGGACGCATCAGATCCAACCTGCGAAGCGTTCGAAGTGGTGCCGTGCGATGTCTTCATCACCGAGGCCACGTTCGGCCTGCCGGTGTTCCGGCATCCCGACGCCGCGCATGAGGTGCGGAAGCTGTTGCACTCCGTCCGGCTGTTTCCTGAGCGCGCGCATCTCGTCGGTGCCTATTCGCTCGGCAAGGCGCAGCGCGTCATCGCATTGCTTCGCGCAGCCGGTTACGACGCGCCGATCTTTCTGCACGGGGCGATGGAGCCGATCAGCCGCTACTATGAAAGTCGCGGCGTCCCGCTCGGCGATCTCCGTCTGGTAAAAGATATGAAGAAGGCGGATCTCGCCGGCACCATCACACTCGCGCCGCCATCCGCGACATCCGATATCTGGACCCGCCGCTTTCCTGATCCGGTCACAGCCTTTGCCTCCGGCTGGATGCGGATTCGCGCTCGTGCGCGCCAACGCGGCGTCGAACTGCCACTGGTGATTTCCGATCACGCCGATTGGGACGGCCTCACCGCAACCATCAAGGCCACTGGCGCGGGCGAAGTCTGGGTCACGCATGGCGAGGAAGACGCACTGGTGCACTGGTGCAAAAGCCAAGGGCTTGCCGCCCAGCCGCTGGCGCTGGTCGGCTATGGCGAAGAAGACGACGAGAGCGGGGCCGCCGGCGGCGAGGACGGCGCATGAACCGCTTCGCCGAATTGCTCGACCGCCTGAGCTACGAGCCTGGCCGTAACAACAAGCTGCGGCTGATC
>CAUJJN010000019.1 GCA_963204905.1 Pseudomonadota bacterium
GTGCGGATATGCGCCGGCATGTCGTCGGGGCCTTCAGTGTCGTGAGTCCAGCCGCCGTCCTCGGGCGCCAGCCGATCCAGCGCCGTGGCGAGATCGACGCGCACCGACGGATCGGCATTCTCCTGAATCGTCAGCGACGCCGACGTGTGACGACAGAACAGCGTCAGCAACCCTTCACCGACGCCGACCCGATCCACGAATCCTTGCGCCTCGGCTGTCAGGTCGACAAATCCCCGCCCGCGCGTCGGCACCGTCAATACTGTTGAAGTCAACGTATCCATTATCGCCTGCTTGGGCGGATCATTAAAACGTGCGCCGTTCGCGCGGCATCATATCTTGCCCGCGACATCTTTCTGCACGCGATCCGCCATCTCGACGAGACGACGCCACGCGCGTTCAAGAAAGCTCATCGCCCGCTCGATGTCGCGATCGCTCGGCAGGGTCAGTTCTAGCTTGCGTTTGGAATCGGGGGAGTTCTCGGCGCTCTTCGACGAATCCTTTCGCAAGGAATCCGTCTTGGGGAGCGCATCTTCGATTTTCCCCGACGTCGAATCACGCTGCGCCAGTTGCGCGCGCAGCGCAGCGTTGTCTCTTTGCAGCCGCCCGATTTCGGCATCGAGCGCCTCGCGCTCGTCAGGCATTGCGTAACAAGCCCAGCCGATCCGCTTGGTGTTGCAGGTCGACATCGTGCCGGTGCGGGTATCCAGCCGCAACACGCCATCAGCCACCGGCGCAAGCGTGTAGCGGCCGTTCTCGGTGTCCGGCATCGATTGCGCATTCGCGGCGACCGACGCGTGCAACACTCCACACAGGAGCGCCGAGACGAACGATGCGCGAGGAAGCCCGTTCGCGTACGCCATGCACGTCCTCCATTTCGATCAGACGCGCCGATGCCCCGTCAAGGTTTCGGCCGATAGGGGGGGCGTCCGCTTTTCAACGCATCCGCCAGCAATTCGATCCGATCTTGGCCCCAGAACACCTCTCCGTCGAGCACATAGGCAGGCGAGCCGAACACGTCGGCCGTCAAGGCATCCTGCCGATTTTGCTCGTAGGCCGCGCTCACCTCGTCGCTGGCCGAACGCTCCACCATCTCGCTGCCGGGTAGTCCGGCGTCGTCCGCCAAGCGACGCACGACGTCGGCATCCGCGAGGTCGAGTTGATCTTCCCAGACCGCCGCATAGGCGCGGCGCAAAAAATCGTCCGGGTCGTGGCCCGCAGCGGCAGCGGCAATGACCACCCCGTCCGCGAGCCGCGCATTAAATGGCCAGTGCCTGGGTTGCAGATGAAAATCGAGGCCACGCTTGTCGCGCCAGCGTTGCAATTCCACCATCCGATAACGCTGCCGCACCGGATGACGCTTCATCAAGGGTAGACCGCCGGTTTCCGAAAACAGGTCGATCAACACCACCGGTTTGTGATTTACCTTGAGATCATAGGCACTTACCAAATCGCTGAAGACCTTGTGCCCGATATAGGCCCATGGTGACTGAAACGAGAAATAGTATTCGATCGAACGTGACATGCTTGCTCCGACGAAACGCGGCAGCGCGCCGCGCGCGCATCCCAACAGAGCCGCCGGCGCGGAACAAGAGGGCATTCCGCACAACTCAACTGCAACACCGTTGCAACACCGTTGGCACTTCGCTGCGACGATCCCGCGCATCAACTTTGGATGGATCGAATAAGTTTCAGCAACTCAACGAGATAACAGACTTTTCGGCAATCTTGACTTGGTGCGACGCCGTCAGTATGGTCCGCGCGGATTTTAAGGGTTGCGGGGCGCGTTTTCCTTCATTTTGACCACCTTTCGGGTGTCGACAGCCATGGCGAACGGCACACATGACGGCGGCTCAAATCATGACGGCGCATCCGGCAAACCGCTCTCTGACGATGCTGCGCTTTCCGCAAGACTTGGACGTCTGGACCAACGGCTATCCTCGCTGAGCGAGAACCGAAAGTCCAAGGCAGACCTTGGCAAGCGGCAGGATCAGGACGCATCGGCACGAGCTTCGGCGCTGGCTCGCGGGTTTCGTCTATCATCCGAGCTGGTCGCGGGGGTTGCTGTCGGCGCCGCCATCGGCTGGGGGTTCGACTACCTGCTATCGACCTCGCCCTGGGGTCTCATCGTATTTTTCCTCCTCGGCTTCGTTGCCGGAGTGATCAATCTGATGCGAACCGCTGGCGTCATGCCCGATGTGCAGGATCGCATGAAGGATCCTTCGCAGGATACCTGACGTATCAATCGCCAGCTCGGCTGGCAGCATTCAACGCCAGCGCCGCTGGCGGACGACGACGAGAGAGCGGCCGGCAATATGGATCCGATCCATCAATTCGAGATCAAGAACCTCTTCACCATCGGCTCCTTCGGTAGCAATGAGATCGCGTTCACTAATTCCGCGGCCTTTATGCTTCTCGCGGTTGTCTTGACGGCGGCTCTGATGCTTGCCGGCACCGCTGGCCGACGGTTGATTCCGACGCGGATGCAATCTGTCGCCGAACTCAGCTACGAGTTCGTCGCCGACATGCTGCGCTCGACGGCCGGCGAGCACGGGATGAAGTTCTTCCCGCTGGTGTTCTCCATTTTCATGTTCGTCTTCGTCACGAACATGCTGGGCATCCTGCCTTACGCCTTCACCGTGGCGAGCCACCTCATCGTCACCGTGGCTCTGGCGTTGCTGGTGTTTTTCACGGTTATCGTCTACGGCCTCTACAAGAATGGCCTGAAGTTTTTCAAGCTGTTCGTCCCGAGCGGCATTCCGCTGGTGATCATGCCGCTCGTGATCGCCATCGAAGTCATCTCCTTCCTGTCCCGCCCGGTGTCGCATAGCGTTCGTTTGTTCGCCAACATGCTCGCGGGCCACGTGACGCTGAAGGTTTTCGCCAGCTTCATCACCATGCTGGGCGCGATGGGCGTTGCCGGCTGGGCCGGCGCCGTGCTGCCTCTTGCGCTCACAATCGCGATCACTGCACTGGAAATTCTCGTCGCTTTCCTGCAGGCGTACGTCTTCGCTATTCTTACCTGCATCTATCTCAACGATGCACTCCATCCGGGCCACTAGGCTCGTTATCGTCCCACCCAAACTCACAGCAACAAGCATTTCGAAGGAGCTTCCTATGGATCCGATCGCCGCAAAGTACATTGGTGCAGGTATTGCTTGCATCGGCATGGGTGGCGCCGGCTTGGGCGTCGGCATGATCTTCGCAAACTACCTGTCTTCGGCGCTGCGCAATCCGTCGGCGGCTCAGGGTCAGTTCGCCAATCTGATCTTCGGCTTCGCCGTGACCGAAGCGCTCGGCATCTTCTCGCTGCTGATCGCGCTTTTGCTGCTGTTCGCAGTCTAATTTCTCACCTGACCCAACGGTCCCGGCCTATCTTGGCCGCGACCGTTTGACGGAGGCAGTCGTGGCCGAGAAGTCGGGCAACACGGGCGGCACGTCCGCTCACACCACGGCAAACGGCGGCAAACCGCCGTTTCCGCCGTTCGAGTCACATACCTTCGCCTCGCAGTTGGTGTGGCTCGTTGTTTCATTCATCATTCTGTATGCGGTCGTCTCGCGGCTGGCGCTGCCGCGCGTCGGGGGCATTCTGGCAGCTCGCCAGAAGGCCATCGCCGACGATCTCGCTGCCGCGCAAAAGCTTCGCGACGAGTCGGAGACGGCGTTAAAGGCTTATGAGACCGAACTCGCGAATGCCCGCAACAAGGCACAGGCGATCGGTGCGGAAACCCGCGACAAGCTGAATGCGCAATCCGAACAGGAACGCAAGACGCTGGAAGACCGCCTCGCCATCAAGCTCGCGGAAGCGGAAAAGACCATTGCGGGAACCCGCACCGCCGCCATGAGCAACGTGCGCGAGATCGCATCCGACGCGGCCTCCACCATCGTGCAGCAATTGACTGGCGTGCAGCCCGACGCCAAGGCGGTCGAGACTGCCGTCGACGCATCCCTGAGAGGATAAGACGATGTTGTCCCAACCAGAATTCTGGGTCGCCGTCGCCTTCGTCGTGCTGATGGCGGTCTTTATTTATGTCGGCGTTCCCGGCGTGATCACCAAGGCGCTCGATCATCGCGCCGAGCGCATCAAGGCTGAACTCGCCGACGCCCGCCGGCTCAAGGACGAAGCCGCCGCGCTGGTCGCCGACTATAAGGCTCGCTACGCGTCGGCCGAGCGTGAGGCACAGGACATCGTCACCAACGCCAAGGCCGAAGCCGAACGCATCGCGGTTGATGCCAAGGCCCGGATGGAAGACTTCGTGACCCGCCGCACCAAGGCAGCGGAAGCCAAGATCGCGCAGGCCGAAGCACAGGCTCTGGCCGATGTCCGCGCCGCCGCCGCCGATGCAGCCGTCGCCGCGGCCTCTCAGATCCTGACCAAGTCAGTTTCCGGCTCGGTCGCCGACGATCTGCTTGCCAAGGGTATCCAGGACGTTCGCGCCAAGCTGAACTGATCGAAACATCTTCAATTCAACAAAACGGCCGGTGCGAATATCGCATCGGCCGTTTTTTGCTTTGATGAAATCGGTTCGCGGGATCGGCGCATGCCCACAGCATCGCCGTTATTCCGGGATACGCGTTTTCGACGCGCAGGCACGGAAGCCATACGCCAAGCAGTAGCTATGGAATTCCGGACTCGCTCGCATAAGGGCTCGCAACCCGAATGACGGGGTCGGAGTGATTCAACCCGAAACGCTACCGCCTGCGATGACCGCGCCCGCGCGGCTCTGGCCGCAGGGCCTGCGGGTCAAAACCGATGTAGAAAATATAGGAATCGCCTGCGGCCGCGGTCGGCGCCGGATAGACAACATCCTCGGCGACCAGGCTATACGAGACCGTGCTATCGCCCTGCATCATCACCGTGGTCCGATAGGCTTTGGTGAAGATGGTCTTCTCACTGACGCCCCCCTGCACCACTGCGATGCGCAACGGGACTTCAACAGTCGCCGGCGCACCCGCCGGACCGACGATGACACGGCCCTCAATGCCGATCCGTGCCGTCACCTGGCCGTCGTTGAGCGTGCAATCGCGCGCGGTGCGCACGATGGTCGCCTGATAGCGCAAATCGTTGCCGACGGCTTCCTTGCCCGGCGTACCAATCGCATAGGTCGAGGCGCCGGCGCGGATGCTGACTGACGGGCACGTCGGCAAGCTCGGCTCGGAAGACGGCGACGGAGCCGTCACCGCGGTCGTCGCCGGCTGTGAGTTCGATCCGAACAGCTGGCTGAACCGGCTGCCTAGCGAGGGACTGTCGCCGCTGGACTGGGAGCTTCCGAACATACTGCCGCCGCCACACCCGGATAACATGAGCGCGGTGATCGCCAGCGCTCCAAAACGGAGCGATGGCCGGCCCGCCCACACAGCGGCGCGACGCTTCGAACGCAAATCCAGCATGATGCAGATGTCCCCCGACGAACTTTGACCACCCGGCTTCGCGACAGGGCAAGCCCTGGTTCCCGCGCGGCGGTAGGCCGGCCCTTTTATAGCAGTTCAATGGCGGCAAACCCAAGGCGAGACTGAACACGAGACTGAAGGCGGGATCGGAGCCAGCGTCGATGACAAGCGCCATGCTTCAGTGGGCGGGTGCTCAGCGCCGAAAATCCTCTTGCAGCATGCCGAACAACAGATGATCCTGCCAGACCCCATTGATGCAAAGATAGCGGCGCGCCAGCCCTTCCCGCACGAAACCGCATTTCTCCAGCACGCGCACCGACGCGATGTTTCCCGGAATACAAGCCGCCTCGACGCGATGCAGATTGAGTTCGCCGAATAACGTCGGAAGCAGCAGCCGCAACGCCGCCGTCATATAGCCACGACCGGCATAGGGTTCGCCGGCCCAGTAGCCGACCGTTCCAGCCTGCACGATACCGCGTCGAACATTGGCAAGCGTGATTCCGCCGATCAGGGCTCCGTCCTCTTCGCGGAAGATCAGAAACGGATAGGCTCGATCGGCAAGCGCATCCTCGGAATAGCGCCGCAGCCGACGACGAAATCCCGCTCGGGTGAGATCGTCGGTCGGCCAGATCGGTTCCCACGGCGTCAGATAAGCGCGGCTGCGCTCACGCAGTTGCGCCCACGAGACGAAATCGCCGGCCTGCGGTGCGCGCAGCAACAAGCCGTCGCCGCGCGGCTCAAGCGCCGCAGGCGCGCTCGAGGGCAGACGAAACAAAGCCATGCGCGGGTCCTCGCCAACTTGCGGTCCGTCGCCATCCTATCGCGTTTTCACGCCAATGGGATACCGACTCTCATCGAGGACCGCACCACCGGAAAACGCATCGGTGCGGCGGCCCATGCGACGGAACGACGAGGCTCAGTGATAGCTGACCTTCGGCCGGCACAGACTTTCAGCGTGTGCGGCGGCGGCTTCCAGGCCCCGCCCGCTGCCGAGCGCCACGACCGCCGGACGGCTGCGCGCCAATAGCGCGCGCGCGGCATCGCGGGCGGAGTCCCGCGTCACGGCTCCGATGCGTGCGACAAGCTCCTCGACGCCAAGGGGGCGACCATAGGCAAGCATATGCCGAGCCAGCTGCTCGGCGCGTGAACTGCAACTCTCCAGCCCCATCAACAGGCCGGCTTTCATTTGCGCCTTGGCGCGGGCGATCTCCGCCTCGGTCAGCGTCTCGACCGCATCGTTGATGACGTCGGTGACGACCTCCATCATTTCCGGCGCATCAGCCGGATCGGTGCCGGTATAGAGCCCGAAGAATCCGGTGTCGGCATGCGGCGCGTGAAACGTATAGATCGAATAACACAGCCCGCGCTTCTCGCGGACTTCCTGAAACAACCGCGACGACATTCCGCCGCCGAGGATGTTGGTAAACACCTGCAGGCTGAACAGCGACGGATCGGCCTGCGGTAAGCCTTCGAGTGCCATTGTGAGATGAGCCTGCTCAAGCTCGCGACGCACAACGCGCGCGCCGCCATTGCCGAAGACCGCGGGCACCGGCTGCGGCGCTGGCGCGGCTTCGATTCCCGCGAAGCGCTCGGTGGCCTCCGCCAACACCCGCGCGTGGTCGACCGCGCCGGCCGCCGCCACCACCATGTTGGGACCGCGATAATGCGTCGCCAGATATGTCCGGAGCGAATCCCGGTTGAAGGTCTTCAACGTCTTGGTGGTCCCAAGCAGCGAACGACCGATCGGCTGGTCCGGATAGCAAAGCTCGCTGAGATATTCGAACACCACATCGTCCGGCGTATCCTGCGCCGCGCCGATCTCCTGCTCGATCACGCTTTTTTCGCGTTCCAGTTCCTCGGTCACGAAGGTCGGATTCGAGACAATGTCCGACAGCACGTCGAGCGCCAGCGGCACGTCGGCTTTCATCACGCGCGCGTAGTAGGCCGTCGTCTCCGTGCTGGTGGCGGCGTTCAGATCGCCGCCGACCGCTTCGATCTCCTCAACGATTTCGCGCGAGGAGCGCCGCTCGGTGCCCTTGAACGCCATGTGTTCGAGCAGATGCGAAATGCCGTGCTCGTCCGACTTCTCGTCGCGACCGCCCACACCTGCCCAGACGCCGAGCGAGGCGGTTTCCAGATGAGGCATGGTGTCGGTGACGACCGTGAGGCCGGACGGCAGCTTGCTGACCTCGACGCTCATCCGGCAACTCCCGCATTGGCGGCGCGGCTGACCGACAGCACGAACCGCTCCACTTCACCTTGATCGTTGTTCATCGTCCGCATCTGCTCGGGGCGGCTCATCAGACCGTCGAGCCACGGCGGCAGCGCGGGGCGCACGCCGCACGCTGCCTCCACCGCATCCGGGAATTTCGCCGGATGCGCAGTGGACAGCACGATGTTGGGGACGCTCGCATCGGTGACATCGCGATCGGCCACCGCCAGCGCGACGGCGGTGTGCGGGTCGATCAGGTCGCCGGCCTCACGCCAGGCCGCGCGAATCGCGGCATCGGTCTCGGTCTCGTCAGCGCGGCCGGCGTCGAACTCGTCGCGGATCGCCGCCAGCATCGCATCCGGCAATACGAAGCGGCGCGACTGTTCCAGCGAGGCCATCAAGCCGCGCACCACCGCACTGTCGCGCCCGGCGGCCTCGAACAGCAGTCGCTCGAAATTCGACGATACCTGAATGTCCATCGATGGCGACGTCGTGCCATGGACACCGCGCACCTCGTAGATGCCAGTCTTCAGCGCACGCGCCAAAATGTCGTTGCTGTTGGTGGCGATGCGCAGCTGCCGGATCGGCACGCCCATGCGCTTCGCAACATAGCCCGCGAAGATGTCGCCGAAGTTGCCAGTCGGCACGGTGAAATCAATTTTCCGCGCCGGTGCGCCGAGCGCCACCGCCGAGGTGACGTAGTACACCACCTGGGCCACGATCCGCGCCCAGTTGATCGAATTAACGCCCGACAAAGCCACCTTGTCGCGGAAGGCATGATGATTGAAGCAACCCTTCACGATCGCCTGGCAGTCGTCGAACGTGCCGTCGATCGCCAGCGCGTGGACGTTGGCGGCGCCGGTTGTCGTCATCATCCGCCGTTGCACGTCGGAGATGCGCCCGTTCGGAAACAGCACGACCAGGTCGACATTGTCGCGATTGGCGAAGGCATCGACCGCCGCGCCGCCGGTATCGCCCGACGTCGCCACCACGATGGTGGTGCGCTGCCCGCGCTTCGCCAGCACATGATCCATCAACCGCGACAGCAACTGCATCGCGACGTCCTTGAACGCGAGGGTCGGGCCGTGAAACAGCTCCAGCACAAACTGATTGGCGCCGCTCTGGTCCAGCGGCACCACCGCCGGATGCCGGAACGTCGCGTAGGCCTCGTGCGCCATGCGGCGGAGATCGGAGTCGGAAATCTCGCCGCCGACGAAGGGACGGATCACCTCGACCGCGACTTCCCAATACGGCCGCCCGGAAAACCCGGCGATCTCGGTCGGCGTCAGCTCCGGCCAGACTTCCGGAACGTAAAGCCCGCCGTCACGCGCGAGGCCGGTCAGCATCACGTCGCAGAAGCCGAGGGCCGGCGCTTCGCCACGGGTCGAGATGTATCGCGTCAAGATGTCCTCCAAAAGCGGGACCGTTATAGCGTTTTCCGACGAAGGGGAAACCACCGTGACGACCCGGCGCGACCGTTCATCCGGCTCGTTTTGAACTATCGTCGGGCGGCATCCGTCCCTCCGCCAACGCGCGGGCGAGCCAAACCGCGAAGGCGATCCCGACCGCGGCAGCCAATCCGAACCAGGTAATGGCGTACTGCATGTGGTCGTCTTTGAGATGCACTTCCAGAGGCCCCGGCTTCGGTATGCCGTTGGCAGGCGCGGGCGTTTCGAGATCGATGTAGAACGGCGCGATGTTGCCCCACTCCAGCGCCTGCGCCATCCCCGCCGGATCACGAAGGAACCAGAGCCGCTTGGCGCGATCGGCCAGCGGCGTCCACATTCCGGGCGCTTCGGCGAAACGCAGGTATCCGTTCAACATCACCGTGCCGGACGGAGGCGGCGAAATCCGATCAAACTGGCCCTCCGGCGCGAAACCACGATTGATCGCGACCACGCCCGGGCCTTCCACCCGTGCCGGCGTAAACACCCAGACGCCGGGGCTGGTGATGTCGGCCCGAACAGCTGAGCCTGAACTGAAAACATGCGCCTCGGAGCGCGCCTCGAAGGTCGCCGGGAAGGTCACGCGACGAAACTCGTCGTGAGCCTGCGTCAGTTTCGGCCAAGCGGAGGGCGCGGGAAGCGGCACTGGCGCGGCGGCGAGGCGCTCGTCGAGCAGACCGATCAAGGCGTGTTTCTCGACCCGGCGGTGCAATTGCCAGACGCCGAGCCCGATCAGCACCGCCACCATGACGACGGAGAAAACGGTCAGCCCGGCGACCCGCCGCAACCGCCCCGCGGAAGCGGTCATGTCAAATCCCGCGGCGTCAACTGGCCTTCCGCCGCCTTGTGGTGGAACTGCAACGAGATCAGCAACGACTTCATGGCGCGCAACGGCAACAGCGTGACGATTGCAATGAGTGGAATCCACAAGGCGGCATGGACCCAGAATGGCGGCTGATACTTCACCTCGACGATCAAGGCAGAGGCAACCACGATGAAGCCCGCGATCAAAATAATGAAAACCGACGGGCCGTCGCCGGTGTCGGTAAAAGCATAATCCAACCCGCAACGATCGCATTTCGGACGCAGCCGGATGTAGCCGGCGTATAGTTTGCCTTCGCCACAACGAGGGCATCGGCACATCAGGCCACGAGCAATGCTTTGCGACAGCGTCGTCGAATAGTCGTCCGACATCGGCTTTCTTTCCAGTCTGCCGGGGCCGCCCGGCGAAATGCAAAGGGGCGGCCTAGCGGCCGCCCCTTGTAACACAGCCTGCCGGCGTTAGTGCGCGGCGTGCGCCATCTCGGAGGCGCCGTGTCCCCACACGTAGATGCAGATGAAGAGGAACAGCCACACCACGTCGACGAAGTGCCAGTACCATGCCGCGAATTCGAAGCCGAGGTGATGGGTCGGCGTGAAGTGCCCGGCATAGGCGCGGAACAGGCAGACCAGCAGGAAGATGGTGCCGACCAGCACATGGAAGCCGTGGAAGCCGGTCGCCATGAAGAAGGTCGCGCCATAGACGTTGCCGGCGAAGCTGAACGCCGCATGCTGATACTCGTAAACCTGAACGAAGGTGAAGCAGGCGCCGAGCAGAACGGTGAGTATCAGGCCCCATTTCAGGCCCTTGCGATCACCTTCCAGCAGCGCGTGATGCGCCCAGGTGACGGTGGTGCCCGAGGTCAGCAGAATCAGCGTGTTGAGCAGCGGCAGGTGCCAGGGATCGAAGGTCTGGATCCCCTTCGGCGGCCAAACGCCGCCGAACAGCGCCTCGCGCGTGAAGTGGACGGGATCGGCCGGAAAGAGCGCCGCGTTGAAATAGGCCCAGAACCAAGCGACGAAGAACATCACCTCGGAAGCGATGAACAGGATCATGCCGTAGCGATGGCTGATCTGCACCACGCGGGTATGGTCGCCCTTGTGTTCTGCCTCGCGAATGACGTCGCCCCACCAGGCGGCCATGGTGTAGAGCACGCCGATGGTGCCGATGCCGAACACGATCGGCGCGGCCGAGTACAGGTGGTGCATCCACGAGATCGCGCCCACCGCCATGATGAAGGCGGACAGCGAGCCGACAAAAGGCCATGGGCTCGGATCAACGAGGTGGTAGTCGTGGTGCTTCGCGTGCGCCGTAGCCATTGCAGTCTCTCCGTAGGGCGTGCCGCACTAGTCGACACATATTCGTTCAAAAATCAATCGCGCGCTCAGCACGCGGAAATTGCTGTCAGAGGTTTCCCTTGCGCCTGTCCGTCTCGCCCGCGGCGACCGGCTTGGGCGCGACCTCGCGGATGGGATAGAACGTATAGGACAAGGTGATGGTATCGGCGTTGCTGTTGTCGCTGTCCTTGAGGAGCGCCGGATCGACGTAGAACACCACGGCCATCTCGCGCTTCTCGCCCGGCCCCAACGTCTGCTCGGTAAAGCAGAAGCAGTTGATCTTCTGGAAATAGGACCCGACCGTCAGCGGCGCGACATTGTAGGCGGCCTGACCGGTGGTGGTGCGGGCGGCCGTGTTGGTGACCGCATAATACGCCGTCACCACCTCGCCGATGCGGACCTCGATCTCGGTCTTCTCAGGCTCGAACTTCCATGGCAAGCCGCCGCTCACGTTGGAATCGAAGCGCACCGCGATCTTGCGGCCCAGCGGCTCCGACGATGGCAGAGCGGTCGCGACCTGCGTAGTGCCGTTGAAACCGGTGGCCCGACAGAACCAGTTGTAGAATGGCACGGCCGCATAGGCGGCGCCGACCATGGTGGCAACGAACAGACCGCAGGCGGCCGCGACATAGGTGTCGCGACGCAGGCCGCGCGCACGTTGCGGCACTGGCCTGCTGACATCTGTCGGTTCTGGCGGCGTCATATCGACCTCTTCTCCGATTCGCCCCACGCCCTCGTCACGCCCCGCTCCAACCCCTCGCGGATCCCTCGACCGACCTCACATGGGCCGGTTGAGCACCGCCGGCCCCTTGACCAGGGTGACCGCGAAAAACAACACCACCAAAACACCCAGCGCCACCGCAATCGCGATCGAGCGCTCCCGACGCTTTTTCTTTTGCGCCTCGGTCAACACGATCCCCGGTGACTGGTCCTCATCCATGAATCGTACAGGTCCCTAGCCGAACTGCGCCAGCACGGCCGCAACCACGACCTCGAGCAACAGAATTGCGAACAGGGCGAACAGATACAACAACGAGAAGCCGAACAACTGGCGCGCGGCCCGCACGGCCGGCGCGCCTTCGCGGCGCCGGTAGACGTTGATCGCAAGCGCCAGCATCCAGCCGCCAAGCACCAGCGACGACACGCCATAAACCGCGTCGAAATAGCCCATCACCCATGGCGACGCGGCGACCGCCACCAGCACGATGGTGTAAAGCAGGATCTGCAAGCGCGTCGCATCGGGGCCAGCGACCACTGGCAGCATCGGCACGCCCGCGCGGGCGTAATCGTCGCTGCGGAACAGCGCCAGCGCCCAGAAGTGCGGCGGCGTCCAGAAGAAGATGATGAGGAACAGCAGGATCGGCTCGACCGACAACGAGCCGGTGGCCGCAGCCCATGCCACCACCGGCGGCAGCGCTCCGGCGGCGCCACCAATCACGATGTTCTGCGCGGTCCAGCGCTTCAGCCACATGGTGTAGATGACAGCGTAGAAGAAAATCGTGAACGCGAGCAATCCGCCGGCGACCCAATTGACCAGCGTACCGAGCGTCATCACCGAAAAGAACGAGAGAATGAGACCGAACGCCAGCGCTTCTTGCGGCGTGACCCGCCCGGTCGGGACCGGACGCTTCGCGGTGCGCGACATCAGCGCGTCGATATCGGCGTCGTACCACATGTTCAGAGCACCGGACGCACCCGCGCCGACCGCAATGCAAAGGATCGACGTAATCGCCAGCACCGGATGGACATGGCCCGGCGCGATCAGCAGACCGACCAGGGCCGTGAACACCACCAGCGACATCACGCGCGGCTTCAACAGCGCGATGTAATCGCCCACACCCGCCTCGGAGATGCGGGGCGGCAAAGCCAACGAGTGATTATCGACAATCGACAAGATCGTTCTCACTTCCGTAACGGCTTTCGCCGGGACATCGCGGCCCGCGGCGACAGCTTCGACAACGGCGCGGCGCGTCGAAACGCGCCGCGATGATTCTTACTGCACGCGCGGCAGCGTCTCGAACTGGTGGAACGGCGGCGGCGACGACAGCGTCCACTCCAGCGTCGTGGCACCGGGTCCCCACGGATTGGCGGCCGCCTTCTCCTTGCGGATCAGCGCCACCGCCATGCCGTAAAGGAAGATCGCCACACCGAAGAACGTGATGTAGGCACCGATCGACGACACCAGATTCCAGCCGGCGAACGCATCCGGATAGTCAACATAGCGGCGCGGCATTCCCGACAGGCCGAGGAAGTGCTGCGGGAAGAACAGGATGTTGACGCCGATGAACATCACCCAGAAATGCAGCTTGGCGATCGTGTCCGAGTACATGTAGCCGGTGATCTTCGGGAACCAGTAGTACCAGCCGGCGAAGATCGCGAACACCGCGGCGACGCCCATCACGTAGTGGAAGTGCGCGATGACGTAATAGGTCTCCTGCAGCACGCGGTCGACACCGGCGTTGGCGAGCACGACGCCGGTGACGCCACCGACGGTGAACAGGAAGATGAAGCCGATCGCCCAGAGCATCGGCGCCTTGAATTCGATCGAACCGCCCCACATCGTGGCGATCCACGAGAAGATTTTCACGCCGGTCGGCACTGCGATCACCATCGTCGCCGCCACGAAGTAAGCCTGCGTCGCGCCGGACATGCCCACCGTGTACATGTGGTGCGCCCACACCACGAAACCGATGCCGCCGATCGCAACCATGGCGTAGGCCATGCCGAGATAACCGAACACCGGCTTGCGCGCGAAGGTGGCGATGATCTGGCTGATCATGCCGAAGCCCGGCAAAATCAGGATGTAGACCTCGGGGTGGCCGAAGAACCAGAACAGATGCTGGAACAGGATCGGGTCGCCACCGCCGTCGGCGGCGAAGAACGCGGTGCCGAAGTTACGGTCGGT
>CAUJJN010000020.1 GCA_963204905.1 Pseudomonadota bacterium
GCCCGCCGCGCGATATGGGTCGTCTCCTCCGCCTGCGAAGGAGAGACAAGAGGGCATTCGGTGGGAAAAATTTACAGCAAGGGCAATTGCCCCTCCCCCAAGAGCGGGAGAAGGAGAGAAAGAAGGCAGATTACGGCTTGAACGCTGCCAGTTTAGCGGAGATTTCCGCCGTTTCCGCCGCCGAACCCCAGCGCGGCGCATCGCTGCCGTCGCCCCATTTGCGGGGACGATAGAACGTATGGACGCCGGTGCGATACATCTTGCGCATTTCGCGCACCCACGACGGATGCACCCAATAAGCGTGATAGTGCGTCGACTTCGCGACTTCCGGCAACCAGAGCTGGCCGTCTAGGGTCGCCTTCGCGATTTTGCGGGCACGTTCCCACATATCGGGCTCGCGCACCACGTCAGGAATGCCGTCGCAGGCGAAGGTAAACTGACAGGCCAGGCGGCGATGGGCGTTCTGATAGACGACACCGCACACGGTGGTCGGATAAAAGCCGGAAAACACCCGGTTCATCACCACCTGCGCGACCGCGATCTGACCGCGCACCGCCTCTCCCCGCGCCTCGAAGTACACGGCTTCGGCGAGACATTTCTCCTGCTTCGCGCGCGCCTTGCCTTCGAGGCCGAGACGCTCCGCCGGCGTCTTGAGATGCGCCTTGTGATCGCTGTTGACCTCGCCCTTGCCGGCTACACTCTGGCCCGCCTGCGGCGCGGCCACGACAGCCTGCGGCGCCGCGGCTTTCAGATCAGGGTCAGGCATACCGGGGCGCAGCACTGTCGGTTCTTCGCCCGGCTGCCAACTTTGCAACGTCTGGCTGCGGACACCGAGCGAGTCGCTGCCGAAATAGAGACTGGCGGTCTGGACCTTGAAGGGATCAGGCGATGGCGTCACCGCGAGCAAATGCTCGTGGCTCACCGCCGGGCCGTTATCCTCGAACGGCCGGACATCGACAGTTGCGGCAGCGTCGTATTGCGCCAGCGGCGGCGCGCTCAGCGCTTCGGCGAGTTCGGGATCAAGCGGCGCTTGCGGAACAGCTGCGCTCTTCTCGCGCACGGCCGGTGCGACAACAGATGAAGGGTCTTGTGCCGGCGTCACACCCTCCGGTGTCTCGGCGGGCGCCACAATGGCAAGCCGATCGCCCTTCAAGGTGCGATCGACGCGCGGAAAATCACTCGACTCATAACGACGTGGCTGCACCAGCGCGGGATTGCGCGTGATCGCGCCGACGAGGTTGTTACCCTGGCTTTCGAAGCTTGCCAGCAAAGCGGAAGCGGTGCGCGGCAATGAGGTGCCGATCGGGCGACCGAAGCTGAAGGTCGCAACCTGAATGGTATTTGCGCTCGGCGAGAACATCCGTTCTTGCCAACGCTCGGCGACGCCCGGCTGGCGCGCCAGCAGCGAGGCAATGTCCTGGTATCCAGCTTCCTTCGGAAATAGTGCGAAGGCGCCAAGACCAAGGCCGAAGAGCGCCAACCGTGCGCCCTTCGGCCCGTTACGCATGACAAACATCGATACGCTCACGCAACGCTACACATACGCACACACGAGATCGACGCGCATCTTCGATGCAATTCGATCCTTGCCGTTAGTAGCCCATTAAAGTTGCGGGGGAGTTAATCGACGATGCGCCCAAGACACATGCAAGCATGTTGTCGTTGCAGCGCAGGCTTTCTCCTCGCGTGGTGAAAAACGCGTGAGCGGAAAAGGTAAACATCCGGTCAATGGAGATGGTGAAAGATGTCTTTCGCCAACAATGAGCAATACGAACACCTCTGCCATCATGGCCTGACTTATTCCGGCCATGCACCACATGACGAATGGTCGGCACAAAAGACGTGAATGGCCAGGATAAGCCCGGCCATGCCCATGGCTTCGAACAAGAATGTCGAGCGCGCGAAAACAAAAATGCCCGGAGAGCAGGCTCCGGGCATTTCACGTCATCCGATGTGGAAGCCTTGCAGCCATTACGCCTGGCTGGCGATCTCCTTGCCAAGCGCCGCTTGCGCCGCCGCGAGCCGCGCGATCGGCACACGATATGGCGAGCACGAGACGTAATCCAATCCGATGCGGTGACAGAAATTCACCGACGCCGGATCACCACCGTGCTCTCCGCAGATTCCCATCTTGAGGTCACGGCGCGTGGCACGGCCGCGCTCCACCGCGATCTTGACCAGTTCGCCGACGCCATCGCGATCAACCGATACGAATGGATCGATCTCGAGAATGCCGCGCGCGGTGTAGGTCCCGAGGAAACTCGCGGCGTCGTCACGGCTGATGCCGAACGTCGTCTGCGTCAGATCGTTGGTGCCGAACGAGAAGAACTCGGCCGCCTGTGCAATCTCGCCCGCCTTAAGGCAGGCGCGGGGCAGTTCGATCATGGTGCCGACCTGATACTTCAGCGTCACGCCGGTTTCACGCGCCACCGCCTGCGCGGTGGCATCGATGCGTGCCTTGACCAGATCGAATTCGGCCTTGGTCGCGATGAGCGGCACCATCACTTCCGGATTGACCGCCTTGCCGGTGCGCTTGCCGGCCTCGACCGCCGCCTCGAAAATGGCGCGCGCCTGCATCTCGGCAATCTCCGGATAGGCGATCGCGAGACGACAGCCACGGAAGCCGAGCATCGGGTTGAACTCGGCCAGCTCACGCGCGCGATCCGCCAGACGGCGCGGATCGGTGTTCATGGCACGCGCCACTTCCTCGATCTCGGCCTGCGTGTGCGGCAGGAACTCGTGCAGCGGCGGGTCGAGCAGCCGGATCGTCACCGGCAGATCCTTCATGATCTCGAACAGTTCGACGAAGTCGGCGCGCTGCATCGGCAGCAGCTTCGACAACGCCGCGCGGCGCGACTGCTCGTCTTCCGCGAGGATCATTTCGCGCACGGTGCGGATGCGTGTCTCCTCGAAGAACATGTGCTCCGTGCGGCACAGGCCGATGCCTTCGGCGCCGAACCGCATCGCGGTGCGCGCGTCCGGCGGCGTGTCGGCATTGACGCGCACGCCGAGCTTGCGAACCTGATCGGCCCAACCCATCAGCGTGCCGAACTCGCCGGACAGTTCCGGCTCGATCATCGGCATCCGGCCGGCCAGCACCTGGCCGAGCGAGCCGTCGATGGTGATGACATCGCCGGCATTGAACACGCGATCGCCGATCGACATCGTGCCGCGACCGTAGTCGACGCGGATCATGCCGCAACCGGAAACGCAGGGCTTGCCCATACCGCGCGCCACCACCGCCGCGTGGGAGGTCATGCCGCCACGCGTGGTGAGGATGCCCTCGGCGGCATGCATGCCGTGAATATCTTCAGGGCTGGTCTCGATACGAACCAGAATGACCTTGCGGCCATCCGCCTGCAGCTTGGTGGCTTCATCCGACGAGAACACGATCTCACCCGCCGCAGCGCCCGGCGAAGCCGGAAGGCCCGTGGCGATCACATCGCGCTTGGCGTTGGGATCGATGGTGGGATGCAGCAACTGATCGAGCGAGGCGGGATCGATGCGCGACACCGCATCATTGCGCGAGATCAAGCCTTCGTTCGCGAGTTCGACGGCGATGCGCAGCGCCGCCTTGGCGGTCCGCTTGCCGTTACGGGTCTGCAGCATCCAGAGCTTGCCGTCCTCGACGGTGAACTCCATGTCCTGCATGTCGCGATAGTGCTTTTCCAGCAGCGTGTAGATACGCTTCAATTCCTTGAATGCTGCCGGCATCGCGTTTTCCATCGACGGCTTGTCGGAGCCTGACTCGATGCGCGCTTCCTCGGTGATATCCTGCGGGGTACGGATGCCGGCGACGACGTCCTCGCCCTGCGCGTTGATCAGGAACTCGCCGTAAAGCTTGCTCTCGCCGGTGGAGGGATTGCGCGTGAAGGCAACGCCGGTGGCCGACGTTTCTCCCATGTTGCCGAACACCATGGCCTGGATGTTAACGGCAGTGCCCCACGACTCCGGAATGTCGTGCAGCTTGCGATAGGTCACCGCGCGAGCGTTCATCCATGACGAGAACACCGCGCCGATGGCGCCCCACAACTGGTCGTGCGGGTCCTGCGGAAACTCGCTGCCGGTTTCCTCGGCAACCGCCCGTTTGTACTGGCCGACCAGTTCGACCCATTCGTCGCCGGTGACGTCGGTGTCGAGCGTGTAGCCCTTGCTGTCCTTGAAGATGTCGAGGATTTCCTCGAAGTGATGATGCTCGAGGCCCAACACCACGTCAGAATACATGGTGATGAAACGGCGATAACTGTCATAGGCGAAGCGACGATCGCCGGACAGCGCCGCCAGCGATTCCACCGTCTCGTCGTTGAGGCCGAGGTTGAGCACGGTATCCATCATGCCCGGCATCGAGGCGCGCGCGCCGGAACGCACCGACACCAGCAGCGGATTTTTGGTGTCGCCGAACCCCTTGCCCGTCAGCTTGCCGACATAGGCCAGGGCCAGGTCGACCTGCGCCTTCAATTCCTTCGGGTAGCTTTTGTCGTGCGCGTAGAAGTAGGTGCACACCGAGGTCGGGATGGTGAAGCCCGGAGGCACCGGCAGGCCGAGATTGGCCATCTCCGCCAGATTTGCGCCCTTGCCGCCGAGCAGGTCGCGCAGGCTGGAGCGGCCTTCGGCCTTGCCGTCGCC
>CAUJJN010000021.1 GCA_963204905.1 Pseudomonadota bacterium
CGATCGCATCGCCGGCGTTGATTCCACCAGCGTCTATCCCGCGACTGCGCTCAAAAAGCCGAACGTCGGCTACATGCGTCAGCTCTCATCGGAAGGCGTTCTCGGGCTCAACCCGTCCGTGATCCTCGCGATGCAGGGATCGGGGCCCAAGGAAACGATGGACGTTCTGCAAGCCGCCAACGTCCCGCTTGTCCTGATCCCGGAGGCTTATTCCGGACAGGGAATTCTCGACAAGATTTCTCTGGTCGGGCAAGCGGTGGGCGCCGACGCACGCGCGGCGTGCCTGAGCGCCGCGGTAACAAAAGACCTCGATCAATTGAGGGGGCTGCGTGCCAGGATCACCCAGCCGCTCCGCGTGATGTTTGTGATGTCGCTGGTGAACGGCCGCGCCATGGCGGCGGGCGGCCATACCGCTGCCGACGAAATCATCAAGCTGTCCGGTGGCGTCAACGCGGTCAGCGAATATGAAGGTTACAAGCCGATCAACGACGAAGCGATCGTCGCCGCCAGACCTGATGTCGTTCTATCGATCGACCGCGGCAAGGACTCGCTGAACGCCGATGCGATCTATCGGCATCCAGCCTTCGCCCTGACACCGGTGGTCGCGAACAAGTCCTTCATCTCGACGGAGGGGCTCTATCTTCTCGGCTTCGGACCGAGAACGGCGGCCGCCGCGCGCGATCTCGCCGTTCGGCTCTATCCGACGCTCGCGTCCGAGGCCAACGCCTTCAAGCCCACCGCGCTCTCCGTCGATTGCCGGAAATGACGAGCGTTGCGGGTCACGGGAACGCAGAGACGTCGCGCGGGCGCGCAACCCTGCGCCCGGCGCCGGTTCTGACGGTCGGTTTCCTGCTGCTCGCGTTGATCGGCGCCGTCACCATTGCGATCACGGTCGGCGCCGCCGGCATCCCGCTTCACCGCGTGCCGGCAGCGTTGGGACTTTGGCCCGGAGAGTCCGGCGACGCGCTGCTGGCGCGCGATCAACTTGTGCTGTGGTCGATCCGCATTCCGCGTGTCGTCACGGCAGCGGTGGTCGGCGGCCTGCTGGCGACATCCGGCGCGATCATGCAGGGCCTGTTCCGCAATCCGCTGGCCGATCCCGCGCTGGTTGGCGTTGCCAGCGGCGGAGCGCTCGCCGCCGCCGCCGCCATCGTGCTGGTCGACAGCAGCTACGGCGAAACCATCCGCTTCATGCAGAACGCGCTGTTGCCGATGGCTGCCTTTCTGGGCTCACTGGCAACCACCCTGATCCTCTACCGCATCGCCAGCCGGGCTGGCCGGACATCGATCGCGATCTTTCTGCTTGCGGGTCTCGCCATCGCCGCGATCGCCAATGCCGGGCTCGGCCTCCTCGTTTTCATCGCGGACGACAGGCAATTGCGCGATATCACATTCTGGCTGCTGGGCTCGATGAGCGGCGCGACATGGAGCAAGGCTGCGACGATCGCGCCGGTTCTCGCTGTCGGACTGATCGCCTGTCTCCGGATCGGCCGCGGCCTCGACCTCCTCGTCCTCGGCGAGTCCGAAGCCTTTCACAGCGGCGTTAACGTCGAACGGCTGAAGCGCGGCTCGATCGTTCTGATCTCGGCCATGACCGGCGTCGCCGTCGCGGTCTGTGGCGTCGTGGGATTCATCGGCATCGTCGTTCCACATCTGCTCCGCCTGATGATCGGCCCGGGTCATCGGCTGCTGCTTCCGGCGTCGGCGCTGCTGGGTGCTGTCCTGGTGGTCGGCGCGGACACCCTGGCCAGAATCATCGTCGCACCGGCCGAAATGCCGATCGGGATTCTGACGGCAGCCATCGGCGCGCCGTTCTTCCTCGCGATCTTGCTGCGGCAGCGCGGAATGACCGGACTATGACGCCGATCGTGCAAACCAGATCGGTCACGATGCGGATCAACGACGCCACGCTGGTTGACGACATCGATCTCAGCGTCAGCCATGGCGAGATGGTCGCGATCGTCGGCCCCAACGGCGCGGGAAAATCCACGCTTCTCCGCCTGCTTTCCGGTGATCTTCAACCCACGCTTGGCAAGGTCAGCCTCAAACAAGCGGACCTGCGAAGCTATTCGCCGGCGCAACTGGCGACGCATCGCGCTACGCTGTCGCAACATGTCAACGTCACCTTTCCGTTCACGGTCGAGGAAATCGTGCGGATGGGAGCCGGCGACCTGAGCGCGGCGGCGGCCCGGCCATTGGTGAACGCCGCGATGGACGAAGTGGCGGTCGGACATCTTCGTCATCGACAACTGCCGACGCTCTCCGGCGGCGAGCAGCAACGCGCGCACTTCGCACGCGTTCTCGTCCAACTGACGCGCGGCGAAACCCTAAACGGGCCAGGACTGCTGCTGCTTGACGAGCCGACATCGAGCCTCGATCTGCGGCACCAGATCGAACTCATCGAGATTGCGGGTCGGCGCGCACGCAACGGAACGGCCGTTGTCGCGATTCTGCATGACCTCAATCTCGCGGTCCGCTTCGCCTCCCGCATCATCGTCATTCACCGGGGCGGCGTCGTCGCCGACGGCGCGCCGCGACAGACGATCACCAACGAGATGATCCGGAAGGTGTTCGAAATCGACGTCGCCATCCGGTATCATGACGACGGCAGTCCCATTTTGCTGCCGCAAGCGATGACGCCGGTCGGATCGTAGTCAGATTCTCATCTCGTGACGTCGCCGTTTCACGTCAATCGGATATCGAGCCAGCCGAGGTCATTGACGCTGGCGCGATCACCGTCATTGAGCACCACCGTCGTGGTCTCCGCCTCGACGATCGCCGGACCTTCGAGCACGTGTCCTGGAGCCAGTTGTTCCATCGCGTAGACCGGCACCTCGCGCCACGCGCCGAAAAACGCCTTGCGTGTCGACTTCGGCCGAGGCGGTCCGCCCGCAGGCCGCGGCTTCACGTCGTCGTTGCCGCGCGCGACCGCGCCGACGGCGGCGACGCGCGCATTGACGAACACCACTTCCTGATCCGGAGAGGCGTAGGTGTAGAGATCCTCGTGGCGACGATGGAAGCGCTCTTCGATGCGCGCGGCAAGTTCAGGATCGTCCATGTCAAGCCCGTCGAGCGGCACGTCGATCTCGAAGATCTGTTCGCCATAGCGCATCTCCGCCGAACGCTGGATCGTCATCGGTCCATCGAACCACGCGCGCAACCGCCCCGTCGCCTGCGTCTCCAGTTCCGCGAACAGCGCCCGCACATCCGACGACTGGATGCGCTTGCCGGAATCCAGATAGGTGCGGCTGACCTCATAGCGCAGATCGCTGGTCAGCATCCCCCAGGCCGACAGCACCGACGCGGCGGTCGGCACCACGATCCGCTTGATCTCCAGTTCACGCGCGACTTCAGCGCAATGTAGCCCCGCTGCACCGCCAAACGACAACAGCGTGAAGCGGCGCGGATCGACGCCACGCCGCAACGTGGTGAGGCGGATGCCATCCGCCATTTTAAGATTGATCATGCGGTAGACGCCGGCGGCGGCCGCATCGCGCGACAGCCCAAGTTTGGCGGCGAGCCGATCCATCGCGGCATCGGATGCCGCGCGGTCAAGCGGACGCTTACCGCCCATGAACGCGTCGGCGTCAAGATAACCGAGCACGACGTTGGCATCGGTGACAGCCACTTCAGTTCCGCCGTTCCCGTAGCAGGCCGGACCGGGCACCGAGCCGGCGCTTTCCGGACCGACATGAAAGCTGCCGCCGGCGTCAACATTCGCGATCGAACCGCCGCCCGCCGCGATGCTGGTGATATCGAGACTGCGCAACGCGATGCGCTGGCCCGCCAGCGCGCCGGCCGCCGACAACGCGGCGCGACCGTCGGAGATCAGCGAGATATCGGTCGAGGTGCCGCCCATATCGAACGGAACGAGATCGGGAATGCCAAGCAGCTCCGAGCAGCGCTGGCAACCGGAGATGCCGCCGGCGGGACCGGACAACACCGTGCCTGACGCCAGCCTTGCAGCCTCCTCGATCGGCGCCATGCCGCCATGCGAGAGAATGATGAAGACGCTGGACGAAAGCCCGGCCTCGCGCAACCGCGCTTCGAGGCTGGCGAGATAGCGCCGCACTGGCGGCGCGACGTAGGCATTCACCACCGTGGTGGAGAAGCGTTCGAATTCGAGAATCTGCGGCAGCACATCGCTGGAGCGCGAGATGTTGACGTCAGGCAATTCGCACGCGATGCGCTCGGCCATCGCGATCTCATGCGCCGGGTTGCGATAGGCATGCAGGAAACAGATTGCCACCGATTGCGCGCCGGAGGCGCGGATCGCGGCGATGACTTCGCGCACTGAAGCTTCGTCGAGCGGAATCAGCAC
>CAUJJN010000022.1 GCA_963204905.1 Pseudomonadota bacterium
TCATGTCCCGGGAAAAATCCAGCGCCGACCTGCGAACCTGGACCGACGAGCAGGCGGTGCCCACGGTTGCGGTGATTGCGCCGAGTACCACCGCGCTCAATCCGACGCTGGAACTTCCCGGGCGGCTGGAAGCCTATTCCCGCGCGCCGATCTATGCCCGCGTTTCAGGCTACGTGAAGGGCTGGTACGTCGATATCGGCGCCAAGGTGAAGACCGGGCAGTTGCTGGCCGATATCGAGGCGCCCGATCTCGATCAGCAATTGATCCAGGCGCGTGCCGATCTTGCCAGTCAGCAGGCCAGCGCTGAATTGTCGGCGGCGACCCTGGAGCGGCGCAAGACGTTGCTGTCGTCGAATTTCGTTTCGAAGCAGGAGATCGACGAGCGCACCGCCGATCTCGCCAACAAGCGCGCGGCCGTGAAGTCCGGAGAGGCTAACGTCAACCGCCTTGAGGCGCTGACCGGCTTCAAGAAGATCGTCGCGCCGTTCGACGGCGTGGTGACGGCACGCAACACCGACGTCGGTGCATTGATCAATGCCGGCGTATCGACCGGTCCCGCAATGTTCGTGGTTTCCGATATCACCAAATTGCGCGTCTACGTCGATGTGCCGCAGAGTTACGTCCCGATGATCAGGATGGGCGCGAAAGCAGAAATCACCATGCCGGGCTATGCGGAACGCAAATTCCCGGCAACGGTTGAAACGTCGTCGCAATCGGTCGATGCCTCGACCGGCACTACGCGGATGCAGCTTGCGCTCGACAATCCCGACGGCCAGTTGATGCCGGGCAGTTACGCCAATGTGCGGATGAGCCTCGATCGCGGCACCGCGCCGTTGCATATCCCGGCCAGTGCACTGATCTTCAATCAGGACGGTCTGCGCGTCGCCACCGTGAATGCCGAGGATCGGGTCGTGTTTAAACCGGTGGTGATCGCGCGCGATCTCGGCAGGAATATCGAGCTGGCGTCGGGTCTGTCGGCGAACGACCGTGTGGTGATCGCGCCACCGGATGGCATCGTGGACGGTGACAAGGTTCGTGTTGCCGGGGACAAGTCGCGCAAGCCGGCGACAGCGTCGCGGACGGACGACGAGAAAAGCTGATCGCGCCCCGGTCAGAGCAGGAAGATCGAGCGCTGTGCACCGACTTCCGCGAAAATGAAATCGGACACCGCGCGCACGCGGCTGAGTTGCCGCATGTCGACGTGAGTGATGATCCAGTAGCTGCGCTGAAAACTTGTATCCGCCAGCACGATCTGCAACTGCGGATCGGTTTGCGCTGCGTAGTCGTGCAGGATGCCGATGCCGGCGCCGCCGCGCACGGTCTCAAGCTGACCGACCGCACCTGAGCACTCCACGCGGCTGAAGTTCGGGCCGTACAATTCCGGCATGAAGTGAAGCTGGTCCGCGAAGACCAGGTCCTGCACGTAGGTGATCAGGCAATGTCGTTCGAGATCAGCCATCGTCTTCGGCGCGCCATGCTCGGTGAGATAATCTTTCGCCGCATAGAAATGCAGCGAATAGTCGGTGAGCTTGCGGACGGTGAGGCGGCCTTCCTCCGGACGTGAGATGGTAATGGCAATGTCGGCCTCGCGCTTCGAGAGCGAGAAAGTGCGGGACATCGGCACCAACTGGATCGTCAGCGACGGATACTTGCGTTTCAGCTTGCCGAGCCGGGAACAGAGGAACAGCGCGGTGAAGCCGTCCGGCGCCGCGACCCGAACGGTTCCGGAGAGTTCGACATCGGACTGCGATAGGTCACCCTGCGCCCGCAGCAGTTGTGCCTCGACTTCCTCGGCGGCGGCGTAGAGGCGGTCACCGGCCGCGGTGAGAACACAGCCGGTGGTCTGGCGATCGAACAGGCGGACCCCGAGTGACTTCTCCAGCGCGCCAATCTTGCGGCTGACGGTGCCATGGTCGATCCTGAGTTGCCGCGCGGCGGCAAGGAATTGGCCGGCGCGAGCCACGCTTAGAAATACCCGGATATTGTCCCAATCCATGCTCGCACCTGCGTTCCGTACTCGTATTTTTGCACAGATGGGGGAAAGTTATCCTCCTTCATGTGCCAAAATGCCAGTACTGAATCGGCGAGACGAGAAAGTGGTCAGGCGGGTTGCCACTCCAGAATGCCGTCCGCGGCGGTCGAAATGGTCCCCAGTCTACCTACGGGGCTGCGGTCGAGGTCGGTCAGAAACCCAAGCGTTCGCGTATCGCTGGCCGGCACGCGTGCCAGGGTGCGGGCATTGTCAGCGGTGCGCAGCATGACGACACCATGCTCCGCCGCGCCGCCACGACCGTAGATCACCGTAAAACTCTCCACCTTGCCGGGGCCGTTTGCCTCCGTGACGAACGACGGTGCGGGCTGGCGGTTGCGGTCGGCTTCGGCCTGTACGCTGGTTTCCTGCGCAATTGCCGCGCTTGGCGCTCGCGGCGACAATACCAGCGCGTGATGCTTGGTAACGAAGCCGCCCTGGCCATAGAGCAATCCGAGTTTGCCGCCGCCGCGCAGCTTGCGCACCATCGCGCAGGCGGCATGGGCCATGTAGGCGTTGAGCGGCGCGCCGAAGAAGGTGAGGCCGCCGGTGACGGTCGGCTGCACGTCGGGGCCGAGTTTCAGCGTCCGTCGCGCCATCTTCGGCACGGTCGGAAAGCAACTGTAGAGTTCGATGGCGTCGAACGCGCGGCCGTCGCCCTCGACCATCTCCATCACCGATCCGAGAACGGCATTCTGGGCATGGCTCTGCACGAACTGGTCGCGCTCGAGATAGTCGCGCGGCTCCTCCGCCGAAGCGCCGCCCCAGACGTGGATCATCTTGTTTTCGGCAATTCCGGCTTCGCGCGCCTTGGCAAGACTGGTGATCAGAATTGCGGCGCTCTGATTGACCGAAGGATTGGCGACCATCAGCTTGGTGTAGGGCCACGCAATCAGGCGATTCGCCGGGGTGGGCGTGACGATTTCCTCGGCCGGCACCGCGCGTTTCAGCCAGGCATTGGGATTCCGCGAGGCGACGCTGGAATAGATCGACCACAGATGACCGGATTCCGCCAGCGCCTCGCGTGGCGTCTGCCCCCAATGCGCCGACGATGCGGCTTCGTAGATCGGATACACCGTCACCGGCTTGGCGACCCCGAGCGTGGTAGCCATCGGTTTCTGGAAACTCGCGCCGCGCAGCGGCACCGGCGCGTCGCGCGCGAACGGGGTCCAGGGCAATGAGACGCCGGCGCGTTCCGCCTTGGTGACGGTGCTTTGCGCTTCACCGCCACAGATCGCCGCGACACTGCATTCGCCACGCGCGATCCGCTTCGCGGCCTCATGAATGTAGCGGATCGGACTTTCTCCGCCGACCGGACCGTAAAGAGCGTGCGCGGGCGCGATGCCGAGGCGTTCGCACAGCAGCGCGGCGGGGTCATGATAGCGCCAGCTTAGAAAATTGATGATATCGAGCGACTGTACCTCCGCCAGCAACTTCCCGCCGCTGTCCTGCTCGGCACGCTTGAGGGCTTCAACCATCAGATCGATGGGTTCAAGACCCGCGGTCAGTTCGCTTGGGTGGTCGGAAAACTCTCCGACACCGACGATGACGGGAATGCGGTCTGGAGCGAGGGTGGTGAAATTGGGCACGGGCTGTGTGATTCCTGGCGGTGCGAAGCGTCGTTTGAGGATCGTCGATTCATCGGGTTCCGGCAACGGAACGCGCGGTGTGTGTTGCGATCATTGCTCGAAGCAGGAATAATATTCAATCGGCAGCGCGCTGATTTTACGAGGCCGTCGTGGCAAGCTGGAATTTGAACATTCTCGAGCAGGCATTTGCGCGGGCTGCGACGGATGTGGTCGCGTGGAAGGATGCGCTGGACACGGTCGTCACGGAAACCGGAAGCCACGGCACGCTGCTGTTCAATCTTACGGGCGTGCAGTTTCCCACCGCTCTCCTCACTGACAGCATGCAGGAGAGTACCCACGTCTATATGCGCGACGGCTGGGACGGTCGGGATGCCAGGTTCCGCGGAATTCCGTTGCTGGAGCGTCAGGCCATAGTCGATGATTTCGACATTTTCAGCCTGGATACCATCAAGCAACTTCCTTACTTCCAGGAATTCCTCCGGCCGTTGAACCTTGCCGGTTATGCCGGCATCAGGATCGCCCACGGCGACAGCCTGTGGTGTCTCTCGCTTCAGCGCGGCCCGGGACAGGGTCACTTCTCAATCGAGGAGAAGCGGCAGCTTGCGGCATTGTCAAACAGCATGTCTTCCGCCGCCGCGGTATCCAGCGCCCTGGGGTTCGCCACCGCGAAGGCCGCGCTCGATGCGTTCGAACTGTCCGGCTCCGCCGCCCTGATTGTCGACAAGCAAGGCGAGGTGATCCGCACCAATCCGCGCGCCGAGCGGTTGCTGCGCGGCGACGTTCGCATCGTTGCGCGGCGGCTGGCCGCACGAGACGTCAACGCAACAGCCGTGCTCGATTCCGCCTTGTCCAGGCTGGTGCGAAACCCTGAAACTCCAGCCTTGCTACCGCCGATTGCATTGCCGCGCGAGGGACGGTTGCCGCTGATGGCCTATCCCTTGAGATTGTCCGATCTCGGCGCCAATCCGTTCGCAGCAGCGCGCGCGTTTATCGTGCTTGTCGATCCGGAGGAGCGACGGCGGCCGCCGGAATCCGCGCTGCGTCATGTATTTGGGCTGACGGTGGCCGAGGCGCGACTGGCCGCGCGGCTGGCTTGCGGCGAGCCGCTGGAGGCGATCGCCGACGACCTCAATGTCGCCAAGGAGACCGCGCGCTTTCATCTCAAGCGCATCTTCGCCAAGACCGGCGTGCGGCGGCAGGCCGAACTGGTCGCGCTGTTCGCGCGGTTGCTGTCGCGAAACGATGAGGGTCACTGACCGCGCGCCGGCTGTCCGATGTCAATCAGGCCGAGATCGACCAGTGTGCGGTGAAAGCGACGTTTGCGCTCCGATGTCGATGCGAAATAGGTTTCACCGCATTGATCCTGGAGACTTGCGCGGGTCGCGAAAACCGGGTCGAGCGGCAGGCCGGCCTGCTGAAGTGCGACGGTGCCGAGAAACGCGATGTCGAGGTTCGGTCCACGTTCCGCAACCAGCGAAGACGTCGGATCGTTGAGCATCTCGATGGCGTAGAACGTCTGGAATTGCCGTCGCGCATCGGAGGCGAGCTGCAGACGTGATTGTATGCGCCGCGTCATCACAGGTTGGTGGTCGCCGTAATGGATCACCAGCATCGGGCGATCAGGAAATCGTGCGATGAGATCGGCTTTCAGTTTGCGCCAGGTATCCGCGGTCTCGACCAAGCGCGCATAGTACTCGGCGTAAGTCGCCTCCGGCAGGCTCGCGAACGCAAAGGCTCGCTGCGTCTCGAACCGTCCGGCGGCAACCAGGCGCCGGCTATGCGGGCCGTGGTTGTAGTTGGTCAGGATATAAAGGAAGCGCGGTCCCGATCCGGCCTCGATCGCGTCGGCATGAACGCCGAGCGCGGCTTGCAGAAATTCGCTGTCGGAGTTCGTGGATTCGAATGAATCCAGGTCGAATGGCGCTGGCAAGTCGTCAGTGAAAATCCGCTCGCGCATTCCGATCTCGCGATAGAAATTATCGTAGTTGAGAAAGCCGCGACGGCAACTCGATGTCAGCGTTGTGGTGTAGCCGAGCGCGCCAAGCGTCTTTGGCAGGCTGTGGTGGAAGCATCCGGCGCCACGCTCGAACAGGAAGTAGCCGTTTGAGCCGAAACTGGCGCTGGACAGGCCTGTGAGCAGGCTGAATTCCGACTGCCACGATCCCCCGCCGAAGATATCAACATTGAGGCGGCCATGGAGCCCCTGTGGCGGCGTCAGGAAGTTCTCGACGAGCGGTCCGACGGGCAATCCATAGGTCTCGGATCGAAGATGGATTCGTGCTGGATCACGATGATGTCAGGACAGGTCGACCGCACCGCGGGTGTCGCTGGCAATAGCGGCAACGCGTCATCGGCGATGTCGCTCAATACGAAACCACCGAATTGTCGCCACGAGCGTGGATCGAGCAGCGACGCCACGAAGGTCGTGTAGAAACATCGCGGTTGCGCCGCGATCCACTGCAAGGCCGTCGCGCCGCCGCTCAACCGATAGGCCAGGCCAAGGCCCAGCGCGGTCAGGCCGACTGCCGCAAGCTGTGTGGCGAGCGGGGTCGGCGTGCCAGGCAAATACAGCATCGTGACGATGGCAGCGACAATCAATCCGAACAGGCCCGTCAGCGCTGCGGTGACCGCCAGCGGGTATTGCGCGAAGAAGAACGGGACCGTGCCGGCGAACAGCAGGGGCAGGTCGGTCACGGTCAATTTCAGGCCACTATGGGCATATTTCAACATCGAGGCGCCGTGAATCGCGGCGACAATGATCAATGCGAGGGCTGTGGCTTGCTCCGGATTGCCGATCAGCAGCATCAGCGCTGCGATGCAGAAACAAAACGAGGCGATTGCCAGCCCGAGATGCGCAATGGAACGCTCGGCGTTCCAGAGAATGCCAGTGGCGGCCAAGCCTATCGCGGTCAGTATCATCTGGGCGGCAGCAGGTTGCGGAAACGAGTCCGTCAATTGCTACACTATTGTGACAGGCACGGACAGCGGCGGTTTGTCTGTTCCTGCATCACGATCCAGCCAGAGTATAATTATGGACGCGACCTCAGAAGGCCGTGTAGCCGCCGTCGATCACGAAGCAGTCGGCGGTGTGATACGAAGACGCCTTGCTCATCAGGTAGACAGCGATGCCACCGAAATCCGACGGCTCGCCGAAACGTCGCATTGGAATGCGTGGCATCACGTTGGCAACGAATTTATCGTTGGCCATCAGGCCAGACGTCATGTCGCTCTTGATCCAGCCTGGCAGGATGGCGTTGGATGTGATGCCATAGCGTGCCTGCTCGACAGCCAGTGCTCGGACCAACGCGTTGATCGCGGCCTTGGTTGCCGCATAGTGCTCGTTGCGGGCGGTCCCGAACAGTGCGGCCATGCTCGATGTCGCCACCAGCCGTCCGAAAGCATCTCCCTTCGCCGCGCGTTCCGTCATATGGCGGGCGACAGCCTGGAAGACGTGAACGACTCCGTCGAGGTTGGTGGCGAACATGTTGCGCCATTCCTCCGGCGGGCGATCGATAAAGCCATGGCGTCCGCCGCCGCCGATGCCAGCATTGGCGAAGCAGCCATCGACGCGGCCAAATCTGGCCAGAGTCGCCGCCATCGCCGCCTTCACCGAGGCAATGTCCGTGACGTCGCAGACCTGGATATCGACCTCGCCCTTGGCCTCCGCCATGCTGGCGGCGGCGGTGTTGTTCTTGTCAGCATTGCGGCCCCAGATCGAGACGTTGCAGCCCGCCGTCGCCAGCGCTTGCGCGATGCCAAGGCCGATGCCGCCGTTGCCTCCGGTGATGACTGCGACGCGACCGCTGAGATCGAAAATCGACATTGAGGTTTCCTGCCTGTCTTGCGTTGTTACGCTGCGCTCTGCTTTTGCGGAACTCGGCTCTTGCGAAAGCGACCATGGACAACCGTCGATTAAAAATCAAATATAGCGACCGACCTTCAATCGAAAATCCGCAAGGCTCCGGCAGCGCCGGGGCCGGTCGCGTCCTTCAAGGGGAAACCATGCAGTTCAAACACGTAACCCTCAACTTCGACGGCTCGGTGGCTGTGCTCACGTTGGATCATCAGGAGGTGATGAACGCGGTGTCCGTCGATATGCTGGATGGGCTGGCCGAAGCTCTGGATGCTATCGAGGATCGTCCCGAAGCGGTGCGTTGTCTGGTTATCACCGGCGCGGGGCGGGCATTCTGCACGGGGGCGAATCTGCAGGGACGCAACAATGCCAAGCCGGGCAGCAAGCGCAACGCCGGCGGCACGCTGGAGACCGCGTTCCATCCGTTCCTGCGTCGTTTGCGTAATTTGCGCTGCCCGATCGTTACCGCCGTCAATGGCCCTGCGGCTGGCGCGGGCATGAGCTTCGCGCTGATGGGCGACATGATTTTGTGCGCGCGCTCCTCCTACTTCCTGCAAGCTTTTCGCCGTATCGGGCTGGTACCGGACTGCGGCTCGACATGGTTGCTGCCGCGCCTGATCGGCAAGGCGCGTTCGGTCGAACTCTCGCTGATGGGCGAGAAGCTGCCAGCCGAAAAGGCGCTGGAGTGGGGGCTGGTCAATCGCATGTATGACGATGCCGCGCTGATGGCCGAGGCGATGAAACTCGCGCGGGATCTGGCCAGCGGCCCGACGGTGGCGCTCGCGGGGATTCGTCGGCTGTATTGGGACAGTGAGGAGAATTCCTACGAGGAGCAACTCAATCTCGAATTCCAGCTACAACGGATCGCCGGCTCGACCGAGGATTTCAAGGAAGGCGTGACCGCATTCCTCGAAAAGCGTCCCGCCAAATTCAAGGGCAAGTAGCCGTTGAGCGGGAGCTTCGAAGCCGATCTCGCCCGTTGCGTCGTGCGCTGGTGTGCCGGCGCGACCGGGATTGCCCACGCGGCGCGCCTCTCCGGAGGCGCAAGCCAGGAGACATGGTCGTTCGATATTGTGCGTCCCGATGGCAACATCGGCGCCATCTTGCGACGCGCGCCGTCCGGCTATGGCGCGGCGCCCGAACGTGCGGCTGGTCTCGATGCGGAAGCCATGCTGATGCAGCGCGCTTTTGCGGCCGGTATTCCGTCGCCGCCCGTCATGCACGTTCTTGAACCGGCAGATGACCTTGGCATCGGCTTCATCATGGGACGCATCGCTGGCGAGACCATCGCCCGCAAAATTCTCCGCGACGATGCGTTTGCCGCCGTGAGGCCGAAGCTGGCGCGACAGGCCGGGAGCGTGCTGTGCGGAATCCATACTCTGAATCGCGCGATGCTGCCGCAACTTCGCTGCATGACCCCCGCGATGGAGATTGCCGAACTCACCCGCGACTATCATGGCTTCGATTGGCCGCGACCGGTCTTCGATCTGGCGCTGCGTTGGTTGACCGACAACGATCCCGGACCTGCGAGATATGAAACGCTGGTGCACGGAGATTTTCGCAACGGCAATCTGATTGTCGGTGAGGACGGCATCCGTGCCGTGCTGGATTGGGAGCTGGCGCACTTCGGTGACCCGATGGAAGACCTCGGCTGGATCTGCGTCAATTCGTGGCGGTTCGGCGTGGTCGATCGTCCGGTCGGTGGTTTCGGAGCGCGGGAGGAGATGTTCGCCGGTTATGAAGCGGCGGGCGGCAAGGTCGATGCAGCGCGCGTGACTTTCTGGGAGGTCATGGGCACCTTGCGATGGGGTGTGATGTGCTGCGGCATGATGCAGCGTTTCCGTAGTGGTCCCGATCATTCCATGGAGCGTGCGATGATCGGACGTCGCGCGTCAGAGACCGAGATCGATCTGCTGCGGTTGCTTGCGCCGCGCGCGGGGGGAGGGTGACAATGCAGGACGAGCCGACTCCGATCGAATTGCTCAATGCGGTGGCTGAATTCCTTCGCGGCGACATCGCGCCGAAAATGTCAGGTGCTGCGGCATTCAAGCTGCGCGTCGCGACCAACGCCATCGACCTTGTCGTGCGTCAACTGGAATTGTCAGAGCCGTCTGCCGCTGCCGAGTTGGCGCACCTCGCCAAACTGCTTGGCGAAAAAGGATCGCTGCTCGATCTTAACCGGAAGTTGGCCGACGGGATCGCGACAGGTGAATTCGATCTGAAAACGCCGGGGCTGGCCGATCATCTGTGGCAAACGACGATGGACAAGCTTGCGGTCGATCAGCCGAACTATGCGAGTTACCGACGGGAGTTGGAACGCGAGAAGAACTCGTGACCGCTCCGTGAATTGTCTTCCATCGCCATTGAAGCGAAGCGTCTCGCAACTGTGCCATGCCGGGCTTGTCCGGGCCGTCCGCGATTTGGAGCCTGCAATATTCAAAAGACCCGGATTCGTAACGCGCGCGGGCATTACCCTGGATCGAGGTTGCGCCTTGCGTTACTTCCCCACCCACTTCGGCGGCCGCTTCTCTGAAAATGCCTTCGGGCCCTCGATAAAATCCTGCGATGCAACCATTGCCTTCACCGCCGGATAGTCCCGCTGCTCGTTGATTGCCTGTTCAAGCGAGACTGCGAGGCCGCGAGACACGGTCTGCTTGGAGGCACGGATCGACATCGGGCTGTTCTTGCAGATTGTTGCCGCCCAGCGTTCCGCCGCGGCCAGAGCCTCACCCTGCGGCACCACCTCGTTAACGAAACCAAGTTCGAAACCTTCGCGCGCTGAAACATGGCGGGCGGTCAGGATCATACCCATGGCGCGCTTGAGGCCGATCTGGCGCGGCAACCGGTGCAGGCCTCCGGCGAGCGCGGCGAGGCCGACATGCGGCTCCGGCAAAGCGAACTTTGCATTCTCCGATGCGATGATGAGATCGCAAGCCAGAGCGATTTCGAAGCCACCGCCCATTGCCACGCCATTGACGGCAGCGATGATCGGCTTGTCGCAATCGAAGCGAGAGGTCAGGCCTGCAAACCCGCCATTATCCCAGCCGCGCTTGCCGCCCGCAGCCTGCCATTTCAGGTCGTTGCCGGCGCAGAATGCCTTGTCGCCGGCGCCGGTGACGATGGCGACCCATTGCTCGGGATCGGCGGTGAAATCGTCGAAGACACGGTTAAGTTCGAAATGCGCGTCGGAGTGCAGGGCGTTGTAAACCTCAGGCCGCGACAAGGTGACGATGGTGACTGGGCCTTTGCGTTCGACCTTCGAGAATTTCAAGTCCATGATGTCTCCTTCGCCGGTCGTTTCGCAGGACGAAATATGCCAAACGCTGAGTGTTGCTGCGCCGTTCAAATACGCATGGCCTATCTGCCTTCGCAACCGGAATCGTTGGCTTGACTTCGCACCGCATCGCCACCTTAAGTTTCTTCAAAAGCAACTGACGTGTGGGAGAGATATCTTGGATTTTGCCCTGCCTGCGGACCTCGTCGCTTATCTCGCGGAATTGGACCGCTTCATTGCGAATACGATCAAACCGCTCGAGGCAAGCGACGACAACATCCGCTTTTTCGATCACCGCCGTGAATGGGCGCGGACCGATTTCGAGAACGGCGGACTGCCGCGTCACGAATGGGAAGCATTACTGCGGCGGGCCAAAGACAAGGCCGATGAGGCCGGCCACTTGCGGTTTGCGATCCCGAAACGCTACGGCGGCAAGGATGGCTCCAATCTGTGGATGGCGGTGATCCGTGAGCACTTTGCTGCCCAGGGGCTCGGCCTTCACAACGACTTGCAGAACGAACATTCCATTGTCGGTAATTTTCCGATCGTGAAGATGCTCGATCTCTACGGTCGCGATGATCAGAAGGCGATGATCGAGGGATCGATCACCGGCAAATACCGGATCACCTTTGGACTGACCGAGCCGGACCACGGGTCGGATGCAACGCACATGGAAACGCGCGCCGTGCAGGGAACGCGCGACGGCAAGTCCGGCTGGATTATCAACGGCGAGAAGATGTGGACCACGGGAATGCATGTCGCCACCCATTGCGCGTTGTTTGCACGCACATCGGGCAACGATGGCGATGCGCGCGGCATCACTTGTTTCCTCGTGCCTGCGGATGCGGAGGGGGTCAAGGTCGAGGAGTATCTCTGGACCTTCAACATGCCGACCGATCATCCGCGCGTCAGCTTCACGGATGTGTTCGTGCCGGACGATGCACTGTTTGGCGAGGTTGGACGCGGGCTGTCGCTGGCGCAATGCGTCGTGCACGAGAATCGCATCCGTCAGGCGGCGAGTTCGCTCGGCGCGGCGGTGTTCTGCATCAACGAAAGCGTGAAATATGCACGGGAGCGCAAGCCGTTCGGTGAGGAGTTGGCGCGCAATCAGGCGATCCAGTTTCCGCTGGTGGAACTCGCGACCCAAGCCGAGATGCTGCGCCTCCTGATCCGCAAGACCGCGTGGGAAATGGACCAGATGACGCAAGCGCAGGTCGAGCACACGCTCTCCGACAAGGTCTCGATGTGCAACTATTGGGCGAACCGGCTGTGCGGACAGGCGGCGGATCGCGCCATTCAGGTGCACGGCGGCATCGGCTATTCGCGGCACAAGCCGTTCGAGCACATCTATCGGCATCACCGTCGCTACCGTATCACCGAAGGCAGCGAGGAAATCCAGATGCGCAAGGTTGCCGGTTTCCTGTTCGGCTATATGGGCGCCAACAAGCACTGAGGATGTCAGGGACAGGGTGGCGCCGTCACACGAGACACCGCGCGGAAGGGTGTTTAGTGGAACCGGGATTCCGCTCTCGTCATTGCGAGAAGTGTTAGCGACGAAGCAATCCGGTTCCTGCTGTGCGGCTTGCTGGATTGCTTCGCTTCGCTCGCAATGATGGTGTGGCGCGGCCGTTGTTTTAAAGCAGTAATCGAAAGTCTCACTTCCCGCTCAGTTCACCTGACGGTCCTTGCCGATCCAGAACGGCGCGCGCAATTCGCGGCGCAGGATCTTGCCAGAGGGATTGCGCGGCAAGGCGGCGATGAAGTCCACTGTCTTCGGAGTCTTGAAGCCCGCGATTTTGGCGCGGGTGAAATTGATGATGTCGGTGGCGGTTGCCGTCTTGCCCGGCTTCATCACCACGATCGCCTTTACCGCTTCGCCCCACTTGTCGTCCGGGATGCCGACGACGGCAGCCTCGGCAACGTCGGGGTGATCGCAGATCGCGCTTTCGACTTCGGCGGGGTAGATGTTTTCCGCGCCGGAAATGATCATGTCCTTGATGCGATCGTGAATATAGATGAAGCCGTCCTCATCCATGTATCCGGCATCGCCGGTGCGCAGCCAGCCATCCTTGCGGACGGTCTGTGCGGTAGCTTCCGGCAGATTCCAGTAACCGACCATGTTCGAGCCCGAACGCGTCGCGATTTCCCCGACCTGTCGAGCTGGCAACGGATTGCCGTCCTGATCAAGAATGGCGATTTCGACGCCGGGGAGTGCCTTGCCGGCGGAGCGCATTCGCTCCGATCCCTCAATGTGATCCTCGGGAGCGAGTGCGACGATCGTCCCGGTGGTTTCCGTCATGCCGTACATCTGCACGAAGCCGCATTTGAAGACGTCGATACACTCCTTGAGAAGAGCCGCAGGAATCGGCGAAGCGCCGTACAGCATGTAGCGCAGCCGCGAAAAATCGACGGTTTTCGCGCGCGGTTGTCGAACTACGAATTGCATCGCGGCAGGCACCATGAAGAGTTTGGTGATCTTCGATTGCTCGAAGAAGTCCAGAACCTTGGTCGGGTCGAATTCCCGCGCGATAACGCCTTTCGCGCCGTGATAGACGCCCAGCGTTCCCCAACCGGAACCGCCGATGTGAAACACCGGCATTGCCACCAGCGAGACGTCGTCCTGGGACCACTTGTTCCAGTCGGGTTTGTTGTTTTGCCCGGCGCGCACCAGCGCCAGAAAGTTGGCATGTGACAGCATCGCGCCCTTGGGGCGACCGGTTGTGCCGGAGGTATAAAGCTGGATCGCAACGTCCCTGGAGGTGATCGCAACCGCAGGCTTGTCCTTGCTTTGCCTATCCCGCCAAGCTTCCACATCGCTCCATTCCGGCGCGCCGCCTTCGGTTGTCATGATATGGCGGACGCTTGGAATCTGAGCCTTGATGCCGCGTGCCTGATCGATGAATTCCGGCCCCACAAACAAAACCGCGGCCTTGCAGTCCTCGACGATGTAGGCGATCTCCGGGCCGGCGAGGCGCCAGTTCACCGGGGCCATCACGACGTTGGCCTTCATCGCTCCGAGCAAGAGCTCGAAAAAGATGTCGCTGTTCTTGCCGAGATAAGCCACGCGCTCGTTGGGTTTGACGCCGAGCGCGATCAGCCCGTTCGCGATCTGGTTGGTGTGCGAATCCAGTTGCGCGAAAGACGTCAGACGATCTTCAAACTCGAAAACAATATCGTCGCCGCGCAGATTCGCCTGTGCTTCGACAACCTCGGCAAGTGTGGTTGCGCTCTCGACCGCTGTCATGTTTCCCCGCGATGTTTTTGCTTTTGGAGATTTTTATTTGAAAGAGAGTGGCTCCGTTGAACGTAGAAGACAAGATAGGTGCTGAGGGCTGTGCCGGTTGGTGCAGCATTTAGGTTGCCGGCGGAGGATGTCAGGCGTGATGGAGCCCAGGTTCGTTGTAGCGCAAGGGGAGAGCGGGAGGTTCTTCCGTGCCTCCAATCGTCGATCTCGCGCGATCAAGTTTGGCTTCGCTTGGCGCGGTCCTTTTCATTCTGCGCCATGATCGACTCGCGCGCCTGTTGCCAGTCGGCGTCGGACCAGTCGCGCAACTGATAGAAATTTCCGCCCATGGCGAGCGCCTGGCCGCCATCCATGGCGATGGTTTCACCATTGATCCAGTCGCAGCCGCCGGAGATGAGGAACACCGCGAGATTCTGCAACTCCTCCATGCGTCCGACTCGACCCATCGGGTTCGTCGCCTTGGTGCGCGCGCCCGCTTCGTCGCCGGGCTTGATCCGCTTGCTCATGCCTTCGGTCGGGATTTCGCCCGGCGCGATGGTGTTGAGGCGGATGCCGTAGTGGCCCCACTCGGTGGCGAGCGACATCGTCATCGCGTGGATCGCCGACTTGCTCATCGCCGACGGCACGACGTAGGGGCTACCGTTGCGCACCCAGGTTACGGTGACGGACACCACATTGCCTGGCAGCTTGTTGGCGATCCAGCGTCGTCCCACCGCATGTGTCACGTAGAACGTACCGCGCATCACGATGTTGGCGACGGCATCAAAGCCGCGCGGCGACAACTCCTCGGTGCGGGAGATGAAATTACCGGCGGCATTGTTGATGAGATCGGTGAGGGGGCCTTCCGCGAAGATGGTTTCCACCATGTGATCGACCGCCCCGGCATCGCGGATATCGACGCCGTGGGCCATGACGCGGCCGCCAAAGGTGTCCATCAGTTCGGTAGCGGTCTCGTCGCAGACGCTCTTTCGGCGGCCGCAGATATGAACCTCGGCGCCGAGACTGAGGAAACGCGCGGCCATGGCTTTGCCGAGACCGGTGCCGCCACCGGTGACGAGGATACGGCGATTGGCGAGAAGTTGCGGGCTGAACATGACTCACCGTGCTCAAATATGAGGGATGTTAATTAGTCGGTTGACTAAAACCCGCCGAAGCCTTTCTGTAAAGCTCGAAACCAAGATTTTTTTGGGAGAACGATTCCATGGAAGACCGGGTCTCTGTCTCGATCAAGGACGGCGTCGCTGACGTCCGGCTGGTGCGGGCGGACAAGATGAATGCGCTCGACTTCGCGATGTTCGACGCGCTGACCGCGACCTGCGACCGGCTCAAGACCGAAAAGGGACTACGCGCCGTGGTGCTGTCAGGCGAAGGCCGGGGGTTTTGCGCGGGCCTCGACACCTCCCGTTTCGAGACGATGAAGGACGGCAAAGGCTCCGGACGGCTTGGCAGCCTGGTGCCGCGCACGCGGGGTGTCGTCAACGATCCGCAATATGCGGTGTGGGGTTGGCGCGAACTGCCGGTCCCGGTGATCGCCGCCGTGCACGGCGTTGCGCTGGGCGGCGGATTCCAACTCATGCTCGGCGCCGACATGCGCTTCGTCGCGCCGGACACCAAACTTTCCATTCTCGAGATCAAGTGGGGGCTAGTGCCGGACATGGCGGGCACGCCGATCCTGGCGCAGCTCGTCCGCGACGATATCCTGCGCGATCTGACCTTCACTGGCCGCATCTTCTCCGGCAAGGAGGCGCAAGTGTACGGTCTGGCAACGCGGGTGTGCGACGATCCGTACAAGGAAGCGATGGCCGCGGCGCATGAGATTGCCGGCAAGAGCCCGAGCGCGATCCGCGCGGCGAAACGGCTGCTCAACAACCTCGGCACGGATCCCGCCAAGGCACTGATTGCGGAGTCCTACGAACAACAGGTACTGATGGGCACGCCCAATCAGACCGAAGCGGTCCGCGCCAACATCGAGAAGCGGGCCCCGAATTTCATTGATTGATCAGCCAAGGTCGTCGTCACCGGGCTTGTCCCGGTGGTCCACGTCTTTTCCAGCCGAGCAAGGACGTGGATGGCGGGAACAGGTCCAGCCAGACTGTCGTTTGCGCAGCATGAGTTTCCCAGCATAACAAGAAGATGGCGGATGACTGAGACTCCAAATCTCTTCCACGGGATCATCAGCGGCGAGCGGCGGCGAAGCCATGCCGATGTTGCGGCGCGCGCGGCGCGCATCGCCGGCGGTTTGCAGAAGCTCGGCGTCAAGCCGGGCGATTGCGTTTGTATCCTGATGCGCAACGACATCGCGTTCATGGAAGCCGCATATGCGACCATGATGCTGGGCGCCTACGCGGTACCAATCAATTGGCACTTCAAGCCGGATGAAGTCGCCTACATTCTCAGCGACACCGGGACGCGGGTGCTGGTCGGGCACGCCGACCTGCTGCATCCTCTCAAGGGATATGTGCCGACAGGCGTAACGGTTCTCAGCGCGCCGCCGCCGCCGGAAATCCGCGCCAGTTACACCATCGATCACGCGAGCCTCGATGCGCTTCCCGGTGCGATCGATCTCGAGACGTGGCTCGCGCAGCAATCGCCTTACGACGGACCGGCGCTGCCGCAGCCGCAAAACATGATCTACACCTCCGGCACCACCGGGCATCCGAAAGGCGTCAAGCGTTTCGCGCCAACGCCGGAGCAGGCGGCATCCGCCGAACGAATGCGCGCGATGATCTATGGCCTCAAGCCGAACGCGCGGGCGCTGTGTCCAGGGCCGCTGTATCACTCGGCACCGAATTCGTTCGGGTTGCGCGCCGGCAAGCTTGGCGGTGTGCTGGTGCTGATGCCGCGCTTCGATCCGGAGGAATTTCTTCGCGTGATCGAGCGGGAGAAGATCGATACCATCTTCATGGTGCCGACCATGTTCATCCGGCTGATGAAGCTGCCGTCGAATATTCGCGACAAATACGATGTGTCGTCGTTGCGGCACGTTATTCACGCGGCCGCGCCGTGTCCGGCCGACGTCAAGCGCGCGATGATCGACTGGTGGGGGCCGGTGATTTACGAATTCTACGGCAGCACGGAATCCGGTGCGGTGACCTTTGCGACTTCGGAAGACGCTCTTCAAAAACCCGGTACGGTCGGAAAAATCGCGCCAGGCGCGGAATTGCGTTTCATCGGCGACGATGGTCGCGAGCTGCCGCAAGGCGAGATCGGCGAAATCTATTCGCGCATCGCTGGTAATCCGGACTTCACCTATCACAATAAGCCGGACAAACGCTCAGAGATCGATCGCGACGGCTTCATTACCTCGGGCGATGTCGGCTACATCGATGCGGACGGTTATGTCTTCATTTCCGATCGCAAGCGCGACATGGTGATTTCAGGGGGTGTCAACATCTATCCGGCTGAGATCGAGGCCGTGCTGCTCGCGGTGCCGGGTGTGCACGATTGCGCGGTGTTCGGCATTCCCGATCACGAATTCGGCGAGGCGTTGATGGCGGTGGTGCAGCCGTCATCGGGCACCACGCTCGACGTGGCCGCGGTTCGTGCGGAGCTTGCGAAATCGCTCGCGGGCTACAAGGTGCCGAAGCACATCGAAATTCACGCCGATCTGCCGCGCGAAGATTCTGGAAAAATCTTCAAACGCCGTCTGCGCGATCCGTACTGGACCAAGGCGGGACGGCAGATTTGAACGGCGCGCCGTCGCTTCGCTCCTCGCAATGACGAGAAGAAAAGTTGTCCTTCACAGCGGAAGATGCAGGAACTGACTGAATTCGCTTTTTTCGTAATCGGCGAATGCAGGGCCGTTCTCAAATCCGCGCTTTCGATAGAGTGTAAGCGCGGCGTCGAAGGCTGGGTCGCTGCCGGTTTCGAGGCTTAAGCAGGTCAAACCTCGTTGCTTCGCCTGGCTGATGATGTGCTCAAGCAATGCGCCCGCCACGCCTCGACGCAAGAATTCAGGGTGAGTTCGCATCGACTTCAATTCGCCAGTGCCGTCGCTCAATTGTTTCAAGGCCCCAATGCCAATCGTTATGCCGTTGTCGCGGATCGTCCACACGGAGACGTCGGGAGACTGAAGACCGGATAAGTCCAGAGCAAAGACGTGGCCCGGCGGTGAACTCGCGTGCATGCCCTGAAGATGAATGGCCAAGAGGGATCGGGTGCTGTCGCTTGTGAGATCGTCGTCGACGATGGTCAGCATGTTACCACCTCGGGTCAAGTCACTACGATGCTATGTCCTGTCGTGGCTCGGTTCAATGACCCGCTCGCAATGACGGCAGTTCAGAAACTGAACCTGTCGCGTAGGTTCTTTCGCGCGTCGAGAATGTCGCGCATCAGGGTGCGATCGGCGTCGGTAGTCAGCAGCGGCGGGATCAGGTCAACCTGGTTCATCGCCACCAGTTGCAGGATTTCGGTACGGATGTTTCCCGAGGTATCGCGCGGCAGCGCCGCCACCGCCTGCAGATGCTCGGGCGGCTTCGGCCCGTTTGCCGCGGCGAGCGCGGCCTTCAGGCGGTCCTCGATATCCGGGCGATCTGTCTCCGCGAAAGCATAAAGGCCGACGCCGGCGCGACGGTCGGCGAAGGCGACGATGGCGACGTCGCGCACGTCCTTGTCGCGCAGCATCACCTCGCGCAGCAGCGGCGCATCGTTGACGAGGCGCCGACCGCCGCCTTCGCGGTCGGTGAAATTGAAGATGCCGCGGGTGATCGCCTTGTAGACGCGCTTGCCCGTCATCAGCCAGATGCGGGCGACGGCGGATTTGCGCGCCAGAATCTTGTGTTCCTTCGGCGTCAGCGCATCCGGCGCGTAGGTGCGCTTGTGCTTCAGCAGGTGGCGCAAGTCTTCGTAAGCGGCGATCCGAAACAGCTTGCTGCGCTTTTTGAAACAGACCGCGAGTTGAAAATCGGTCACGTAAGCGCGGCCGTCACTGCCGCGCAGCCAGTTCTGCTCCTTGGCAAGATCGTTGTGGCAGATGCCACGCCGATGCAGTTTACGCAGCGCAAGCTTGGCCGTGCGGAAATAGGTGGCGTCTCCCACCGGCCGCGCCAGATGCAGCGCGACGCCGTCGATGAATCCGCGCACCAGCGCCCGCCGTCCGGCCCACAGCAGTTCGGGTCCGACCTTGAGATCGCGCGCCAGTTGCAACGCGTGCCGCTCGCGGCTGAACAGATGATAGGCGAGGCCGAACGACCACCACGGCACCTGATCGAGTCGGCGCAGCACCGCGTCGACTTCGCATTGCTCATGTTGAAAGCGGCCACGCTCGACGGTCGAAAACACGTCGCGCTTGAGCAGCACGCCTTCGGTCCATCGGGCGGACAGCACGGCGGCGTCCTGTGCGGGCAAGGTCATGAGCGAAGTCCGGGCAGGCGTCAGGCGGCGCGCGCGAGATGCAGCCGATCGGCGATCCAGCGGTCGAGGTCGGTGAGGGCGCGGGCGCTCATCGCCTGCTTCTTGGCGATCGACTTCTCGTTGCCGCGCAACCGCGTGCCGTCGGCCTTGCGGGTCGGTGGGTTGGCGAGCGGCGGAAACAGGCCGAAGTTGATATTCATCGGCTGGAACGAGCGCGGGCCGGCATCCACCGTCTCGATATGCCCGCCGGTGATGTGATTGAGCAGCGCGCCGAGCGCCGTCGTCGCCGGCGGCGGCGCTAGCGTCTGTCCGCGCGCGTTGGCGGCGGCGAGCAGCCCGGCGATCAGCCCGACGCTGGCCGACTCGACATAGCCTTCACAACCGGTGATCTGGCCGGCGAAGCGCAGACGCGGATCGGCGCGCAGGCGCAATTGATCGTCCAGCAGCTTCGGCGAGTTGAGGAAGGTGTTGCGATGCAGCCCGCCAAGCCGGGCGAACTCGGCGTTCTCGAGGCCCGGAATGGTGCGGAAAATCCGAAGCTGCGCGCCGTGCTTCAGCTTGGTCTGGAATCCGACGAGGTTGTAGAGCGTGCCGAGCTTGTTGTCCTGCCGCAATTGGATGATCGCGTAGGGCTTTACCGTCGGATTGCGCGGATCGGTGAGGCCGACCGGTTTCATCGGGCCGTAGCGCAAGGTTTCACGCCCGCGCTCCGCCATCACCTCGATCGGCAGGCAGCCGTCGAAGTAGGGTGTGTTGGTCTCCCAGTCCTTGAAGTCGACCTTTTCGCCGTCGATCAGCGCATCGATGAAAGCGTCATATTGCTCGCGGGTCAGCGGGCAGTTGATGTAGTCCGCGCCGTTGCCGCCGGGTCCGACCTTGTCGTAGCGCGATTGAAACCACGCCTTCTCCATGTCGATGGAGTCGCGATGAACGATCGGCGCGATGGCGTCGAAGAAGGCCAGCGAGTCCTGTCCGGTGAGGCTGCGAATTGCGTCCGCCAGCGGCGCCGAAGTCAGCGGACCGGTGGCGACGATGACATTCGACCAGTCCGCCGATGGGATTCCGGCGACTTCCTCACGCGCTACTTCGATCAACGGGTGGCCTATGATCGCCGCGCTCACAGCGGCGGAAAAACCGTCGCGATCGACCGCCAGCGCACCGCCGGCGGGCACCTGGTTGGCATCGGCCGATCGCATCACCAGCGACCCCAGCCGGCGCATTTCGGCGTGGAGCAGGCCAACAGCGTTGTTGGCGGCATCGTCGGAGCGGAAGGAGTTGGAGCAGACCAGTTCGGCGAGGCCGTCGGGATGGTGTGCCTCGGTGGTGCGCACCGGGCGCATCTCGTGCAGCACGACCGGCATGCCGGCCTCGGCGATCTGCCAGGCGGCTTCCGAGCCGGCGAGGCCGCCGCCGACAACGTGAACAGAGCGCGGGGAATGCGTGAAATCGGTCTTCAAATCGGTCATGGGCGCACAGGTAGCGCGTTTTGCCCGAAAGTGGAATCCGATTTGGGTATGGCTCGCCGGAACGTCTGTGCGAGCCAGCGGAAGTCCGGATACGACAACGCCCGCTATAGAGCGGGCGTTACCTTTCCGTCGACCAGTGCGGCCGGGTCATCCGTTATAGGAGCCCGAAGCGACGCGCGGAATGTCCGAGCGGTCGAGACCGATGTCAGCGAGCTCACGATCGGTCAGCTGC
>CAUJJN010000023.1 GCA_963204905.1 Pseudomonadota bacterium
TGAACATGGTTTTCTCCAATCGCTGCCGGGTTCAAGGTCCGGCGGATGGTGTGTTGTATTGTGTTTGCGCGTGATCTTGTCCGAAAACCGTTCCCACCCTCGGATCAAGTCCGAGGGCATGCTTTTCGGGGTCGTGCGCCACTCTAGCAAATAGGCGCGGCAAACGCACGGTCAACCCGCCGCGGCGTGATTTCCATGCCGGATCAGTCTGTTATGACAGTGCGTCGATATCCTTGTCGGTCAGGGTGCCGGGCACGATGGTGACGGGAATCGGGAACGAGCCGACGGTCTTGGCCATCGCCGTGATGATCGGGCCCGGTCCTTCCGGGCCGCTGCCGGCCGCCAGCACCAGCATCGAGATGTCGACGTCCTTGTCGATCACGTCGAGGATCTGCGCGTTGGGAAGCCCCTCGCGGATCACCCGCTCCGGGGTGATGGCGGCGATGCCGTTGGCGCGGCCGGCGGCGCGGTCCAGCGCCGCGTTGGCGATCTCCTCGGCTTCCGCTTTCATGATGTCGGCGACGCCGAGCCATTGCTGGTTGTGGTCCTCGGTGTCGATGACCCGCAGCATCACCACGCCGCCGCCGACCCGCACCGCCCAGCGGCTGGCGTAATACACCGCGCGATCCCACTCCGCGCTGTCGTCAACGATCACCAGGCATTTCGGCTTGTGACCTTGCTCGTAACTTCGTCGTTGCGTGCTCATGCAAGTCTCGGTCTCATGCAAGTCTCGGTTTTGATGTCCCGATGTCCGAGCCATCGTCCGGATCGATCGACGATCAAATCTCCGGACGCGATGCCCCTCTGAAACATTCTCACTACGCGCGGAGGCGCAAAACCCGACCATGCTGCCACGGTGCGGGCGCGTTCGACAAGCGGAACACATCAACGGGTTTGCGATTGCGCAAACCGTGGCGGCGGCGCGGTCGGAATCTGGAACCGTGGCGGGCTATTTGCGACGGATGAAGCCGACGATGTCCTTCACATCCTTGATAGTTTGTTCGGCGATGGCGTTGGCGCGCTCGCCGCCGTCGATCAGGACGCTGTCGACATAGGCATGGTCCTGCGACAATCGCTTCATCTCGGTTGTGATCGGGCTCAGCTTCGCCACCGCGAGATCCACCAGATTTGATTTGAATCCGGAGAATTGCGCGCCGCCAAACTCGCGCAACACGTCGGCTTTCGGCGTTCCGGAGAGCGCGGCGAAGATGCCGACCAGGTTGTCGGCCTCGGGGCGCGCTTCGAGACCCTTCTCCTCGCTCGGCAGCGGTTCGGGGTCGGTCTTCGCCTTGCGGATCTTTTGCGCGATGGCGTCGGCGTCGTCGGACAGGTTGATGCGCGAGTAATCCGACGCATCCGACTTCGACATTTTCTTCGCGCCGTCGCGCAGGCTCATCACCCGCGTCGCCGGACCGGTGATCACCGGCTCGGGCAGCGGGAAATAAGTCGCAGGCTGCTTGTTGGCGGCGATCGATTCCGAAAAGTCGTTGTTGAATTTCTGGGCGATGTCGCGGGCCAGTTCGAGGTGCTGTTTCTGATCCTCGCCGACCGGCACATGGGTCGCGCGATAGAGCAGGATGTCGGCCGCCATCAGCACCGGATAATCGTAAAGACCGACCGATGCGTTCTCGCGATCCTTGCCGGCCTTCTCCTTGAACTGGGTCATGCGGTTGAGCCAGCCGAGCCGCGCCACGCAGTTGAACACCCAGGTCAGCTCGGCGTGCCCCGCGACCTGGCTCTGATTGAAGATGATGTTCTTCTTCGGGTCGATGCCGGAGGCGATGAAAGCCGCGGTGACCTCGCGCGTGCAGCGGCGCAGTTCATCGGGGCCGCCCCACACCGACATCGGCACCGTGATGGCGTGCAGATCGACCACGCAATAGATGCATTCGTAGCTCGATTGCAGCTTCACGAAGTTGACGATGGCGCCGAGGTAATTGCCGAGATGCAGGTTGCCGGTGGGCTGAACGCCGGAGAAAACGCGCTGGGTGGTCATGATCTGAGTTCCTCTGAAAGCCGGGGTTGGATGCCGGCCTCGTTGCAGGCGCGTGCTTGCCACGGCGGCATCACGCGCGCAAGTCGGGCTTTCGCAGGGCTCGCATCGCGTCGCGCGGGCGCACCACGCCGAGCAGCGCGAGGCCTGCCGCATAGATCGCGATGCCGGCGGCGATCAGGGCCGCGAGCACGATGGTTGTGGTCAGGCGATGGCCGTCGTCGAGCCATGGTGCGAGGCTGCGCGTCGCAAGCCAAAGCAGCCCGGCCATGACGCCGGCGGCGAGCGCGATGCGAACGAGGCGTCCGCCGGTTGCGGCATCGAAGGTCAATCCGAATTGAGCTCGCGCGCAGATCAGCAGCAGCAGCGCGCCGGTCCAGGCGCCGAGCGCGATGGCGCCGGCGATTCCCGCCACGCCATGAAAACGGTCGAGCGCCAACGCCGCCGCGATCGTGACGGCCAGCGCCGCGAGCGCCGCCAACATCGGCGTCCCGGTGTCGCCGCGCGCGAAGAACGCCGGCGACAGCGCCTTGGTCAGGACATGCGCGGGCAGGCCGAGCGCAAGCCATGTCAGCGCCAGTGCGGTGGCGCTTGTATCGGTCGCCGTGAACGCGCCATGCTCGAACAACAGCCGCACGATCGGCGCGCTCATCAGCATCAGCCCGAGCGCGGCCGGCAGCGCGAGGCCGATGGACAATTCGAGGCCGCGTGCGGCGGCCCGCGCGGATATTGCCTCGTTGTCGCGCGCGGCGCGCGTCAGTTCCGGCACCAGCACCGTGCCCATGGCGACGCCGACGATACCGAGCGGCAGGTCGATCAGGCGATTGGCGAAGTAGAGCCACGAGATCGCGGCGGGCGAGGTGGAAGCGATCGCGGCGGCGCCGACGATCATCAGTTGCGGCGATGCGCTGGCGATCATGCCGGGAATGGCGCTGCCGAGGAAGCCGCGCATCTCGCGGTCGAACGCGACGCGGATCGGCGTGGCGAGGCCGCCGCCGCGTGTCGCCAGGATCGCGAGTTGCAACAGACCGGCGAGGCCCACGGTGGCGGACATCAGCAGCGCGGCGACGGCGGGCTCGCGCGGAGATATCAGCAACGCCACGGTGGCGGCGATCAATGCGATGTTGAAGAGAAGCGGCGAGAACGCGGTCAGCGCGAAGCGATGATGCGCATTGAGCAGCGCCATCATCACCGTCACCGGGCCGGCGAAGGCCAGATAAGGCAGCATCAGGCGGGCATCGCCGATCGCCAGCAGAAATGCCGGTTGTCCGACGAAGCCCGGCGCCAGCGCCGCGATCATCAACGGCATCAGCAATCCGACCAGCGCGGCGGCGACGAACACCGCGAGACTGACGGTGCCAAGCACGCGGCCCGCGAAGGCGGCAGCCGCGAGAGCGCCGTCGCGGTCATGCACGCGCCAATAGGCCGGCACCAGCGCGGCATTCAGCGCGCCCTCGGCGAGCAGTCTCCGCGCGACGTGCACCAGTTGGAACGCCGCCAGAAAGGCATCCGCCACCGCGCCCGCGCCGAGCAGCGCCGCCACCAATGCGTCGCGGGCGAAACCGAGCAGCCGCGAGGCCAGTGTGCCAGAGGAGACGGTGAAAATATGGCGGATCATCGGATGGGCCGCGCGATCGATTCAAGAAGCCGGATGCTTGCTGGCGCATGGCCGAACATGTTAGGCCGCCAATCGCACCTTCTGCCTTGTACTCGGACAGCCGCAATCGCCCAACCGGAATTTGATGATGACCTCTGTGAAATATGACGTGCTCGGAATCGGCAACGCCATTTTTGACGTGCTGGTGCGCGCCGACGAGACTTTCCTCGCCGCGCAGCAAATGACCAAGGGGTCGATGGCGCTGATCGACGAGGCTCGCGCCAAGGCGATTTACGAGGCGATGGGCCCGGCGACCACCATGTCCGGCGGCTCGGCGGCCAACACCATCGTCGGCCTTGCGTCGTTCGGCGCGCGCGCGGCTTATGTCGGCAAGGTGAAGGACGACGAGGTCGGCAGGCTCTACAGCCATGACATTCGCGCCGCCGGTGTCGCCTTCGAGACGCCAGCGGCCGTCGACGGTCCCGCCACCGGCTGTTCTTATATCCTGGTGACGCCGGATGGCGAGCGCACCATGAATACCTATCTCGGCGCGGCGCAGAACCTGACGCCGGGCGATATCGATCCGGAGCAGATCGCCGCCGCCGCCGTCACTTATCTCGAAGGTTATCTCTGGGATCCGCAGAGCGCGAAGGAGGCCTTTCTCAAGGCGTCGGACATCGCCCACGGCGCGGGCCGCAAGGTGGCGTTGACGTTGTCGGATGCGTTCTGCGTCGACCGCTATCGCGATGAATTTCTCGACCTGATGCGCCGCAAGGTGGTGGACATTGTCTTCGCCAACGAAAGCGAGCTGCATTCGTTGTATCAGACCGCGGACTTCGACACCGGCCTCGGCGCGCTGCGCAAGGACGTCGGGTTCGCGGTTGTGACGCGCAGCGAGAAAGGCTGCGTCGTGATCGAGGATGGCGTCACCACGCCGGTGCCGGCGCATCCGATTGATGTGTTGGCGGACACCACTGGCGCCGGCGATCTGTTCGCGGCGGGTTTCCTGTTCGGCCTGGTGCGCGGCGCGAGCCATGCCGATGCCGGCCGGCTCGGCGCGCTCGCCGCCGCCGAAGTGATCCAGCACATCGGCGCGCGGCCGCAGGTGTCGTTGAAGGATCTGGCGCAGCAGAGCGGGTTGCCGGTGTAGGATTCAAGCGCTTCAGTCGCGTCATTGCGAGCAAAGCGAAGCAATCCAGGAGCCCGCGAAGCAAGAACTGGGTTGCTTCGTCGCTGGCGCTCCTCGCAATGACGACCTAATAGAACGTCTTACGCCGTCTTCGCGGCCTTCAGCCCGCGTCGCTTCTCAACGTCGTCGCGCATGATGAATTTCTGGATCTTGCCCGTCACGGTCATCGGGAATTCCTCGACGAACTCGACGTAGCGCGGAATCTTGTTGTGTGCGATCTGGCCGTCGCAGAAGGCGCGCACCTCGGTTTCGGTCAGCGTTTCACCGGCGCGCACGCGGACCCACGCGCATAGTTCCTCGCCGTAGCGCTGATCGGCGACGCCGAAGATCTGCACGTCCTGAATCTTCGGGTGGCGGTAGAGGAATTCCTCGATCTCGCGCGGATACAGATTCTCGCCGCCTCGGATCACCATATCCTTGATACGGCCGACGATGTTGCAATAGCCCTCGTCGTCGATCACCGCGAGATCGCCGGTGTGCATCCAGCCGGCCTTGTCGAGCACTTCGGCTGTCTTCTCCGCCTCGTCCCAGTAGCCGAGCATGATGCTGTAACCGCGCGTGCACAGCTCGCCGCGCTCGCCGCGCGGCACCACGCGGCCTTCGAGGTCGACCACCTTGACCTCGACATGCGGATGGATGCGGCCGACGGTGGAGACGCGGCGCTCCAGCGGATCGTCGGTGGAGCTTTGGAAGCTGACCGGGCTGGTTTCGGTCATGCCGTAGGCGATGGTGACCTCGCGCATGTTCATCTCGTCGTTGACGCGCTTCATCACCTCGATTGGGCAGGGCGCGCCCGCCATGATGCCGGTGCGCAGCGATGAGAGATCGAACGTCTTGAAATCGGGATGATCGAGTTCGGCAATGAACATGGTCGGCACGCCGTAGAGCGTGGTGCATTTTTCGTTGGCGACGGTTTGCAGCGTGGCGAGCGGATCGAAACCCTCGCCCGGATAGACCATGGTGGCGCCGAGCGTCACCGAGGCGAGATTGCCCATCACCATGCCGAAGCAGTGATACAGCGGCACCGGAATGCAGATGCGGTCCTGTTCGGTGAGGCGCATCGCGCGGCCGACGAAGTAACCGTTGTTGTGGATGTTGTGATGCGTCAGCGTCACGCCCTTCGGCGAGCCGGTGGTGCCGCTGGTGAACTGGATGTTGACCGGATCGTCGAACTGCAGGGTCTTCGCCAGCGTCGCGATCTGCTCGCGATGGCGTGGCCCGCCCATTTGCGTCACGTCGTCGAAGGCGAGCGTGCCCGGTGCTTTCGGCCCGCCGACCTGAATGACGGCGCGCAGCTGCGGCAGTCGCTTTGCCTGCAGGTTGCCGGGTTCGGCGCGCGCCAGCTCCGGCAGCAGTGTGTTGAGCATCTCCATGTATTTGCTGGTCTTGAACTCGGTTGCGGTGACCAGCGCCGCGCAGCCGACCTTGCCGAGCGCGAATTCAAGTTCGCTGAGGCGATAGGCCGGATTGATGGTGACGAGGATGAGGCCGGCGCGGGCGGCGGCGAATTGCGTCAGCGTCCATTCCGGCCGGTTCAGCGACCAGATGCCGATACGCGCGCCCGGTTCGAGGCCGAGCGCGAGAAGGCCGGCGGCGAGATCGTCGACCCGCGCGGCGAACTCGCGCCAGGTCCACCGCACGTCATGGCTCGGCGAAACCAATGCCTCGCGATCGCTCCAGCGTGCCACCGCGCGTTCCAACGCGGCGCCGATGGTCTCGCCGAGCAGCGGCGCATCGGAGGTGCCGCAAACGTAGCTCTCGGGGGAGTGGGTCACTGGCGTATTCCTCTCATAATCTGCGTCATTGCGAGGAGCGTAGCGACGAAGCAATCCAGTTCTGGCGTTTTGGCCTCTGGATTGCTTCGCTTCGCTCGCAATGACGGTCAGGCCGCGCGCTGTGCGTCCAGTCCGGAATAGATGCCGGATTCGAACGCCGCGAACGCGGCGAGGCACTTTGCATCGGCGAACGGCAGAACCTGCATCAGGATCACGCCGGTCACGTCGCGTGCCGGGTCGATCCAGTAATAGGTGTTGGCGAGGCCGGCCCAGGCGAGACTGCCGGGACTGCGTCCCTCCGGCGTTTGCGCGGTGTTGATCATGAAGCTCAAGCCCCACTTCTTCACCATGCCGGGGTAGAGATCGACGTCGTTGGTGGCGAAAGCGACGGCCGACGTCAATTTGCCCATGTTGATGTCGCCCATGTGGTTCTGTCCCATCATCGCGACGGTTTCCGGCTTCAACACCTGTGCGCCGTTGCCGCGCCCCTTGTTGAGGATCATCTGCGTGAATTTGAGATAGTCCGCCGCCGTGCCGTAGAGGCCGCCGCCGCCCATCTCGAATTCCGGATTCTGCTCCAGTTCGAACGGGATCGGCTGCAACGATCCATCCTCGCCGCGCGCGTGCATCCCGACCAGCCGCTTGCGCTGGCTGTCACCGATCTTGAAGCCGGTGTCATCCATGCCGAGCGGCTTGAACATGTTTTCACGCAAGTATTCGCCGAGGCGCTTGCCGCTGGCCGCTTCTACCGCCTTGCCGACGAAAGCGATGTTGGTGCCGTATTCCCAGCGGGTGCCGGGATCGGTCATGATCGGGGTCTTCAACGCGGCGTTCTGGCAAGAGGTGATGCCGGGCGTGCCCGTCTTCGCCAGATAGGTCACCATGTCGCCGTTCCACATGTCGTAGCAGAAGCCGGCGGTGTGGGTCATGAGATGGCGCAGCGTGATCGGTTTCGTGGCGGCGCGCAGCTTCGGATTGCCGTCGGCGTCGAAACCTTCCAGCACTTGCGGCGCGGCGAGATCGGGCAACACCTTTCCGATCGGATCGTCGAGCGACAGCTTGCCCTGCTCGACCAGTTGCATGGCGCCGGCGGAGGTGATCGCCTTGGTCATCGAGGCGATCCAGAACACGCTGTCGAGCGTCATGTCGACACCTGTGCCGAGGTCGCGTTTGCCGAATGCGCCCTGATAGATGATGTTCTTGCCGGTCGCAGCGATTGCGACAACGCCTGGAATGTCCTTGGCGTTGCTTGCCTGTTGCAACGCGCGGTCGATCTGGGCCTTGTTTTGCATGTGTGCCTCCCTGATGATTTTTATCGTTCCCGAGTTTCCCCTGAGGTTTTCCATCCGGCAAGTAAGGCCAAAGTGATAGGCGCGTGTTGCGGCGCAGCGCAAAGGCGAAATTCCCCCCGTTTCGGGGGAGCAACGCGGCGCAAGGCCGTGGAATGTTGGCGATGAGGCTTGTCGTCGCAGCCCGCGGCTTGTGCGCGGGAGGAACTCGGATTTAAACCGGCGGCCGCGCACGGGTCGCGCGTCGTCTTTAGGGGTAATGTCATGAGAGTATTGTTGTTGGCCGCGCTCGGCCTGACCTTGGCTGGCTGCAACACGACGCAGACTGGCTCGCCGGTGGCTTCGAACGCGCCGGCCGCTGTGCCTGCGGCGGCGACGGCGGAGGCCTTGCCGCCGATCTACGAACCGTTGATCGACATGCATCGCGTCAATCCGACAAGATATGCGCGCGATCTTGCCGAGTGTCGTCAGCAGGCGGCGCCGCAGGAAGCGGCAGCGCGCGCGGCGCGTCAGCAACAGGCGGCGGGAACGGCGGTGGCGGTCGGCGCCGCGGTGGCGAGCTTCATTCCGGTGTCGGGTTTCCGGCAGGC
>CAUJJN010000024.1 GCA_963204905.1 Pseudomonadota bacterium
GGCGTCGCTGACGATTCAGGAGAATGCCGATCCGTCGGTGCGCGTCGATCTCGCCACGGCGCTGGATCGGCTGGCGCCCGAGGACGGCGGCTGGACTCACGACACTGAAGGCCCCGACGACATGCCGGCGCATATCCGCACTATGCTGACAGCGGTGTCGCTCCAGGTTCCCGTGTTGAACGCACAGCTGGCGCTCGGCACGTGGCAGGCGATCTATCTGGTCGAGCATCGTCGCCGACCGCATCGGCGCGAGGTCGTGCTGCAGATCATGGGCAATCGCGGAGGCGCGCGCCGCTGAGCGGAGCGCCTGCAAATAATATGCGTTTCCGCGGATATTTTCGGCGACGTTGGACCGCGTGCGTTAACTCCCTTGCATCGAAATGGAACAGGCCGCTTGCATGAGGTCATCGATCCGGGTGAGTATCAGGCAACCAGTTGTTCGCGCTTCGATCCGCAAACGGCCGCAACCCACTGATCATGACCGGAATGAACGCAATCGCCAGTACCCATCTCGTCATCGCCGACGACCACCCCATGTTTCGCGACGCGCTGCGACAAGCGGTCGCAAGCGTGGTCGCCTCCGTGCGGATCGACGAGGCCGGTTCGTTTGAAGAGTTGACCGCGCTGCTCGGTAGCGATTCCGATGTTGATATGGTGCTGCTCGATTTGTCGATGCCCGGCATCAGTGGTTTTTCAGGCCTGATCTATCTGCGGGCGCAGTATCCGGCGATTCCGGTGGTGATCGTGTCGGCGAGCGACGATCTCGCGACGATTCGTGGTTCGCTCGAGTTCGGGGCGTCGGGTTTCATCCCGAAGCGTTTTGGCGTTGAGACCTTGCGCGATGCACTGGTGAAGGTGATGGCGGGCGACGTCTGGATTCCGCCGGATGTCGATCTGGCGGCATCCGCGGATCCCGAGATGACGCGGCTGCGCGACCGGCTGGTGACATTGACGCCTCAGCAGGTCCGGGTGCTGATGATGTTGTCGGAAGGTCTGTTGAACAAGCAGATCGCCTACGAGCTTGGTGTTTCGGAGGCGACCATCAAGGCGCACGTCTCGGCCATCCTGCAAAAGCTCGGAGTCGAAAGCCGCACCCAGGCGGTGATCGCGGCCGCCAAGATTTCCGGCGGGCAGTGGCGCACGGGCGACGTTGCCTCGCGCTGAGGCGATCGCAAATTTGGTCTGCTATTCCGCGGCCGCCATCTGCTGCGTCCGCCATTGGCCGAGCAGCGCCCGGAGCGATGCGGGCTTCACCGGCTTGTTGAGGACGGCAATTCTCTCCTGAGACGCGGCGGTGCGGACGTGCGGGCTGCGGTCGGCGGTGATCAGAATCGCCGGAATGTTGCGTCCGTACTTGCGACGAATCTCCCGGATGGCGGCGATGCCGTTGCCGCGGTCGAGATGATAATCGACCAGGAGGCCGGTGATCTTGTCGCCGCGCGAGGCGATCGCTTCGATCGCCGTTTCCGGATCGGCGGCGATCAGCACGTCGGCGTCCCATGCCGTGAGCAGTGTTTTCATGCCGTCGAGGATGGCGAGGTCGTTTTCGATGCAGACGATCAGCGCGCCGCTCATGGAGCTTCGCGTCACGGGCGTGTTGCTGGTCACCACTGGCGTATGCGTCGTCACGGCCTTGGCGATCGGCACCGTAACCGAGAAAACCGTGCCGCCGACGCTGTTGGCGTCGAGTGCGATACCGTGATTGAGCATCCGCGCCAGGCGTTCGACGATCGACAGCCCGAGCCCGAGGCCGCGTGCGATGCGCGCGCCTTGTTCGAGGCGGTGAAATTCCTTGAAGATTTCGCCACGTTTGAGCGCGGGCACGCCGACGCCGGTATCGTGAATGACGATCTGCAGTGACTGTCCGCATCGCCGGCAGCCGACCAGCACGCGGCCCTGCAGGGTGTATTTGATCGCGTTGGAAATCAGGTTTTGCAACAGACGCCGCAGCATCAGGCGGTCCGATTCCACTGGCAGCGAACACGACACGAAGGTCAGGTCGATGCCTTTGGCGCGCGCGATCGGCGTGAATTCGATTTCGAGGGACCGCATCAGGTCACCGATTCTGAAACTGCCGATCGAGGGCGTCATCGCGCCGGCGTCGAGTCGGGAAATGTCCAGCAGGGCGCCAAGAATCTCTTCGATGGCTTCCAGGGAGTCGTCAATGTTCTCCACCAGCCGCGCATCTTCACCGCCGCTCTGGCGCTCGACGAGGCTTGTCACATAGAGGCGCGCTGCGTTGAGCGGCTGCAGAATGTCATGGCTGGCCGCTGCGAGAAATCGTGTTTTTGACAGGTTTGCATCCTCGGCGATGCTCTTGGCCTGCGCCAGTTCGGAGTTGAGACGGGTCAATTCCTCGGTGCGTGCGCGAACGCGGCGTTCCAGCGTGGCATTGGCGCGCTCCAATGCTTCTGCCGCCTCGAAACTCGGGGTGACGTCGGAGAAGGTGATCACCAGTCCGGCATCGGGCATCCGGTTGGCGCGGACCTCGATCACCATCTGACGGTTGGGCAGGCGCTCGAGATAGGGTTCGCCTTCCTTTGTCCATGTCGCAAGCCGGACTTCGGTGAAAGTCTTGCGATCGGATACGGCAGTGCTGGTCGCGCCGAGAAAGTCGATAATCTCGCGCAGGGGAATGCCGATCTGGACGATATGCGACGGCAGGCCGAGGATTTCGCCGAACTGATGATTCGAGCAGATCAGTTGCAGATCCGGGTCGAACACCGCGATGCCCTGCCTGACGTGATTAAGGGCGGTCTGGAGAATTTCGCGATTGAAGTGGAGTGCGGCATGAGAATCGTCGAGCAGTTTTAGCGCGGCCTTGGCCGATAGCGTACGTTTGCGCAACAACAGCGACAGCACCAGCCGCGACGAGGCTGCGCCGATTGACGAAGCGATCAGGTGTTCGGCGTGTTGCAGGAGTTCGAATTCGGCGGGTGCCGATGGTTCAAGATTGATGCGGCGGCTGGCGGCGAAGGTCTCGAACGATTGCCGCGCGCGTTCGGGGCCGAGATACTGCGCCACCGTGCCGTGAATGTCCTGCACCGTCACCGTGCTGCGCCAGCGCCGGAAGGCTGGCGCTATCGGCGCGAGGTCGCTTGGCACGAACACATCCGCTTGCAGCCGTTCGATCGAGGATGGTTGGCGCATCAACGAAAAAGCGACGTAGGCGAGGATGTTGAGCGAGAGACTCCATAATACGCCGTGCATCAGCGGCGGCATTTCGGCGCCGAACAGTCCCTGTGGGCGCAACGCCTCGATTCCGAAAGGACCGTGCTGGATGAACAGCATACCCACCGTGCTGCCATCGATAAAGCTCGGCAGGAACAATGTGTAGGTCCACACCGCGAAGCCGACCAGCATTCCGCCCATGGCGCCGCGCGCCGTTCCCCGTCGCCAGATCAGACCGCCGAGGAAGGACGGCGCCAGGTGTGCGATGGCCGCGAACGACAACAGGCCGATCGCCGCCAGTTGCGCGGTGCCCAACGCGCGGACGTAGAAGTACGCCATGATCATGATGGCGAAGATCGCGACGCGGCGGATTTTCAGGACGAGGCGGCCGAAATCCTTGTTGGCGATATGCGGGTTGCGCGGCAGGATCAGCGGGATGAGCAGATCGTTCGAAACCATGATCGC
>CAUJJN010000025.1 GCA_963204905.1 Pseudomonadota bacterium
GGAGCACCGCCATGGATATCGCCGGTAAAGTCGTTGTCGTGACGGGAGGCGCCAACGGCATCGGCCAGGCCCTCTGCGAAACCTTCCATCGCGCCGGCGCGGCCAAGGTGGTGGTGGCCGACCTCGATCACGCGCGCGCGGAAGCCGTCGCCAAAGACATTGGTGGAGCGGCGTTTGGGTGTGATGTCGCTCAGGAAAAGGATATCAGCCACCTCATCGCGGAAACCGAGAAACTGTACGGGCCGATCGGCCTGTTCTGCTCCAACGCCGGCATCGGCGGTGGTTTCGATCCGATGGCGGAGAATGTCGCCGGCACCTCTGACGAGCCGTGGGCGCGCAGCTGGGCGATCCATGTGATGGCGCATGTCTATGCCGCGCGACATCTGGTGCCCCGCATGCGGGCGCGGGGCGGCGGCTATTTCCTCAACACCATCTCGGCGGCGGGACTGCTGTCGCAGGTCGGCAGCGCGGCGTATTCGACGACCAAGCACGCGGCGGTTGGTTTCGCCGAAAGCCTTGCCATCGCGCACAAGGCGCATGGGATTGGCGTCTCGATTCTGTGTCCGCAGGGCGTCGATACCAACATGCTGCGCGGTCTGCCGAAGGGGCCGCAATCCGGCGACGGCAACCTCAGCGCGGAGCAGGTCGCGCAGGATGCGCTGAACGGTATCCAGCAGGAAACCTTCCTGATCCTGCCACATGCGCAGGTGCTGGGCTACATGCGCAAGAAGACCGACAACTACGATCGCTGGATCGGCGGCATGGCGAAGATTCAGGCCGGTATGCGCGAGAATTTCGGCAAGGCTTGACCGCCCGCACCGTCGTCATGCGCGGACTTGATCCGTGCATCCGTCTTTTCTGAAAAAGGATGGATTGCCGGGTCATAGGCGAGCAAAGCGACGCCGTTCTTCGAACGGCCATGCCCGGCAATGACGCCTTCACAAACTGAATTGCGTAGCTTGGTTGCCAACGCGCCTTGTGATGATGCTAAAGTTCAGGGCTCTGCCGCCACCGGCGGATCGAACGCCTGGATCGGCGGCAGGTTTCCGGTGAAACGCTCGACCTGCACCGTCGTCAACTGCCCGCAGCAGCCTTGCGCCAGGCTCGAGGTGCCGACGTCGCGCGTCAGCACGTTGGGATTGCCGTGGACGCAGAGCGGCTTGTCGTCTGACGGGTCCTGCGGATCGTACCACGCGCCGGTCGGCAACTGCACCACGCCCTCGCGCAGTTGATCGCTCAGCCGCACTGCCGCGAGGCAGGCGCCGCGCTCGTTGAACAACTTGATGATGTCGCCGTCCGCGATGCCGCGCGGCGCGGCGTCGCGGGGATGCATTCGCGCCACCTCGCGGCCGCGATGCTTCATCTCGGCCGAATAACCGCCAAAATCGAACTGGCTGTGCAGGCGTGTCGCGGGCTGGTTGGCCACCAGTTGCAGCGGATGCTTGTCGTCGACCACATCGACCGGCAGAATCCATGCCGGATGGCCGGGGCAATCCGCATAGTTGAAGCCGGCAATCGTCTCGGAAAAGATCTCGACCTTGCCGGACGGCGTCGGCAGCGGCTTGCCCTTGGGATCGTCGTGGAACGCGCGCAATGGGCCGCCGTCGTGGACGAGTTGCGGCAGCCTCAGTTCGCCACGCTCCCAGAACGTGTCGAAGTCCGGTGCATCCAGCCCCTCCGCCACCAGCGCGTCCTGCGTGGTGCGATAGAGATGACGCAGCCATTGCTCCGGCGTGCGCCCTTCGGTGAAGGCTTCGCCATGGCCGGCGCGCTCTGCGAGCGCCGAGAAGATCGCGTAGTCGTCGCGCGCCTCGCCGTAAGGGTCCGCCGCCTGCTTCATCGCCACCATCAACGGATCGACCTGGGTTGCGCCGATGTCGTTGCGCTCCAGCGTCATGGTCGATGGCAGCACGATGTCGGCATGGCGCGCCGTCGCCGTCCAGCCGATCTCGTGCACCACGAAGGTTTCGATGCTGGCGACGGCCTGCCGCAGCCGGTTGATGTCCTGGTGATGATGAAACGGATTGCCACCGGCCCAATAGACCAGCTTGATGTCCGGATAGGTGAGGTGCTGGCCGTCATAGTCGAACGGCGCGCCGGGATTGAGCAGCATGTCGGAAATGCGCGCGACCGGGATGAACTCCTTCACCGGGTTGGCGCCCTGCGGGAAGGCTGCGACCGGCACCGCGTTGAAGGTGCGGCCATAGTTGGCAATGGCGCCGAGCGCGTAGTTGTAGCCGCCCCCGGGCAGGCCGAGTTGGCCGAGCATCGCGCCCAGCACTGCCGCCATCCACACCGGCTGTTCGCCATGCTCGGCACGTTGCAGCGAATGCGACACCACCATCAACACGCGCTTGCCGGGCAGCAGTCTCGCCTGCCGTTCGATCTCGCTCGCGGATATTCCGCTGATCGCAGCGGCCCACGCGGCGTCCTTGGGAACGCCATCGCCGCGTCCCATCAGATAGTCCTCGAACTTCGGCCACCCGGTGCAGTGGCTCGCTAGAAACGCGCGATCGTGCCAGCCGTTGGCGACCAGCGTATGCGCGATGCCGAGCATCAGCGCGGTGTCGGTGCCGGGCCGCAGCGCCAGCCATTCCGCCGCGATCTCCTCGGGAAGATCGTCGTTGATCGGGCTGACGAGCACGAAGCGTGCGCCGCGCGCGTGCGCCGCCCGCATGTGGTCGCGCTCGGTGTGGCGGCTGACCCCGCCCGACGCGATGCTGGAATTCTTCAGTGCCATGCCGCCGAAAGCGAGCAGCACGTCGGTGTGGGCGGCAATGTCTTCCCAATAAACATTGCGGCGCGACATGTCGTCGTAGCGTCCTAGCACGTGCGGCAGGATCACCGACGCCGCGCCGGAGCTATAGGTGTTCACAGAACGGACGTAACCGCCCATGGCGATGTTGAGAAAGCGGTGCATCTGGCTCTGGGCGTGATGGAAGCGCCCGGCGCTGGCCCAGCCATAGGAGCCGCCGTAGATCGCCTTGGGGCCATGGGTATCGCGCACCCGCACCAGTTCCGCCGCGAGGCGATCGAGCGCCTCGTCCCACGGCAGCGCCACGAATTCGTCGCGGCCGCGCCGCTTGTCCTTGCCGGGGCCGCTCTCCAGCCAGCCGCGACGGACCATCGGCCGCGCCACGCGCGCCTTGTGGCGCAGCGCGTCGGAGAAATTCTGGATGATGCGATTGGGATGCGGGTCTTGCGGGTGCGGGGTGATGACCAGCTTGTCGTCGACCCATTTGGTCGAGAACACGCCGTAATGCGAACTGTGCGAACGCGGCGTTGCGGACTTCAGGGTGTCTGCCGTCATTATGTGCTCCCGGAATGAGGGCAATCCAGTTGCATCATCCGGGCCTCGATCCAATCGCGTCGGATCGGGCCCGCGTCTGGCCTCGTCGATCACCTGCGATCTGCGCGGGGCGGAAGGCGCGGAACGGCAGGACGCCGTTCCGGATTGAGCATCAATGCTTCTGTCCATACAGGATCGGGACGGCGGAATCCACGATCACTTCGACCAGATTCGTTCCGGATTCCGTGAAAGCGCGGTTGAGCGCGGGCATCAGTTCCGCGCACTTCGTCACGCGCGCCGCCGCGCAGCCCATGCCTTCGGCGAGCCGGACAAAATCGAGGCCGGGCAGGTCGAGCCCCGGCACCTTGCGCACCTGCATGACCTGGCTGAACGAGCGCATCGCGCCGTAGCCTGAATTGTTGATGACGACGACGGTGAGCGGCAACTTGCGTTGCACGGCGGTCCACAGCGCTTGCAGCGAATACATTGCCGAGCCGTCGCCGATCAGGCAGACCGTGCGGCGATCGGGGCGGCCGAACGCCATGCCGACGGAGGCGGGCAGAGCATGGCCGAGACCGCCGCTCGACATGGTGTAGAAACTGTCCTGTCCCGGCATCGGCAGGAATTTCTGCATCGTCGGGCGATGCGATGGCGCCTCCTCGGCGAGCGCCGCGCCTTTCGGCATTGTGACCGAGAGTGCGTGCATGAGGTATTCGACGGGGATCGGATCAGCAGATTTCGGCGCCGGCGGCAACACGCGGCCTTTGGGGAGCGCTCGCTTGCTCGCGGGCAAGGCGTCGCGCAGCATCGTCAGCGCCGGGCGCATGGTAGCGATGATGCTGGTGCCGAGCGGTGCGACGGACGCCGCGGTTGGATCGTCGGTGATCTGGACAATCGTGGTGTCGCCGTCGAAGATCGCGGCATGGCCTTCGACGTGGAAGGTGAACACCGGGGCGCCGATCACCACGACAAGATCGTGATCGCGGAGCGCGTCGGAGAGTTGCGCCGGCGACGCGTGCAGAAATCCGGCAAACTGCGGATGCTGTTCCGGGAAGCTGCATCGCGCCGAGAACGGGCTGACCCAGATCGCGGCGCGGCTTTTCTCCGCGACCTCGACCATCAGATCGACGGCACCGGCGCGATCGACCGTGGGCCCTACCACCAGCGCAGGACGTTTGCTTTTGGTAAGAGCGTCCGCGAGCGATTGAATATCCGCTTTATCAGGACCGATCTCGCGGCTGACGCGGCGTGCCGCGACGGGCTGCGTCGGCTGCGTCCAGTCGTCGATCGGGACAGATACGAAGGCTGGCCCACACGGTGGCTGCATCGCGATGTAATAGGCGCGGGCGATTGCCGCCGGCACATCCTCGGCGCGCGCCGGCTCCACGCTGTATTTCACATACGGTCGCGGAAACTCCGAGGCGCGTTCGGCATAGAGGAAAGCATGCAGCGGCAGGATGCTGCGCGCCTGCTGCCCGGCGGTGATCACCATCGGCGTCTGGTTGCGATGCGCGGTGTAGATGTTGCCGAGCGCGTTACCGACGCCGGCGGCCGAGTGCAGATTGACGAAGGCGGCGTTGCGCGTGACTTGAGCGTAACCATCCGCCATGCCGACCACCGACGCCTCCTGGAGGCCAAGCACGTAGTCGATGTCGTCGGGCCAGTCGCTCAGGAACGGCAGTTCGGTCGAGCCGGGGTTGCCGAACACCCGCTTGATGCCGAAGGCACGAAGCAATTCGAACGTCGCTTGCTTGACGGTCGTGGCGGCGCGGCGATTGTCGGACGTTTTGCGGGGCACGGGAAAATCCTTGGCGGCATCGGTTCGATGTCGCCAATCTATCGCGTTTTCGCCGCGTGAATACCGCCTCGCGTCAGGAATGCGCATCAATTTGATACGCATTCCTTCGGGGGAACGATGCCCTCGGTCAGGCGGCGCGGAAAGTGCTATTTTCGCGCGCTAATTCACCAGCTCGCGGTGCCGCGCATGGTGGGCGCGCCGTCCGTGTTGGCGATCCAGATGTCGAGACCTTCGGGAATCTCGTTGGCGTTGACGCTGAACTCGCCGCCTTCGAATAACGGCTGCAAGCCGCGATAGCTGAATTTCTTCGGCGCGGTGCCGCCGTGCAGATGCGCGGCGAACTCCACCAGCAGCGCGGCCTGCATCGGTCCGTGGAAAATCAGGCCGGGATAGCCTTCGACCTTGGTGACATAGTCGCGGTCGTAGTGGATGCGGTGACCGTTGAAGGTGAGCGCCGAGTAGCGGAACAGCAGCACGGGATCGGAAACGTGCGTCTGGCGATGCTTCGCGGTCGGGGGAGCAGCGGTGGGCTTGGCGGGCGCGGCGTTCTTGCCGCCGGTCGGCATATCACGATAGACGATATCCTGCCGCTCGCGGATGGCGACGCCGCGCGTGGTGCTGATGGTGTGCTCCACCGAGACGAAGCACAGCGTGCCGGTGCTGCCGGTCTTGACGGTCACATCAGCGATGCGCGAAGCGCGCGTGGCTTCGTCGCCGACGCGCAGCGGTTCGATGAATTGCAACTCGCCGCCGGCCCACATCCGGCGCGGCAGCGGCACGGGCGGCAGGAATCCGCCGCGCGTCGGGTGGCCGTCCGGCCCCAGCATCGACATTGGATAGACCGGCTGGGCGAGGCACCAGTGCGTGGTGAACGGCGCAGCGTCCCCCGTCTTCGGTTCGCCGATATCGAGGAACAGCGTCGCGCGCAGGCCCTTCACCAGTTGCGCGGTGACGATATCGCTGGCCTGCTCGGTGCGGCCGACCCATTGCCGGAGGTGATCGATATCGAGCTTGTCGGTCATGCTTTTTTCTCCGCGCGCGCATTGCTGTACTGGCCGATGGCGGGCACCGCGCCATAGTGGCGCGGCTCGTCTATCACGATGGCGGCCGGCGCCGGATAGGCCAGCCTGCCGTTCGGCGAATCCACCTCGATCCGCCGCAGATGCGGATGCTTGGACAGATCGTCCATGCTGTTGACCTCGGCGAACGCGATGTCGGCCTTGTCGAGCCGTTGC
>CAUJJN010000026.1 GCA_963204905.1 Pseudomonadota bacterium
TTCATTCAATTCGCCATCTTCAGGGACAAGAACTTCGCCGCCGGCTGCGGCTTCATGGTGGTGATTGGCATCGTGCTGTTCTCGACCATGGCGCTGGCGTCACCGCTCTTCCAGAACGCCTTCGGCTATCCGATTCTGACCGCCGGCCTGCTGCTCGCCACCCGCGGCAGCGGTACTTTCGTAGCCATGATGATGGTGAGCCGGCTGATGAAGTATTTCGAAGCCAAGTATCTCATCGCGACCGGGCTGACGCTGATCGCCATCACGCTCTACGACATGACGGGATGGACCGCGGACACGCAGGTGAAAACCATCGTCGTCAACAGCATCATTCAGGGCTTCGGCCTCGGCCTGGTATTCGTGCCGCTGACCACCGCTGCGTTCCTTACGCTGCCCAACCATCTGCGCACCGACGGCACCTCGATGCTGACGCTGATCCGCAACGTCGCCAGTTCGATCGGCATCTCCATTGTCATCGCGCAACTAACCAGCGGAACGTCGCGTGTCCACGCTGTCCTCGCCGAGCACATCACTCCGTTCAACAACGCGCTGCAAATGCCCAACGTCACCGGCATCATCAATTTGCAGACCGACGCCGGCCGCGCGATGATGGACGGAATCCTCTACGCCCAGGCGCAGATCATTTCATTCTCACAGGACTTCGAATTGGTGACGCTGGTGACGCTTTGCGCCATCCCGCTGGCCTTCATCATGGGCTCGACCAAAGCCTCGCTGCGCCACCCCGCCGCGCCGGATCATGCCGCCGTCATGGAATAACGGCGGCAACATCCGTCTACCGCATCAAACGTCGAAGAACACCGTTTCGTTGTCGCCCTGAAGGTGGATGTCGAAACGATAGGTCGCGCCGCCCGCTTCGCGTTTGGCGATCAGCGTGGCGCGGCGCTCCGGCGGCACCAACGCCAGGATCGGATCGACGGCATTCCTGTCAGCTTCATCATCGAAATAGATGCGGGTGTAGAGGTGCAGCAACATGCCGCGCGCGAACACGGCGAGCAGGATGTGCGGTGCCTGCGGCTTGCCGTCAGGATCGGGCACGCTTCCCGGCTTGATCGTGTCGAACGCGAAGTCACCCTTGGCGCCAGCGCCGCAGCGGCCGAAGCCCTTGAAGGCAGCGTTGGGCAGCGCACGTGTATCGCGCGGATTGGCGTAGCGCCCCTGTGCGTCCGCCTGCCAGATTTCCAGCATGGCATCGGGAACCAGCGCGCCATCGCCGTCGAATACCTGACCTTCGATGCGAATCCGGTCGCCGGACGCGTCTGGCGTCACCAGATCGTTGCTGAACGCATCGTTCCATTCGTACTTGCTACCCGGCGTCAGTCCGTAGGCGAAATACGGACCGACGGTTTGCGACGGGGTCAGGCCGCTCATGACTTGGTCTCCATCGGGGTAGCATCGCGGCCACGCAGGACAATGTCGAAGCGATAGCATAGCGCCCAGTCGGGCTTGGTGTTCTCGAGATCGAAATTCGAGACCATCCGCATCCGCGCTTTCTCGTCCGGCACCGAATTGAAGATCGGATCGAACTCGAACAGCGGATCGCCCGGGAAATACATCTGCGTCACGAGTCGCGAGACGAAGGCGTATCCGAACACCGAGAAATGAATATGCGCCGGCCGCCATGCGTTGGGGTGATTGCCCCACGGATAGGCGCCGGGCTTGATGGTGACGAAACGATAATAGCCGTTGGCGTCGGTCTGCGCGCGCCCCGCTCCGGTGAAATTCGGATCGAGCGGCGCCGGATGCTGATCGACGACATGAATGTAACGGCCACAGGCGTTGGCCTGCCAGATTTCCAGAAGGGTGTTCGGCACGCCGCGACCACCCTCGTCGCGCACATGACCATGCACGATGATGCGCTCGCCGAGTGGCTCGCCGCTATGCTGGGTCGTGAGATCGTTGTCGTTCGGCCGCACCGTCTCGTGTCCGTAGACCGGGCCGGTGAGTTCCGACAGCGTCTGTCGCATCAGGATCAGCGGCTTCTGCGGCGAACGTTTCGGCGTGCTCTTGTAGCCGGGAAACAGCCGCGGCGGATGCGCGGCGTTGCTTTCGCGCGGATAGATCAGTGTCATCTCATCTTCCTCCCGCCGCCGCCCCCCGGGCAGCAGTCTTGTGCTTGATCCGCCGGCGATCAGTTCAGCTTTTCGAGCGCCATCGCCGCGCCCTGGCCGACGCCCACGCACATCGTCGCCAGCGCCAGCTTGCCGCCGCGTTTCTCCATGCCGTGCACGGCGGTCATCGCCAGCCGCGCGCCGCTCATGCCGAGCGGATGCCCCAGTGCGATGGCGCCGCCGTGCGGATTGACGAAATCCGCATCGTCCTTGACCCCGAGCTGACGGAGACACGCTATACCTTGCGAGGCGAACGCTTCATTGAGCTCGATCAAATCAAAATCGGAAATCTTCAGGCCCAGCCGCTCCATCAGCTTGCGCGTGGCCGGCACCGGGCCGATGCCCATGATCCGCGGCGGCACGCCGGCCGAGGCGAGCCCGAGGATGCGCGCGCGGGGCGTCAGGCCATACTTCTTCACCGCAGCCTCGGAGGCGAGGATCATTGCGGCCGCGCCATCGTTGACGCCGGAGGCGTTGCCGGCGGTCACAGTGCCGGAATCGCGGACGATCGGCTTCAGTTTGGCGAGCGATTCAATGGTGGTGTCGGGACGCGGATGCTCGTCGGCATCCACGATGGTCGGGCCCGCCTTGCCGCCGGGAATGCTGATCGGAATGATTTCCTCGGCGAAGTAACCGCTTGCGATCGCCTGGCCGGCGCGCTGCTGCGAACGAATGGCGAAGGCGTCCTGATCGGCGCGGGACACCTGGAATTCCTCGGCGACGTTCTCGCCGGTGGTCGGCATCGGATCGACGCCGTATTGCGCCTTCAGCAGCGGATTGATGAAGCGCCACCCGATGGTGGTGTCGAATACCTCGGCGCTGCGCGAGAAAGCGGAGGTCGCCTTGCCCATCACGAACGGCGCCCGCGTCATCGATTCGACGCCCCCGGCAATCGCCAGATCGATTTCGCCGGCGCGGATGGCGCGGGCCGCCGCGCCGACAGCGTCCAGACCCGACGCGCACAGCCGGTTCAACGTCTGGCCCGGCACCGAATCCGGCAGACCGGCCAACAGCAGCGCCATGCGTGCGACGTTTCGGTTATCCTCGCCGGCCTGGTTGGCCGAACCGAAGTAGACTTCATCAACGGCGGCCCAATCGACGCCCGGATTACGCTCCTTCAGCGCCTTGATCGGCGCCGCCGCCAGATCGTCGGCACGGACCTTGGCGAGCGAGCCGCCGAAACGGCCGATCGGGGTCCGGACAGCATCACAAAGAAAAACGTCGCCCATGGTGAAATCTCCCCGATTGCGGCCATCCCTCGCGGATCGCCGGATTGCACGAAACTGAAATGACGTGCGGTTTTAAGAAGCTATCCAAACGAGGTCAATTGACGGCGGCGCGGGCCGCCCCGCGTTCGGCAGCGGGGGGATATGCACCAGCACCGGTCCGCCCTGATAAATGCCCGAAGCCGTGGAAATCGTGCATGACCCAGCCCGCCCCATAGGATCACCCGGCAAAACTCTGTAGTTTGTCGCCGCCATGCTCCAGTCCACCAATCCCCGCACAGCCGATCCCGCCGCGACGCCCGAGCCGACCGCTCGCGTCACGCCGATGATGGAACAGTACCTCGAGATCAAGGCCGCCAATCCCGGGCTCCTGCTGTTCTACCGCATGGGCGACTTCTACGAACTGTTCTTCGA
>CAUJJN010000027.1 GCA_963204905.1 Pseudomonadota bacterium
CGGCAAGCCCAATCTCGCCGCCCTGAAGGACCCGGGCCGGCTCAGCCCGGCGATCGCCTTCGCCTCCGCCAAGGGACTTTTGGCGCTACCGGTCAACGGCACCCGGATTCGCGATTACGGCGGCTCGAACGGTGCCGGCGGAACCGAAAAAGGGGTCTCTGTGGAGACCAGGGCGGGGGCTCAGGTCACAACACCGTGTGATGGCTGGGTTGTGTATGCCGGGCCATTCCGCAGCTACGGACAACTCTTGATCCTGAATGCGGGCGGCGGGTATCATGTGTTGATCGCCGGGATGGAACGCATTTCGGTCAATATCGGCCAGTTCGTGTTAACGGGTGAGCCGATCGCGACCATGGGAACGACATCCCGGATTGCTTCCATCCTCGCAACCAGCGTGAGCCGGCCCATTCTCTACGTCGAGTTCCGTAAGGACGGAACTCCTATCGATCCTGGCCCATGGTGGGCCGCAAATGAAGGCGAAAAGGTTCGCGGATGATGCGCAAAACCTCTGTACTGCTTCTCGGTGCCGCAGCCGGCGCCGCGTTGACGCTGTTCGTGTCCCAGCCGCGCTCGATGCTGATGGGCTCGACCGCCCGCGCCGCCACCTCCGATACCTATCGCCAGCTCAACCTGTTCGGCGACGTGTTCGAACGCGTCCGCTCCGACTATGTCGAGAAGCCCGACGACAGCAAGCTGATCGAATCCGCCATCAGCGGCATGCTGACCGGGCTCGACCCGCATTCGAGCTATATGGACGCCAAGAGCTTCAAGGACATGCAGGTGCAGACCCGCGGCGAGTTCGGCGGACTCGGCATCGAGGTCACCATGGAAGACGGCCTGATCAAGGTCGTCTCGCCGATCGACGACACCCCGGCCTCCAAGGCCGGTATCCAGGCCAATGACATCATCACCACGCTCGACGACGAGGCGGTGCAGGGCCTGACCCTCAACCAGGCCGTCGACAAGATGCGCGGTCCGGTCAACACCAAGATCAAGCTGAAGATCGTCCGCAAGGGCCAGGACAATCCGATCGAAGTGACGCTGGTGCGCGACAACATCCGCGTTCGCTCGGTGCGCGCCCGCGTCGAGAGCGGCGACATCGCCTACATCCGCATCACCACCTTCAACGAGCAGACCACCGAAGGGCTGAAGCGCGAGATCGCGGCGCTGACCAAGCAGATCGGCGAGGACAAGCTCAAGGGCTTCATTCTCGACCTGCGCAACAATCCCGGCGGTCTTCTCGAAGAGGCTGTGACCGTTTCAGACGCCTTCCTCGAGCGTGGCGAGATCGTCTCGACACGCGGACGCAACGCCGAGGAAACCCAGCGCCGCGTGGCGCGGGCGGGCGACCTCACCAAGGGCAAGAAGGTGATCGTGCTGATCAACGGCGGCTCGGCATCCGCTTCGGAGATCGTGGCTGGTGCGTTGCAGGACCACAAGCGCGCGACGCTGATCGGAACGCGCTCGTTCGGCAAGGGATCGGTGCAAACCATCATTCCGCTCGGCTCCGGCAACGGCGCGCTGCGGCTGACCACGGCGCGTTACTTCACGCCGTCCGGCAAGTCGATCCAGGCCAAGGGCATCACCCCGGACATCGAGGTGTTGCAGGACGTGCCGGACGACCTGAAGTCGCGGACCGACACCAAGGGCGAGGCCTCTTTGCGCGGCCATCTCAAGGGCGACGCCGGCAAGGAGCAGACCGGGTCGCAATCCTACGTGCCGCCGGACGCCAAGGACGACAAGGCGCTGCGGATGGCCGATGATCTGCTGCACGGCGTCAAGGTCGAAGCCCAGGCTCCGGGCGACAAGGCGGCGGTCGACAAGCCCACCGACAAGGCCAAGGCAGCGAATTAAGACGATCCCCAGATCGCAATCGTTGCATCGAGGTTCGGGCGGCCGAAAGGCCGCCCGTTTCGTTTCGAAGGTCCCTTCGGGCGGCTCGCCGCCCGCCGCGTATCCGCGATCGCAACCCGGCGTGGTAAGGTCGCGGCGGCTGATTCGCGGGAGGCTGGCAGGAGGCGGCGGCAGTGACGACGGACGATCTCAGCACCCCGCTCGGACAGGACGCGCCGACGCGCCGAAGACGGCGGCTTCCGTTCAGCGGCCTTCAGGTGATTGCGGCCGCGCTCGGACTGTTCCTGCTGACATTCGCAGGTTTTGCCCTGTTCCACCAGGATCGACTCGGTGGCGAACCGGTGGCGCGCGTCGCATTGCAGCCAGTCACGCCGCTTAAGGACGCGGCAGCGCCTGCTCCCGTCGATACCGCGAAGCCGGACGAGCCGGCCATGAAAGCCGCGTCGGCTCAACCGACAAACGGGCAGAAGACCATCACCATCATCGACGGTTCGAGTGGCGCGCGGCAGGATGTCGTCGTCGCCAACGAAGGTTCGGCGATCGGGGCCGAGACAACATCCGCCGTGATGTCGGGAATTGATGCGCGGCTTCTGGAGAAGTCACGCTATGGCATGATCCCGGTTGCGGCCGATGGCGCCACGCCCTTCACGGCCTATGCCGCCGGCACGCCGGCCGAGCGCGCCAGGGCCGCCGCCATGCCGACCGTTGCCATCGTGGTGGGCGGGCTGGGCATCGGCGCGGCGAAGACCGCCGAATCGATCCTGAACCTCCCCGGCGCGGTAACGCTGGCCTTCACGCCCTACGGTTCTGATCCGGCCAGACTGGTCGCGCGCGCACGCGCCCAGCATCACGAAATCCTGCTACAAGTGCCGATGGAGCCGTTCGATTATCCGGACAACGATCCCGGCCCGCAGACACTGCTCACCAGCCAGAGCCCCGAACAGAATCTCGACCGCCTGTTCTGGCACCTCAGTCGCCTCCAGGGCTACGTCGGGCTGACCAGCTTCATGGGTTCGCGCTTCACCATCTCCGACGCGGCGATGCAGCCGATCATCCGTGAGGCCGCCAAGCGCGGCCTCGGTTACCTCGATGACGGCGGTTCTCCGCGCAGCGTCGCCGGCGCGCTGGCCCAGGGCCAGACCATGCCTTTCGCGAAAGCCGATCTGAGCATCGACGCGGTGCCGACGGCGGCCGAGATCGACAAGGCTCTGGCGAAACTGGAATCGCTGGCGAAGACCCACGGCAATGCCATCGGCGTTGCATCGAGCCTTCCCGTTTCGGTCGAGCGTATCGGCAATTGGGCCAGGGCGCTGGAGAGCCGGGGCGTTCTGCTGGTGCCATTGACAACCGCGATGCTGAAACCAAAATCGTGATGCAACCCGAATGCGACGACAGGCCAGGGAACGACAAGTCCGACCCGGACCGCCGACCTGAGGTGAAGGCGAGCATGCGGCTCGATCGACCTGGACCAACCGGAAGGGCATCATGGCAATGACGCGTTACGACGATCTGCCCTATCGGACCTGCGTCGGCGTGATGCTGATCAACGCAACCGGGCTCGTGTTCATCGGCCGCCGCGCCGGAGGCCCGGAGCACGTCGACGAAACCCACGTCTGGCAAATGCCGCAAGGCGGTGTAGACCCTGGCGAGGACACCTGGGAAGCCGCGAAGCGCGAACTGTTCGAGGAAACCAGCGTTCGCTCGGTCGAGAAAATCGGCGAAGTCCCGGACTGGTTGATCTACGACATCCCACGCACGGTCGCGGGCCGCGCCTGGAAGGGGCGCTATCGCGGGCAGCGCCAGAAGTGGTACGCGATGAAGTTCACCGGCAAGGACTCCGAGATCGACGTGCTCAATCCAGGCGACGGCCACAAACCTGAATTCATCAAATGGCGTTGGGAGCCGATGCAAAATCTCCCCGAACTGATCGTCCCGTTCAAGCGACCTGTCTATGAACGTGTCGTCAAGGAATTCACGGATTTCGCCGCTCCGCGATGACACCCTCCGACAAGCCGTATCGACCAAATGTCGGGGTCGCGCTGTTCAATGCCGAAGGTGAGGTTTTGATCGGCCGGCGATACCGTGACGATGGCCCCGAAATCGTTCTGCCCGGCCTGGAATGGCAGATGCCGCAAGGGGGCATCGACGCCAACGAAAATCCGCGCGACGCCGTAATGCGCGAACTGTGGGAAGAGACGGGAGTGACCCACGCGGACTACCTCGGCGAGACCGACTGGATGACCTACGACTTTCCCGCTTACGACGGCCCACCCTCACATCGGCTAGCCAAATTTCGCGGGCAACGTCAGAAGTGGTTCGCTTTGCGCTTCGTTGGCGACGATATGGAAATCGATCCGCTGGCCACTCGTAACGGGCAGCCTCCCGAATTCGATCGCTGGCGCTGGGAGCGCCTCGACCGCGTCGCCGCGCTCGTCGTGCCGTTTCGGCAGCATGTTTACGCCGCGGTCGCGTCCGCCTTCGCCCGGTTCGTTTGACGACGCGGATGGTTGCTTTGCCGTGTCCTGATTTCAGTGAACCCGCCAGCTCGCGGGGGCGCGGGCCGCACCCGCTCGGAGCGGCCACACCGGCGCGACATCAGGGTTGGCGATGATCGGCTTTCCGTCACGCGCCGTGTGCGCATCGCCGAGGGCATCGATGAAATCCGAGAACCACTGCTGAATGGTGCCGACGCGCAGGGATTTCATCATCGCCTCCCATCGCATCCGCCGCTCCACCAGCGGCATCGACAGCGCCGTCGCGATTGCGCGCGCCATGCCATCGATATCGTTGGGATTGACGAGCAACGCCGCATCGAGCTCATTCGCGGCGCCGGCGAATTTCGATAACACCAGCACCCCCGGATCGGACGGATTCTGCGCGGCGACATACTCCTTGGCCACCAGGTTCATGCCATCATGCAGCGGCGTCACCACGCCGACCTGCGCGGTGCGATAAAGGCCCGCAAGAACCGTCTGGCTGAACCCTTTGTTGAGATACCGGATCGGCGTCCAGTCAACCTCGCCGTGACGCCCGTTGACGTCGCTGACCAGCTTCGCAAGTTGATCCTGAAGATGACCATAAGCTTCAATCCCCCCGCGCGACAGCGTCGCAATTTGCAGCAGCGACACCGTGCGGCTCAGGGACGGGTTGAGGGTCAACATCCGATCGAAAGCGTTCACGCGATTGACCAGGCCCTTGGAGTAGTCCACCCGGTCGACGCCAATCGCCAGCTTTTCGCCATGCAGGCTCCGGCGCAGACGCGAAACATCCGGATGCGACATCGCCTTGACGGCATGCGCGGAGAACTTGTCGACATCGATACCGATAGGAAACGTCGCCAACCGGGAAACGCCAAAGCGTGACAGAACCTCGCCTGCTTTCACGCGAAGTCCCAACTCGCTTTCCAGATAGTCGGTGAAGTTGGCGCAGTCGTCTTCTGTCTGGAATCCGATCAGATTGTAGGCCAGCATCGCTTCGACGAGGTCGCGGTGGTTCGGCACGCCGCTGATGATCGCGCGGGACGGCCACGGCGTGTGCAGAAAAAAGCCGATCGCCTGTTTCACATCCAGTTTTCGCAGCTCGGCGCCCAGCGTCAGGAAATGATAGTCCTGAATCCAGAAGGTCGCGTCGGGTTTGCGAAAGCGCAACAGCGCGCGGGCCACAAATGCATTGACCTCGCGGTACGAGCGATAGTCATCGTTAGACGCACGAATGAGATCCGTGCGCGAATGCAATGCCGGCCATAACGCGGAATTCGCGAAGCCCTCGTAATAGCCACCGTAGTGCGCCGCCGGCAAATCAAGCATTGCCAACGCTCCGGACCCGAGCGGCTCCACTTCAGCGAAGGGATCCTTCTTTATATTGTCGCGAACATCGCCACTGGAGCCGACCCATATCGCGCCGGAATTTTCCACCACCGGCAACAACGCCGCCGCCAAGCCGCCGGTCATCGGCTCGTTGGCTTTCGCGCGCGCCACGCGATTGGATACGACCACGAGACTCACAGGGTCCCCTCCTGATGTGTTTCAGTCCGTAACATAAACGACTGTTCATCAATATGGTTCCTCGCCACAACTCAAACTCATTGCGATCAGATTTGGATTCGATCGCGAGGGAACCGCGATGATGAATCCGGTTATGTGACGCGAATATCTATTCGGTGTTTGAGACCGCGCTCTCTGACAAGAGAAAACAGCAATTGAAAGCAACGATTTGATGGAAGTTCCCATCGTTTGATGATGCGCGAGCCTCGCGCTCAAGCTTTTGACTAAGACGCCGAGCACGCGCGTCACAACGGAACCCGAGTTCCGATTCGTTCCTTGCGCGCTTGCCATTCCATAAATGCGCGTCGCCAAAGCATTTCGCGCGATGCGACAAGTGTTGTCGTAAAACGAATTTTCCTAAGCAGAAGAAATGTCGCTTCGGGTTCCATTCAGGAGATTTGCGAGCCAGCGTCTGACCTGGCTTGGTCCGGAGAAGGTTCCCGCCACGCCGCGCGCCTGACGCCCGACGGAAAATGACAAGCCATCAAAATCCGGCATGATGGCGAACACAGTTTCATCCGTCACGTCGTCACCGAGGAACACCGGTCGCCTGTCTTTGAAAGGTGCGTGCGACATTAATTCGCGCACACCCGTCGCCTTGGTGACGCCGGAATGCTTGATCTCGCACACCGCCTTGCCGGGCAGGACTTCGATCGGCGCGTTCGGCAGATCGGCGCGGATTGCGGACACTGCGTCATAGATCGCGGTTTCCAGATGCGGCGCTTGCCGGAAATGCAACGCGAAGGAATAGCCCTTGTCTTCCACCAGAATGTCCGAATGCATCTGCGCAATGGCGGCAAAGCGACGCTTCAAATCCGGATTCATCGGCGGCGCATGGGCCGCGACAGCTTCGCTATCGATGGACAGCCGCATCTCCGCCCCATGGCCGCCAACCGACGGATAACGTGCCGGCGCGAAAATCCAATCGATGTCTTCGAGAGATCGTCCACTCACGAGCGCCAGCGCGCCGGAGGTGCGTTTCAACAATCCATCGAGCGTGGGAACAAGATCGGGGGGAACAACGACGCTGCGCGGCGTCGGTGCGAGATCGATCAAGGTTCCGTCGATATCGAGCAACAGCGCGCATGCGTCGAGGTCCAGCGACGGCGGGAACTGTGATGCGGCCGCCTCTTTCACATTCGATATCTCCCTTGCGCGCAACTCACCTATCGCCTTCATCGATCTGTCATCTCCATTCATTCAGCGACCGCGAGCGGTCGCGCGACGGTCTCCAGCGGCTGCCGTTCCGCCGCGATACAATAGCACCATACGACAATCGCCGCCGCAATCATCAGTCCGGCACCGAACAGATAGCCGACAAACACGCTGACGCGGGATCCGCTGTCGATGAGGGCGCCAAACAAGGCGGGACCCGCTACGCCGCCAATGCCGGTGCCGACCGCATAAAACATGGCGATCGCCAATGCCCGCACCTCGATCGGAAACGTCTCGCTGACAGTGAGATAGGCGGCGCTCGCGGCAGGCGATGCGAAGAAGAAGATAACCATCCATGCGATCGTCTGCGTCTGTGCGCTCCACACGTCGATGGCGAACAGATAGCCCGAGATGGCGAGCAGGATCCCGGAGATCGCGTAAGTGAAGGTGATCATCACACGCCTGCCGATGCTGTCGAAGAGGCGTCCG
>CAUJJN010000028.1 GCA_963204905.1 Pseudomonadota bacterium
CCGTTTGGCTTTCGGGCGACAACCACATCCGCCTGCGTGGGGTGGGATGGAACGAATATAGAAAATCAGCGGCTGCCGCGCAAGACGGCGCAAGCAACGCCGCACGCGGAAATCCGCGTCAAAATGGCTTGACGATCACCATGATGACGATCCCGATCATCAGGATCGTCGGTACTTCGTTGATTATCCTATAGAATTTATGGCTTCGCGTATTCCGGTCCTGATTGAATTCGCGAACCCAGCGCGAGAACAGCCCATGCACGCCCGACAGCACCAGCACGAGGAACAGCTTGACGTGAAACCAACCACTCTGAAACCAGTGCCCGCTCCAGGCCATGTACAGTCCAAGAACCCAGGTTACGATCATCGCCGGATTGATGATGGCTTTCAGCAACCGCCGCTCCATCACCTTGAATGTCTCGGATTGCTTGGACCCGGCCTCTGCCTCGCAGTGATAGACAAACAGGCGCGGCAGATAGAGCATCCCGGCCATCCAGGAAATCACCGCGATGACGTGGAAAGCCTTGACCCACTCATACATCTGCCAGTCTCTTTGCTTGATCGGGATATGATGCGGGCTGGAACCGCTTCACATGGATGAAGGTTGTCGGGTGTGAGCCATCGCGAACCGCATCGGCTCCGGGCACATCAATATCCGCCGGAGGCCTCTTTCCAAATCAATATTTATAGAATCTTAGGTTTGAGTCTGAGTGACCGTGAATTGCGGCCGAACAATCCTGTCCCGGATTGTCCAAACCTTCGGCAAAGTTGTCACCGGTGTCCCCATACATTTGGCGAAGATAAATATAATCATATTTATCAATCTGTTGGGGACTTGCGGGTCAAAGTTATCAAGCGACAACCATGTCTATTCCCGCTAGACTCTCTACCCATAGAGAATCTTGTCCACGAAGACACCCCTGTGCAGAACAACCCCGGTTTTCCCGCCCCCTTGGGCTGATGGTAAAAACTTCGTAAATCGTCCACACCGATTCACACAATACACAGGGCAGATCAGAGCGGATGTGACGTTCGCTTTTCGATGAACTGCAAACGTAAATGTCAGGACGGGATTGTTAGCGTGCCGACCACGGGTAACTATTTTCATCTTCATATGGTGTCGGATTCGACCGGCGAGACTCTGATCACGGTGGCGCGGGCGGTCGCGGCGCAATATGCCAACGTGACACCGGTGGAACACGTCTATCCGCTGGTGCGGAGCCAGAAGCAACTCGATCGCGTGCTGACCGAAATCGAGGAAGCGCCCGGGATCGTTCTGTTCACATTACTCGAAGAAGGTCTGGTCGGCCGGCTGGAAGACAAGTGCAAGGAGATCAATATTCCGAGCCTGTCGATCATCGGCCCGGTCATGCAGTTGTTTCAAGCTTATCTCGGTGCGCCAACGACCGGTCGCGTCGGCGCGCAGCACACGCTGAACGCTGATTATTTCAAGCGGATCGACGCGCTCAACTACACCATGATGCATGACGACGGCCAACACGTCGAAGGCCTCGAGGAGGCCGATGTCGTTCTGGTCGGGGTGTCGCGAACTTCGAAAACACCGACGTCGATTTATCTCGCCAATCGCGGCATTCGAACCGCGAATGTTCCGCTGGTGCCAGGCGTTCCAATCCCGCCGCAACTCGAGACGCTGAAAAAGCCGCTGGTGGTCAGTCTGCATGCCACGCCGGAACGGTTGATCCAGATTCGACAAAATCGATTGCTGAGCATCGGCGCCCACTCCGCCAACGACATATATACCGACAAGGAATCGGTGACCGACGAGGTGGCCGCCGCTCGCCGTCTCAGTGCCCGGCACGGCTGGGCCTTGCTGGATGTTACGCGACGCTCCATCGAGGAAACCGCAGCCGCCGTCATCAAGCTCTACGCTGATCGACAACGGCAGCGAGGCCCGGAATGACGGATCCGCGCGCCATGCTGGCGCAGGGTCAGCCGCCGCTGATTCTGGCGTCGAAAAGCTACGCGCGGCAAGCTGTTCTCGCGGCCGCCGGTCTGGCTTTCGAAGCGATTCCGGCCGAGATCGATGAGCGTGCCATCGAAGCGCAATCAGGATTGACCGCACCGGGTGAGGTGGCGGAATGTTTGTCGCGAGCCAAGGCATTGGCGATATCCACGTTACATCCAGGTCGCTATGTGATTGGCGCGGACCAGACGCTGGCGCTGGGTGCGCACCGCTTCAGCAAGCCGGCGGATCGCGACGCTGCTGCCAGCCAGATCGCGATGCTGGCTGGCAAGACCCACGAGCTTCATGCCGCCGTCGCGGTGGCGCGCGACGAGCAGATTCTGTTTTCCGATGTCAGCATCGCACGCATGACGATGCGGCCATTAAGTGAAATGGCGATCGAGGCTTATCTTGCCGAGGCAGGCGATGCGGTGTTGGGCAGCGTCGGAGCCTATCAACTCGAAGGGTTCGGCGTACATCTGTTCGAGCGGATCGAAGGCGACTATTTCACCATCCTGGGAATGCCGCTGCTGCCGCTTACAGCTTTCTTGCGGAGCCGGAATCTTCTCCGTTTTTAGGAGCCTATCGATGCGAATACTGGGACTGACCGGCTCGATCGGGATGGGAAAATCGACCACCGCAAAGATGTTCGAAGAGGCTGGCGTTCCAGTCTATGACGCCGACGCCACCGTGCATCGCCTTTACGAAGGAGAAGCAGTCGCCGCGATCGAAGCGGCATTTCCCGGCACGACTGTCGACGGCAAGGTCGATCGCACCTTGCTTTCGCCGCGCGTCGTCCACGATAGCGAGGCGATGAAAAAGCTGGAAAGTATCGTGCATCCCATGCTGCGCGCGCATCATCAGAAGTTTGTCGATGATGCCAGGAAGTCCGGTGCGCCGGTGGCGGTTGTCGACATCCCGTTGCTCTATGAAACCGGCGGCGAAAGCAGAGTTGATGCCGTGGTAGTGGTGACGACCGCCGCCGACGTTCAACGCGAGCGAATTCTGGCGCGCGACGGTATGACGCCGGAAAAGCTCGATGCGATCCTCGCCAAGCAGTTGCCGGATGCCGAGAAGCGGCGGCGCGCCGACTTTGTGGTGGATACATCCCACGGTCTCGACCCGGTACGGATTCGCGTTCGCGAAATTCTCGAACAAGTTGTTAAACTGCCGATCCGGCGAGCCTGATTCGCTTTGAAACGGCTGAAAACTGATGCGTGAAATCGTTCTCGATACGGAAACCACCGGCCTTGATCCGCTGCGCGGCGACCGGCTGGTGGAAATCGGCTGCGTCGAGATATTCAACCGGATGCCGACCGGTCAGGTTTATCACTGCTACATCAATCCGGAGCGCGACATGCCCGAAGAGGCATTCGCGGTGCACGGGTTATCGAGTGATTTTCTCGCGGGCCAGCCGAAGTTTTCGGATGTCGTCGATGCGTTTCTGGAATTCATCGGTGACGCGCCGCTGGTGATTCACAACGCGTCATTCGATATTGGCTTCATCAATGCCGAGCTGGGCCGCATGGCGCGCGCTGCGATCCCGCGCGATCGACTGGTCGATACGTTGTTGCTGGCTCGCCGCAAGCATCCCGGCGTGTCAAATCGGCTGGATGATCTCTGCTCGCGTTATTCGATCGACAACTCGCACCGTACCAAGCACGGCGCGCTGCTCGACGCCGAACTGTTGGCCGAGGTTTATATCGATCTGATCGGGGCGCGGCAGTCGCAACTGATCCTGACGGGAAATATCGTGACGCACGGTCGTGGCCTCAGCGAGGCGCCACGCCGGCAACGCGTGGCGCCGCTTGCGCCGCGCCTGACCGAGGATGACCGCAACGCGCATCGGGCGTTTGTCGCGACGCTTGGTGACAAGCCGATCTGGCATGAATATGCCAACAGCGCGCCGGAATAGCCCAACAGCCGAGTTCGCCCGACGAAAAGCGAATGCGCGGCCGGGTCAAAAAATTTGGGTTCCTCCATCATGCGACGAAGGAACCCAAATGGCGCCAGTCGAACGGCGATAGGACGAGGCTGCTCAGCTTGGTTTGATCTGCTCGGCCTGGCGTTCCATGTTCTGCCGGTACAGGCCGACAAAATCGACCGGGTCGAGCATCAGCGGCGGGAAGCCACCGTCGCGCACCGAGGTCGCGATGATCTCGCGGGCGAACGGGAACAGCAGCCGCGGGCATTCGATCATCACGAGCGGATGCAGGTTTTCCTGCGGAACATTGACGATCCGGAACACACCGGCATAGGCGAGTTCGAAATTGAACATCACCGCGCCTTCGTTTTCAGCTTTGCCTTCGATGGAGAGCACGACTTCGTACTCGTTTTCGGCGATATTGTTGGCCCCGACGTTGATCTGAATGTTGATCGAGGGCTGCTGTTGCTGCTGGCCCAGCGATTTCGGCGCGTTGGGGTTCTCGAACGACAGGTCCTTGGTGTATTGCGCGAGCACGTTGAGCTGCGGGGGAGGTGCCGCCTCCGGCGGGGTACCGTTGCCGTTCGCCATATCAATTCTC
>CAUJJN010000029.1 GCA_963204905.1 Pseudomonadota bacterium
GTCGGTGCCGGCGAGGACTTGGCGCTGCCCGGCATCACCACGACGCGGGTGCCGACCTTGACGCGGTCGAACAGGTTCTCGACGTCCTCGTTCAGCATGCCGATGCAGCCCGACGACACGAACTTGCCGATGGTCGAGGGCTGGTTGGTGCCGTGGATGCGATAGACTGTCGAACCGAGATACATCGCACGCGCGCCGAGCGGATTGCCCGGGCCGCCGGCCATGAAGCGCGGCAGGTAAGGCTGGCGCTCGATCATCTCTGTCGGCGGATGCCAATCCGGCCACTCCGCCTTTCGGGTGATCTTCTGCACGCCGGTCCAGGTGAAACCGTCACGGCCGACGCGGACGCCATAGCGGATCGCGCGATTGTTGCCGAGCACGTAGTAAAGATAGGTGTTCGGCGTATCGACGACGATGGTGCCGGCCGGCTCCTTGGTGACGAAAGTGACTTCCTGACGGCGCAGGTTCGGCGCGAGTTGCGCCTCGCCGCCCTCATCGGCTTCCGGCTGATCGTCCGGAGGCAACGCGGAAAGCACAGTCGGCCGTCCGTCGCCGCCCATCGAGGCCGGCGGCACCGAGCCAGTCACACTCCCCTGACCGCCGTTGATGCCCGCAGGCGGACGCTCGCCGTTGCCATAGCCGCCGTTGCCACGGTCGGAGTAAGCCGGAGACGGTGCGTAGGGCCGGCCGTAACGCGGATCATCCGGCGACATCACCGGGCCCTGCGGGGCGGCTTGATGCGAGTAGACCTGCGGATTGCCGGCGCCACGGCCATAGCGAGGATCGTCCGGGGACATGACCGGGCCGGGCGCGGGCAGCGCGGTAGAATTGCCGTAACGCTGCGACGGACCGTCATCGACGTCGTCGAAGTTGGGCATTTCATCCATCTGGCGCGGAGGCGCGCCGCGATAGCCGTCAAGGCTCGGCGAATAGCCGCCGGCCTGAGCCGAGGCCAGTGAACTTCCGGCGGCGCAAAGCATGCCGGCCGCCAAAATCGTCAAAGTGGTTCTGATCATCATCGTCGTTTTATAATCCCAAGCCGACTCCGGATCGTTAACGCCAGATCGCCCACGATAGCGGCGCATTCAAGACAGAACCGGCAAAATCCGCCCGGAATCCGTCATATTTTCCAATTCGCCACTGGGCGTTGCACGAATACCGCACCCGGCCGCCGGAAAGGGCGGCGGGGCAGCCGGCAAAGCCAGCAGAAAATCATGTCCGAAGATTTGGTCTGCTATGGAACCTGACGCCTCGACTTGCAAGGGAAAGCTCCAAATCCCGCGGTTCTGGCCGGTGAACTTTTTGCGACCGGAACCGCCGCGTTGAACTATGGTCGATGGGCCTGATTCGCGGCACGCCGCCTCAGGTCCGTTAGTTGCCACCCGCGTACCCGACAAGCTCCCGCAGGCCCGCGCCTTGCGACGACGGATGGACTTCCATGCTTCCCGGCTTCCGTTTCCTGCTCGCCGCCATCGTGCTGTCGTTCTCGACATTGGTTTTCGGCCTCGGCGCGGCCGCGCTGTTGCGCGCGTCCCACGAACGGTTCGCCAGCCTGCCCGCGACGCCGCCCGCCCCGGCCTTGCCGCGCACCGCGACCGCCGATGCTCCGACGCCCGACGCCGCGCCACCGACGCTGGCGCTGCTGCGGGTCGATGCGCCGGTGCTTGATGCCGCGCCTCGCTCCACTCCGACGCCCGTGACCGGGCCCATCGCTCCCGCTCCCGAAACAACGGACATCACTGTCGCGCCGCCCTCGCCGGACCTCTCCGCTCCCGATCCGAAGCCAGCGCCAGCCGTAGCGAAGACGACAAGCGGATCGTCCAGGACGATCGACGAGGGAACGACCGAGAAGGTTGCGTCCCCGGCGACACCCTCCTCCCAGCCGGACACGCGGCAAACAGCCGTGGAGACACCTGCCGGCCAGCCTGAAACTCTCCGCCCCGAACCGACCGTGAAGCCCACAGACATCACAAAAGTCGAACCGGCTCAGGCTCAACCTGCATCACCCCAGCGCGTACAGGCCGAAACCGTTCAGCAAGCCGAACCAGCCCAGCCGAAGCCGGCCAATATCGAGGTGGCAAAGATCGAGGCGGCAACGGTAGAGACCACGACGCCGCGCATTCCCGACGTCGCAATGACGCAGGAGACCCGGCCCGCGCCGCTGCCACCAACCGACGCGCCGATCAAAACCGCCATGCTGACGCCGACCGAACCCGCGTCGTCGGCGATCCCCGATCCGGCCGTCGCCATCAGCGGGCCGATCCCGCTGCCTCGCTCGCGGGAATGGGCGCTGGCGCAAGGCCATGCGGTTCGGCAACCGGTTCGCAAGCGAACCGCCGCAGTCCGCGCTCGCCCGCGCGCTGTCGTTCGGCAACCCGTCAGGCCGCAAACGCAAGCGCCTGCATCCGCGCCCAATCTGCTGTTCCCGTTCGGACAGTAAAACGCCTCAAGGCTGGTCCGGCCTTGCCTTCATCGCAAGAAGCGTGAGGCCGCAACAAGGCTGATCTTCAGGCCGGGCCGGTCGCCACCGGCGGGCCGCCTTGCAGGCCCCACTCCGACCACGAGCCGTCATAGAGCGCCGAGCCCCGCACGCCGAGACGATAGAGCGCGAGCGTCAACACCGCGGCGGACACGCCCGAGCCGCAGGTCGTCACCACCGGGCGGGCGAGATCGAGGCCGGCGCTCTCGAACGCCTGCCGCAGGTCAGCGAGCGGCTTCATCGCGCCGGTCTGGGCATCGAACAGCAGACTGTAAGGCAGGTTGCGGCTGCCGGGGATGTGACCCAAACGCAGGCCGGCGCGCGGCTCGGCAACGCTGCCGTCGAAACGGCCGGTTGCGCGGGCGTCGATCACCTGTTCCGTCTTCGCATCCAGATTGGCGACCATCTGCGCCTTGCTGCGGATAAAGTTCGCATCGAGCGTCGCCGCGCTGTAGCGCCCTGGCTTCGGCGAGACGTCGCCCGCCTCAACAGAACGTCCCTCGGCGCGCCACTTCTTCAAACCGCCTTCGAGGATTTTCACGTCACGATGGCCGAACGACAGGAACATCCACCACGCGCGCGGCGCGGCGACCCAGCCGCCGCCATCGTAAATCACCACGGTATCGCCATTGGAAATGCCAAGCGCGGCGACGTCGCGGGCGAACTGCGCGCCGTCGGGATACATGTGCGGCAGCGGCGACGCATGATCCGACACCGCCTCGACATCGAAAAACGCCGCGCCCGGAATATGCGCCGCGCGGAAATCGTCGATCGGCAGCGGCAGCACGCCGGGCATCTTGAACGACGCGTCGATCACCTTGACGCGCGGATCGTTCAAATGCGCCGCGAGCCATTCGGTGGAAACGAGCGGATCGTCGGTGGTGGACATATTCGGTCTTTCATTGAACTGCGTGCAATTACCAAACACCCTCGTCATTGCGAGGCGCACAAGCGACGAAGCAATCCAGCTCTTTTATTTGGCCACTGGATTGCTTCGCTTCGCTCGCAATGACGAAAGAGCATTCGGGCCTTAAGCCTTCGCCTTCGGCGTCACCTTCTCGACCGTTTCTCCGGCGTCGCGCCACGCGGTGAAGCCGCCGCCGAGATGCGCCACCGGCTTCAGGCCCATGTCCTGCGCGGTCTTGGCGGCGAGCGCCGAACGCCAGCCGGATGCGCAATGGAAGATGAACTTCTTGCCTTCTTCCTGGAAAATCGGCTTGGCATAGGGGCTCTCCGGATCGATCCAGAATTCCAGCATGCCGCGGGTGCAGGAGAACGAGCCGGGAATCTTGCCCTCGCGCTCGAGTTCGCGCGGATCGCGGATATCAATGACGACCGCGTCGCCGCGCGCCACCGCCGCCTTCACGTCAGCGACGCTCATCGTCTCGATTTCGTTGTTGGCTTCCGCGAGCAGCTTCTTGATACCGCGGGTGATCGTCTGCGCCATTGTTGTTACCTCACCAGTTCCTTCATCGCGCCTTCGAGCCCTTCGATCGTCAGCGGGAACATGCGCTCCGAGAACAGCCGGCGGATGATCGTGGTGGACTCCGAATAGTCCCAATGTTTCTTCGCCACCGGGTTGAGCCAGATCGCGTGCGGATAGGTTCGCGTGATGCGCTCCAGCCAGACCGAGCCGGCCTCCTCGTTGACATGCTCGACCGAGCCGCCCGGCACCATGATCTCGTATGGCGACATCGAGGCGTCGCCGACGAACACCACCTTGTAGTCATGCGGGTACTTGTGCAGCACGTCCCAGGTCGGCGTTCGGTCGGTGAACCGACGCTTGTTCTGCTTCCACACGCCTTCATAGAGACAGTTGTGGAAGTAGAAATATTCCATGTGCTTGAATTCGGTCTTCGCCGCCGAGAACAATTCCTCGACCTGCGCGATGTGGGAATCCATCGAGCCGCCGATATCGAAGAACACCAGCACCTTGACCGCGTTGCGCCGCTCCGGCCGCATGTGCACGTCGAGATAGCCGTGATTGGCGGTTTCCTTGATGGTGGTGTCGAGATCGAGTTCGTCCGGCGCGCCGGTGCGCGCGAACTTGCGCAGCCGCCGCAGCGCCACCTTGATGTTGCGGATGCCGAGCTCGACGTTGCCGTCGAGATCCTTGAACTCGCGCTTGTCCCACACCTTCACGGCGCGGTTGTTGCGGTTCTTGTCCTGGCCGATCCGCACCCCTTCGGGATTGTAGCCGTAGGCGCCGAATGGCGAGGTGCCGGCGGTGCCGATCCATTTCGAACCGCCCTGATGGCGCTTCTTCTGCTCCTCAAGGCGCTTCTTCAGCGTCTCCATGAGCTTGTCCCAGCCCATGGCCTCGATCTGCTGCTTCTCCTCGTCGGTGAGATATTTCTCCGCGAGCTTCTTCAGCCACTCGGCGGGAATGTCCGCCTTTTCCATGGCATCGAGCAGGTTTTCCAGCCCCTTGAAAGT
>CAUJJN010000030.1 GCA_963204905.1 Pseudomonadota bacterium
CACCGGGAGCAAAACCGAATAGGGACGGCACAGCGGCTGGTTCGCGCAAGCGATAACCCCGCGAGATCGTGTCGGATCTGCCGTCCGGGTAGGTTGCTTGAGGCAATGTGCGAACATTGTCCCAGACGAATGGCCGTCACGTATCGTTCGTGCAAACGGGCGGTGCCCTACAGAACCCGGCTTACAGGCTGGCTGATATCGATTTCCATCGATCCAATGAGGAGGTCGGCGCTTCGCGCCGGCCTCCTCGCCATTGCGCCGGTTCCAAACGTTTCAAACTTGAGCTTTTTGACGACCGTTGATTTTACGGCTGACCGATACAAACCGAAAATCAGCACGGATCGACGCAGATCAGGTCTCGCAATGAAGCGTCATATCAATTCCCTGTTCCGTTTCGATCGCCCGACAGACGCGGTCTACGTCGAACTGGTGGATTCGCTGTTCAACCTCGTCCCGCCGATCGTCATCCTGTCGATCTGTCTCAGCCTTGTCGGTGCTGCGATCGTTGCCGGAACCAGGGATCCGATCATTCTGGTGGTGACCGTGCTGGCGGTTCTGGTGTCGGCGGAGCGAATCGTACTGGTGTATCGCTATCGCAAGGCCACCGCCGCCGCTCCGCTTTCGCTCGTTACCGCCTGGACCTGGGAGCGACGGTTCGCCACGCGAAGCTTCGTCAGCACCGTTATCGTCAGCGTGATGGGCGCGCGCTGTTTCATGTTGCCCCACCCGCACGTTCACATGCTGATCGTGGGGGTGCTGTTCGCCTATGGCGCCGGTACCATCACCCGCGTCGCCTATCGGCCCTACATGGCGATCATGAACCTCCTGATCATATCCGTCCCTTCGATTGTGGCGAGCATCTACGTCGGTGGACCGGTCTATCTGTGCCTCGCCCTTGTAATGACCGTCTTCCTGATCGGCGCGTTCGAAACCGTTCGGCATCTCTACGCAACCATCGTCAGCCAGTTGACGCTCAAGATTCGCTTCGCCAACCTTGCCAGACGCGACCCGCTCACCGGCCTGTCAAATCGCCTTGCGCTCAGCGAAAATCTCGAGAACGCCGTCGCCGCCGCCTACCGGGATAGCTGCAGCCTCGCGATCCACAGTCTCGATCTCAATCATTTCAAGACCGCGAACGATCGTTTCGGACATCCGGCCGGCGATGCGATCCTTCAGGAAGTGGCCAAGCGCCTGTCCCGCCTCACCCGCGAAACGGATTTGCTGGTGCGTCTCGGCGGCGACGAATTCGTGCTGGTGCAGACGGACGTCAGAACACGCGAGCAGGCACTGGCGCTGGCGAAACGCATCATCACGGACATCGCGACGACCTACCATATCAACGGCAACGCCATCTCGCTCGGCACCAGCGTCGGAATCGCCTTGATGAGTTGCGAACAGACCCTGACGCCCGAGGAATTGCTCCACCGCGCCGATCAGGCCCTCTACCAGGCCAAGCGAAACGGGGGTGGCTACGTGATCTATTCGACCGCGCCGCAATTGGTGCCTCCGATAGCCGCTGACGAGGTCGAAGACCAGCGCAGGAACGCCACCGCGAGCTGACACACCGTATCGGACGCCGGTGCTTGCATTGCAGCCATGCCGTCGCGCCCAAAAGCCATCGCGTGCTGGCCAGCCGACGAGCGACCCTTTACAGCACGATGACTGCAATCGCGCCGCCCGCGGCATCTTGTGCTCTCTTCATCCGTAGTCCGCATGTCGTCACTCATCTCGCGCCAGTCGTTGGGCCTGTCGCTCGGGTTCCTCGGCGTCGTGATCTTCGGCGGGACGCTGCCGGCGACCCGTCTCGCGCTGACCGGCTTCGATCCGTATTTCATCACGGCCAGCCGCTCCGCCATCGCCGGCCTGTGCGCGCTGGCGGTGCTTGCAATCCTGCGCCGGCCACTGCCGCCGAGACACACCTGGTTATCGCTGGCGGTCGGCACGCTCGGCGTCGTCGTCGGCTTTCCACTGTTCATGGCGATGGCGATGCAAACGCTCCCGGCGGCCCATGGCGGCGTTGTGCTCGGCATCCTGCCGATCGCTACCGCGATCGTCGCCGTGTGGGTGACGCATGAACGCCCGGGCCTCGCCTACTGGATCGCGGCGCTGGTCGGCGCGGTGCTGGTGGTCGTGTTCACGCTGCGCCATGGCGAAGGCGGCATCGACATCGGCGATCTTTTCCTGCTGCTGGCGGTGGCCGGCGGCGCGATCGGTTACGGCTTCTCGGGCCGCCTCACCGCATTCATGCCGGGCTGGGAAATCATCAGTTGGTCGATGGTGATCGCGCTGCCGCTGACGTTACCGGCCGCGGGGCTCCTGATGCCGGGCGATTTTTCAGGCGTACCGCGCGACGCATGGCTTGGCTTGATCTACGCCGCGCTGTTTTCGCAATGGATCGGATTCTTCGCGTGGAACGCGGGAATTTCGATCTGCGGTCTCAGCAAGATCTCACAATTGCAATTGCTGCAACCGTTCGTCACCATCGCGCTTGCCGCATTGGTGAATCACGAATCGATCGACGTCGATACCATCCTGTTCGCGGCGGCCGTCGTCGCCACTGTCGCGATCAGCGCGCGGACCCGGGTGCGCGTCGCGCGTCCGCTGACACCAACCTGAACAGTACGCCGGTCAGTCGTCGTCTTCGTCGTGGTTCGGCGCGGGCGCATGACCCGCGCGGCGCGGGATCGAACTGGTATAGGCCGGCTCGCGATAGGCGACGTTGCCGCCGCGACCGGCGCGCGCCGCGATCTCCTCGCCGGACACCGCCGCAGGCTTGCAGACCACGCGACCGCTGGAGCGCCGCATCAGATCGACGTGAATGTGATTGTAGTGATAGATGTTGGCGCCCGGCGCCAGAACGGTGGTGAAGTGCTGGCATGCCGCGCCCTGCACGTCGCGCAGGAAGCCCTGTTCTTCCGGCAAACCCTTCCAGCCCTTCTGTACCGAGATGTAGCGGCCGTCAGCCAGGGTGAATCCGGCGACGTCCAGCGCGTTGCCGAAGGCGTGTTCGGAAATATGCGCGCGGGGATTGCCGTTCATGCCGCGGCACGAATAGGCGGAGATTTGCTTGATCTCGACGACACGCGCGCCGAACCAGCGCACCGCCGCCGGCTGGATGTTCTCGCTCAACCAACGATCCAGCGCAGACACGATCGGACACGCCAGCGTCGCGGTCGGCTTCAATGTGACGGGACCGAACGCCGACACCCGTGGCGCACGCGCCGGACCGAGCGCCGGCAACGGTGCTTCACGCGTGGCCTCGTTCGGCATCGCGGACGCGCGCGAATAGCGCGGCGCGGCTTCGCCTGGCGTATCGTCTTGCGGCGACGCGTTCGAGGTGGCGCGACCGCGCTGCGATTGATAGCCACCCTGCGAATAAGGCTGCGGCCCGGTCTGCCAGCCGGCCGGCGTGTTGGCGCTCGGTTCGGCGGACAGCGGAATTTCGTCGTCGGCGGGCGCGACACCCGGCGCATTCAGCGACACCGGCCCCCGCGCGGCGTTGCCATCATAGTCGGCACGCGACGCGACCGCCCGCGACGGCGGCGCAGCCGCATAGCTTGGCTGCGATCCCGGCCAGCGCGGCTGATTATTGCGGCCACCGACTGCGGCGGGCGGCCGCATGTCGTCAGCGAAGCCGAGCGAGGTTGAAGCATCTCCCAGAGCCGCGACTTTCAACGGGAACTCGGCGCCGCACACGCCCGGGCCGGAGATCGGATTAATCCGCACCAATTCGGCGGTTTCCTTCACGGTGCCGGATTTCAGACACGCCGCTTCGGCCTCGGCCCGCCACGGCGCGCGCTGCTCGACCTGAAAGAATCCGCGCCCGCATCCCGCCAGCGAGGCGAGTGCGGCACAGCCCATGAGGGAAAGAATGATCCGGCGCTTCATGCGCGCACGTTGGTCGAATTTCTTTAAAGACTCTTCAACGCATTGATTTCACGAAATTTTAACCATGACCGGCGGGGGGCCGGACGTTTTGTCGGGAACGGAGCCGGGGCATCCCGGTTAAGGACGAGGTTCGGACGAGAGCGCGCAACGGGGAGATGGGCCATGATCACGCTCGGCAAACTCACCACCCTCACCGCCTATGCTTCGCTGGCTTTCGTCGGCGCGATCGTGCTTGGATTGCTGTAGCGCCGGGCCGCCTTGACGACGCCGCAGTGACATCCCATTGACGACGAAAGCTTCGTTGTCGGGGGATCGGAAATCGATGCGTCTCAAATCCATTGTGATCGCCGCCGTGGTGGTTGCGGCCGCATTCGCTGTCACCCTGAAGGCGATGGACTGGTTCGCGCCGAGTCCATCGCCGCCACCGGTCGCGAAACTGCCCTCGCTCCCCGAGGCGGCGCGCAATTCCACCTTGCTGGTGCCGATCCAGATTCCGCTGAAGGTTCTTGGCGACACCGCCGAGCGCGCCGCGCCGCGCGACTTCGGCGGCAAAGCGGCCAACCCGGTGCCGCAACTGTTGCAGGACGCCGACATCAACTGGACCGCCGCGCGCGGCGCGATCACCGCGAGCGGCGCGTCAAACGCACTGACGATGGCGACGCCGATCACGGGCAAGCTTAACGTGACGGGTTCGCTATCGGCCGGCGCGCGCGGCGCCATCAACGATGCGCTGGGCTCGCTGCTCGGCGGCAATGTGGCCAAGCAGATCGGCGCGATCAACATCAAGTCCTTCAAGGCCGACGCCGAGATTCGCGGCACTGTCGGCATGACATCGCGGCCCGCGCTGACGGCGAACTGGCGCATCGAGCCGAACCTGGCCGCGCAAGTCGACCTCGGCGATACCAATCTCTCGATCGCGGGCGTCCGCGTCAGCGTTCCCGCGCAAACCAAACCGGCGATCGATCAGGCCGTGAACGAACAGCTCGCCGCCTTGCAACAGCGCATCCGCAACGATCCCCTGCTCGAACAGAACGCGCGGCGGGAGTGGGCCAAGATGTGCCGATCGATTCCGCTGAAGAACCCATCGGTACCGCAATCGCAATTATGGCTTGAACTGAAGCCGACCAAGGCCATCGCGGTGCAGCCGGCGATCGACGCCGGCAATGTCACGCTGATGCTCGGCGTCAACGCGGAAACCCGGATCACCGCCAGCGAAACCAAGCCGCAATGCCCCTTCCCCGCCACCATCGAACTGGTCGCCCCGCGCCCCGCGCGCGTCGATATCGGCGTGCCGGTGGATTTGCCGTTCACCGACATCAACAAAATACTGGCGGCGCAACTCGCCGGAAAAACATTCCCGGAGGAGAAGGACAGCGCCGTCGCGGTCGCCGTCAAGGGCGCCACTGTCGCGGCGGCGGGTGATCGCCTGCTGATCTCGCTGGTGGTCGACGCCAAGGAGAAACGAAGCTGGTTCGGGTTCGGCGCTGACGCCACCGTGCACATCTGGGGCAAGCCGGTTCTCGACGACAAGCAACAGACGGTGCGCCTGACCGACATCAAGCTCGCGGTCGAATCCGGGGCTGCCTACGGCCTGTTCGGCGCGGCGACACGCGCCGCGATCCCCTATCTCGAAAAGGCAGTGGCGGAGAAGGCCGTGATCGATCTCAAACCGCTCGCCGCCGATGCCCGTCAGCAGATCGGCGCCGTCGTCGGAAGCTTGCAGAAGAAGGACGACGCCGTGCGGGTCGAATCCGCCATCAATAGCCTCCGCCTCGCTGGCATCGCATTCGATTCCACCAAGCTGCGGGTGATCGCGGAGGCCAGCGGCGTGGTGAAGGTGACCGTGATGGCGCTGCCCGCCTTCTGAGGCGCGGCGCTCTCCCCGGGTGCGACAATCTGTCTTGCGGCCCGGTTGTGTTCTTGGCACAACCGCAACCGGCGGCGCGAGCCGCCGCGCGCACCCGCAATAAGAACAATCCAAGGAGAACGTCCTGATGAAGAATGCCACCGCAACGCTCCTCACCGGTCTCGCCATCGCCCTCAGCAGCGGTACGGCGCAGGCGCAGATCTCCGACGACGTGGTCAAGATCGGGGTCCTGACCGACATGTCGAGCCTCTATTCCGACGCCACCGGCAAGGGCTCGCTGGTCGCCACGCAAATGGCGGTCGAGGATTTCGGGGGCAAGGTGAAGGGCAAGCCCATCGTCGTGCTGGCGGGCGACCATCAGAACAAGCCGGACGTCGGCGTCAACATCGCGCGCAACTGGATCGACAACGACAAGCTCGATGCGGTGTTCGATGTGCCCACATCGTCGGTGGCGCTCGCGGTGTCGACGCTGCTGACCGAGAAGAACAAGATTTTCATCAATTCCGGCGGCGGCAGTTCGGACCTCACCGGCAAGGCCTGCTCGCCGATCTTCGTGCACTACACCTACGACACCTATGCGCTATCGAGCGTCGCCGGCAAGGCGATGGTCAAGCGCGGCGAGGACACCTGGTTCTTCCTCACCGCCGACTACGCATTCGGCCACGCGCTGGAGCGCGATGCCACCAACATCGTCAAGGCCGCCGGTGGCAAGGTGGTCGGCAGCGTGCGGCATCCGTTGAACTCGTCGGACTTTTCGTCGTTCCTGTTGCAAGCGCAAGCGTCCAAGGCCAAGGTGATCGCACTCGCAAACGCCGGCGGCGACACGACGAACTCGCTGAAGCAGGCGGCCGAATTCGGCATCACCCAAGGCGGTCAGAAGATGATCGCGCTGCTTCAGGAGATCACCGACTCGCACGGCCTCGGCCTCAGCCAGGCTCAGGGCCTGATCCTCACCGACGGTTTTTACTGGGACATGAACGACGAGACGCGCGCGTTCTCGAAGCGGTTCATGGAAAAGGTCGGCCACATGCCGACGATGATCCAGGCCGGGCTTTATTCGGCAACGATGCACTATCTGCAAGCCATCGACGCCACCGGCACGGACGACACCGCGAAGGTGATGGCCCAGATGAAGGCAACGCCGATCAACGACTTCTTCGCCAAGAACGGTCGCATCCGCGAAGACGGCCGCATGGTCCACGACATGTATCTGTTCGAAGTGAAGAAGCCGTCGGAGTCGAAGAGCGAGTGGGATCTCTACAAACTCATTGCCACGGTGCCAGGCGACGAAGCGTTCCGCCCGATCAGCGAAGGCGGCTGCCCCTTCATCAAGAAATAATAGCGCATGTAGCTGCCATGGCAGGGTTCGTCACGACCAGGACGAACCCTGGTGTTTCCATCAGAACGCGATCGCTTTGAACAGAAGACGCCGAAAGTCAAAAAATGCGAAGGGCCGGACGACACAGTCGCCCGGCCCTTTCTTACACAGGGTTCAAGTTCAACGACCCGATCAGGTCGAATACTTGAACTCCGGCATCGCCTTGAGTTCATCCTTGGTGGCGTTGAAGACGCCATGGTCCGGATACCACGGATTCGCCTTGACCGCCGGTGCCGGCGCCGTGGTTGCCGCGCCCGTCGTGGTGGTCGAGGTCGGGCGGCCGGTCATGCCGGTCGATGCCGCACCATTGCTTGCGGTGGCGGCGGGCACCGGCGTATCAACCCACTTGATCTTCTCGAAAGGCACCGCGACATAGTGCTCGCCCAAGCCGAGGAAGCCGCCGACGCCGATCACCGCGGCGGCGATCTTGCCGTCCTTGTCGAACAACAGATCGTTCACGGAGCCGAGGCTCTCGTTGCCGTCGTTGTAGATCTTCAGACCGACGACCTTCGACGCGCGCCACTGACCCTGATGCGACATCGTATCGGATGCCGGAGCCGTGCTCGTCGCCGCCGGCGGTGCGGTCGTCGTCGTGGTGGTGGAAGGTGACTGCGCGAATGCAGCGGTTGCCAGCATCGTCGAACCAGCCAACACAGTGATCATGGACTTCGAAAGCATATGTTTTCTCCCTTCTGTCTGCGAAACTCTGCAGGGTGAACACGCGAGCGTGACGGATGTTCCTGCGTTGAGACACAATGACACTGCAATCCGCGAAAGACTGGGTTGCGATTATCGAAACGAGAATGTCGGAACCAATCCGCAAGTACTAACCCGCAAGTCGCGTACGACAGGTCGCGCACGATCGTTGAGTGTGATCGACATCGCGCCCACGCGGGGCAACGTAAACAAATCCTGCGATATGAGGCTGGATGGGTTGTCGCATTGCTCGTCCCGATGACGACGGCATGACGCTTTGGCGCGGCGTCAGAAGCTGCCCCAATAAGGCGGCACGCTGTAGTAGCGATGCAGGTTTTCCTCCTGCGAGCGGTCACCCCAGTCGAAATCCTTGTCGGCCAGAAACGACGGCGCTTTCTTCAATTCGTCATCGGAAATATCGAGTTGATAGGCTTCATACTCGCGGCTGTAGGTCAGAAGCGACCAAGGCAACGGTAAAAGACTGGTGCCAAGACCAAGGAACCCGCCAAAGCTGAGGATCGCGTAAGACACCTTGCCGCCGATCTTGTCGATCATCAGCCGCTCGATATGGCCGATCTTCTCGCCGTTCGGCCGCCGGACAGCGGTGCCTTCGACGCGGTCGCTGGCAATCAAGCTGTGAGGTTTTGTCATCACCTGATCGAAGGCCATGGTTGTCTCCCTGATGAGTCTGATGAAATCCTCAAGTCAACGCGACGTCTTCCGCCAGGTTCCCCCGTTGCATCCTGCCCTGCCAATGCCACAGTTCGCGGCGCATAAGAACTCGATCACGTCATGATTTCGGCCTTGCGGCGCCCTGTTCCGCGCCAACCGTCGTGTGGACACATATGAAACCTTCCGTCCTGTGCGCAGCGCTTGTCGTCGGGTGCTCGTTTTCGCTCATTGGCGCCGCCTCGGCGCAGCGCGCCAACTACGAGGCGATGGTGTCTGAGCACGCGCGGGCCAACGGCCTTCCGGAAGCCCTGGTCCATCGTGTGATCGTGCGCGAAAGCCGCTATCAGCCGCATCTGGTCGGGCGCGGTGGCACCATCGGCCTGATGCAGATCAAGCTCGCCACCGCCCGCGGCCTCGGCTACACCGGCAACGCCGCCGGGCTTCACGATCCCAATACCAACCTTACCTATGCCGTGCGCTATCTCGCGGGCGCCTATCGCGCTGCCAACGGCAATCCTGACCGTGCGGTCCACTATTACGCCGCCGGCTATTACTACGCCGCCAAACGCCAGCAGCGGCACCACGGCGGCCGTCACAAGGCCGAAGCCCGCGCCGCGCAAGCGGGCACGCCACTCTCGATCCTGCCGCCCGAGTGATGATCAGTTCGCCCGCGGCATGATCGGCTTCGCGCATCCGGATCAGGGCGACGTCCCATCCATTCGATTTTGCAGTATTTGACAGGTCGTTTCCGGTTAGCCACGCTACGGCAAAACTCTTGCCGCCACGGAAACGCCATGTCCAACGCACCTCATTTCGATATCGACGTTCGCGAGTTCTGGAACGATCCCTACCCCGCCCTGAAGCGCATGCGCGCCGAGGCTCCGATCGCATTCATCCCGCAGCTGGGTTCGACCATCTTCACGCGCCGCGACGATATCTTCGTCTCCGAAAAACGGATCGAGGTGTTCTCCTCGCACCAGCCCGCCGGCCTGATGAACGTGCTGATGGGCCATAATATGATGCGCAAGGACGGCGAC